>DAOUHZ010000047.1:0-25300 GCA_034428455.1 Dehalococcoidia bacterium
GTCGGCGGTGATCGGGCATGGGATCGTCCCCGCCGCGCTGGAGATGATCGACGCGCTGAGCATCAAAGCAGTGCAGAACGTGACCGACGCCGGATACCCCAACGACGCCGGCGCGGTGCTGCTCATCGAACTGGAGGGCCTGAACGAAGAGGTCGACGAGGTCAGTGGCGAGGTCGAAGCGGCGCTCTGGGATACCGGCGCCGCCGACGTCCGGGTCGCTGAGGACGACGCGGAGCGGGAACGGCTGTGGGTGGGGCGCAAGACGGCCTTCGGGGCTTTCGGAACCATCGCCCCCAACTACTACCTCGTGGACGGCGTAGTGCCGCGAACCCGCCTGACGCAAATGCTGCGGAAGGTGACCGAGGTGAGCGAGCGCTACGGGATCACCATTGCCAACGTGTTCCACGCCGGCGACGGCAACCTGCATCCCTGCATGTTGTTCGACGCCCGCGAGCCCGGCGTTATGGAAAGCGCAATGGCAGCGGCGGCCGAACTGATGGAAGAATGTGCCCTGCTGGGAGGCACCTTGAGCGGCGAGCATGGCATCGGCCTGGAGAAGAAGGAATTCATGCCACTGGTGTACACGGATGCGGACATGGCCGCCATGCAGCGGGTACGCGAAGCATTCGCGCCGGAAAATCGGCTGAATCCCGGCAAGATTTTCCCCGACGGTAGCTACTGGCGACCGGCGGCGCACCCGGCGGCACACACCGCCGGGATGTATGCGTGACAACCGTGCCGCCGCGTCGCCGAAATAATGTATCGTCACCCTCTGTAGGAAGCCGGCAAACGGGGTTGTTGCTAGACGACCCCGGTTCTCTTTTGACCCGGCTACACGTCGCCAAGGCATCATTTGATCACGTTGAGCCCTTTTCCTTGGACCTGTTCAGAGGGTTTTCATCGCTACGCGCGCTGACCTATTCGGTCAGCATCCCGATGATTACCCGGCTCATTCAGGAAATCGGTTTTGAACAACTGGAAGTCATATACGGCCACGGAGGGCTCATCAATCGAACGGTCGAAGATGTCCTGTCATTCCAGCATGTTATTGATGAGGAGCACAACTCGGCCCTTGTGACCGGCCTTGATGACGGGAAACGGCAAGCGCTTTTCAACTCGGTCGCGGCCGGAGAAACCCGGCTTTACGTAGTGAAGGACGCCGCCATCGCCCACGCTAAAATCTACCTGCTGGAAGACACAGACACTAACCGGCGGCGTGTTATCGTAGGTTCCGCCAATCTGTCAGAGCAGGCGCTATCCGGCAAACAGGCCGAGACACTACTGGCATTCGACGACGACGATGCGGCCTGGAAACATTATGCGGCTCAATATGAAGCTGTTAGAGACACGGCCACCAGTCGTCTGCCAGTGCGCACCGAGCAAACGCCTGTCCTGGACTTAGCGGAAATCCCGACACTGAAAGAAGCGCTCTCTGATGAAGGAGAAACCGGAGTTACCATTTACACGCCACCGGCTCCTGCTGCCGAAGAACTAACCTTCCCGGTTATGGAGCGCAAGGTCGAGCGCGTCAAACCGCCGATTCGGAAAACTGTCACAGACCTGAAACCCGACCGTTCAGGCAATGTCACTTTCAATCCCCGCATCATCCGGCAGATGATTCGCGTGTCGCGGGCCCGGGCAGAAGAGAACGGAACACAGGAGAACACCTGGCTGACGATAAATCCAGACCGCACTAGCATGACTCTGTCGAACAAACTGATTAGCCTAATGCCCGACTGGGCAGACGTGCGTAGCGACGCCGCTTGCTGGCTGGAATTTTTCGACAACTATAATAAGGGATTTGCTGGCGATGTACCCCGCCTACAGCGCGACTACTTCACGTTTATGAGCTGGTTTTACTTTTCTCCATTGCTGTGCGAGCTCCGTAACACGGCACTCACACAGGATATGTTCTCGTTCAAGCACCCGATGTTCGCCATAGTTTACGGCTCCAGCAACTGCGGCAAGACCAGCCTGATCGAAACCTTGATGACCTCAATGTTCGAGTTTCCCCGCATTGTCGAGACAGCCCAGTTCACCCGCTCCAATCTGCGCGGCCTACAGCAATCGTACCGTCGTTTTCCCATTGTCTTTGATGACATCACCCGAGATCGATTCAACCGCAACGGTGAGGAAATCATCAAGGATGATTCAATCCCGGATACCGAGTACCCTTGCTTTGCTCTATCAATGAACGCCGAGGCACGTAACTTCAAGACAGAAATCGTCAAACGCTGTCTAATGATTTACACTCGCACCAACTTGCCCGGAGATCGTGTTGTAGAGCGCAACCAATTGCAGCGGTCGGTCACCAGCATTCGCGGCCGGCTCACCACGTCTCTGTATCACGAATATCTGCGGCGATCCATAACCGCCATTAACGCCTTGGACCGAGCGGATGCTGGTGACGTCGATGTGCTTGAACTTTCGTCGGGCGTTCTGCGCGTCCTTATCGACGAAGCAAAACCTGACGGAGCGCCGTTGCCCCAATGGTGTCAGCAAACATCGCTGGTAGATTACCAACAGAGGGCTTTTGAGCGTCCCAAGCTCCTCCTGGAGAACCTCGTATCTAAAGAGCGATTCAGCAAACGACGCAACCCCCCGGAATCGTGCTGGGCATTGCGCGAGAATCAGGTGGTCGTCAACGCCGGAACTCAGGAACTACGCAGTCTGCGCACCGATGTACCGGACTGGATTCTGGACGATACCAGCAGCGTTGCCGGTCTGCTGACACTCAAACGCCGGGAACTAGAAGACTTTCTAGGCTACTCCTTGAAACCCATGAACCCGCTGCAACGTATTTTCGCGTTGGGCCGCTAATATTCCATGAGCGACGTAGCCGCGCAACTCGCCGCCATAGTCGGCGAAAATTCGGCGCTGCCCGCCGACATTCTGTCCGATTACGCTATCGGCTCCTTCGTCCCATTGGCAGCCGCGCGGCCGGCCGATGCTGACAGGGTAGCCGAGGTAATGTCCTGGGCCTACCGCGCCGGCGTCGCCGTTTATCCGTTCGGTGGGCGGACACTTTCGGAAATGGGCAATCCGCCGGCCCGGCCCGGCATCGCGCTCGACCTGACCGGCCTGAACCGTGTGGTTGACTTTCAGCCGGCGGATCTGACCGTAAGCGTGCAGGCCGGCGTGACTCTTGACCAGCTGAACGAGGTACTGGCGCAAGACGGCAAGTTCGTGCCCATCGCGGCGCCGTTGAGCGATCGGGCGACGGTGGGCGGCACGCTGGCCACCGGGATCAGCGGCCCGCTGCGATCGGCCTACGGCCTGCCCCGGGACTGGCTGATCGGGATCGACGTAGTGGGCGCGGACGGGACCCAGACCAAAGCCGGCGGCAAGGTGGTCAAAAACGTAACTGGGTACGACCTGAACCGTCTCTATACGGGATCCCTGGGCACGCTGGCGGTGATTGCCGAAGCGACTTTCAAGCTCGCGCCGGCGCCTGCGGATTGGGCCGTTATCGTGGCCGCGTTCGACGCGATGGACGCCGCCGCTGACGCAGCACAAAACTTGCAGACCCAATACTACGCGCCCCTGGGATTGCACGTCCTGACCGGCCGGGCAGCGGAACGCATTGCTCCATCCATGGGCGGAAGGGCGCTCGCTGTCGCCATTCAAGGAGGGAGACCGGCGTCGATGAAGCGGCGGGTGGAGGACACTGTGGGCCTGTGGGCTCCGGTCACCGCGACGACGAAGATCGCTACCGGACAGGAGGCGGAGAGCCTGATTCGCGCTATCACCGATCTGCCGGCCGGCCCCGCTTCCCCGCCCGCGATATGCGTCCGAATAAATGCCCGACCGTCGGCACTGCGGGACATCCTGGCGTTCGGAGACGAGCCTCCGGGCCACGGGCCGCCGCCTTCGGTAGTAGCGGACGTCGGGTTCGGCGGTGGCCGCCTGCTCTGGTGGGATGATACAGCGTCATTGGAACCAAAGGATTTGGTTGCCGGGTTGCGAAGCATCCAGCACGCAGCGGCCGAGTTGGGTGGAGGGGCAGTCGTAGAGCGATGTCCGGATGACGCGAAAGCACGTGTGGACGTTTGGGGAGCGGAACCATCGGGTATGCAGATCATGCACCGGCTCAAGCGGCAATTCGATCCGCAGAACATACTGAACCCGGGCCGCTTTGTTGGAGGACTGTGATGGTCAGCGCACCGGACCGGCATACCGATACCGGCCAGCACATGGGCGGAGGGATTGACGCCGGCCACGGGTTCCCCTACGGAGTGCCCTTCGAGGGTTCGCTGAACGATGGGCCCGCGTTTGCCGGCCCGGACGCTCCCGCCGAAGCGGACCTCTACCGGTGCGTGCACTGCGGATTGTGCCTGAGCGCGTGTCCAACCTACGTCGAGACTCGGCTGGAAACGGAATCACCACGCGGCCGTATCGCGCTGATGAAGGCGGTACACGAAGGGCGCGCCGGCATCAGCGAGCGGCTGGTGTCTCACTGGGAATTGTGCTTGCAGTGCCGCGCGTGCGAGGCGGTCTGTCCGTCGGGCGTGCCCTATGGGCGGTTGATGGAACACACGCGGGCGCAGGTTCAGGACAACAACCTGCAAAGCCCCGAGCTGGGGCGGCTGTCGAGGTTCTTCCTGAGGGCCGCCTTGCCCCACAGCGGCAGGTTGCGCCTGGCCGGACATCTGATGCGCCTATACCAGCGATCCGGGGCGCAGCGGTTGGTCCGCAAGTCCGGCGTGCTCGGCCTTTTGCCAGGGGATCTCGCCGCGATGGAGGCGCAGATGCCGGTTATGGGCCAGCAGTTCTTTGGACCTCGCAGCGCGGTGTTCCCGGCGCAGGGTGAAAGGCGCGCAACAGTGGGCCTGCTGTCCGGCTGCGTCATGCCGCTGATGCAAGGCGAGGCCATGCGCGCGGCGGTGCGAGTATTGCAACGAAATGGGTGCGACGTCGCGGTTCCGTCAGCCCAAGGGTGTTGCGGCGCATTGAACCTGCACGCCGGCGATCTGGAGCTGGGTAGGCGCATGGCCCGGAGGAATATCGACGCGTTCATACAGGCTGGCGTGGATGTGGTGATGACGGCGTCAGCCGGGTGCGGCTCTTCGATGAAGGAGTACGGCGACCTGTTACGCGACGACCCTGATTACGCCGAGGCAGCGCACGAGTTCGCGCAGAACACGCGGGACATCACCGAGTTCCTGGCCGAGCTGCCATTGGATCCGCCACGGGGTTCCCTGCCCTGGCGGGTGACCATGCAGGACCCTTGCCACTTGGCGCACGCCCAGCGGATCACGGAAGCGCCCCGCCAGGTTCTGCGGGCAATCCCGGAGGTGGAACTGGTGGAAATGGCGGAGTCGTCGCTGTGCTGCGGTTCGGCCGGGTTCTACTCCCTGATACAGCGGGACATGTCGCGGCGATTGCAACGACGCAAGATCGGCAACGCGACGGCGACGGGAGCGGAGGTCATTGCGTCCGCCAACCCAGGCTGCATCAGCCAGCTGGAGCGGGGGCTGCGCGATGCCGGCTCCGACGCACGGGTAATGCACGTGGTGGAGATACTGGACGCGGCGTATCAGGCGGAGCGTTGAGGAGCCGGGACCTGTTCGAACGAGAACGCAGGGATGTCCATCCGGGCGCTGGCGTGTTCGATGGTGATGGCGCACAGGCAGCCAGCTTCATCCAAATCCAATAGAGTATCTTCGTCCAAGTCGCGGGTTTCGTCGACTGCTGCAGGGTAGAGTTCGATATACAGGGTGTCCGTGTCCGAAAAGTACTTGACCTTCATGGCCTAAACCTCCGGTCAAAGAAAGCAGGGGCGCGGATGCGCCCCTCTTGGTTTACCGACGATGGATGGTGCCCATTCGGGTCAGTCGCCGTGGCTGGCGAAGCTGCGTTGGGCGGCCGCTACGCTGGCTCCGTAGGCCACCTCGTAGTCCATGTCGCCCAAGATGACCTCAAGGGCTGAGAGGAGGGACAGCACGCTGGATTCGCGGGCGCCGTTGCCCATCATGCCAACGCGCCAGACGCGGCCGCGGAACTCGCCCAAACCGCCGCTGACCTCGATGTTGAAATCGTTCAGGAGACGGGCGCGCACGTCGGCCTCGTTGACGCCTTCGGGAGCATTGACCACGGTGATGGGGTTGAGCTGGTACTTGGGATCGGTTGCCAGTTCCAGGCCCATGGCGGTCAAGCCGGCGCGCAAGCCGGCGGCGACCCTGGCGTGGCGATCATGCTGTTCGTCGAGGCCCTCCTCCATCATCATCCGAAGGGACTCGCGCATGGCATAGATCATAGTGATGGGGCTGGTGTGGTGGTAAACGCGTTGGGTCTCGTTCCAGTATTCAGCCACGCCCTGGAGGTTGAAGTAGAAACTTTCCACGGTGGTGTCGCGTTTGTTGATGACGTCCATGGCCCGTTCGCCGAAGCTGATGGGGGCCAGACCCGGAGGCGAGCCCAAGCACTTCTGGCTGGCGCTGTAGCAGACGTCGATGTCCCAATCGTCCACCTGGACATCATGGCTGCCCAGGGAGGTGACAGCGTCGGCGACAACCAGTGCGCCATGCCGGTGAGCGAGGTCTATAGCGTCCGTCAGAGGGGTGATCGCCCCGGTGGAAGTCTCAGCGTGGACGAGGCCGACCATCTTGGCGCCGGGGTTGGCGTTGAGGGCGTCTTCGAGGGCATTGAGGTCGGCGGGCTTGCCCCAGGGGGAATCGACCATGACCGTGTTCGCTCCGCAGCGCTGGGCGATGTCGGCTAGGCGCACTCCAAAGTAGCCGTTCCGGCAGACGATGGCCGTGTCGCCCCGTTCAATGACGTTGACACAGGCCGTCTCCATTGCGCCGGTTCCGGTGGCGGAGATGGGCATGGTAACGGTGTTGCCGGTGTGGAACACCTGGCGCAGCATTTCGCACACTTCGTCCATAACCTGGAAGAACACGGGATCCAGATGCCCGACCACCGGCTGGGTCATGGCGCGCAGGACCCGGGGATGCACGGTGCAGGGCCCGGCGCCCAACAGGAGCCGGTTCGGCGCTTCAAATTCGTCTCGAAATGATTCGGTCACGATGTAATCTCCGCTGGGTAAAAGGTTGCCATTTTGGAGGAAGTTTCCGCTACTACCAGTTACTCACGACGCTGCCGAGAATTGCGAAGACCACAATCCAAAATATGATGGTCGGCACCACCACGACAATGGTGAGGCCAATCCCAATTGCAATGCCACGAACAATCCACCTGCCGAAACTGTCGTTGAAATTGTCACCCATGACTCACTCCTTCTCCCTGTCCGCGGATACAGGTTCAAAAGGGGACAACTACACTACTGCGGAAGCTCCGCCGTCGATGTTGATCGCGACGCCGGTGAGGTAGCTGGCGCGCTCGGAGGCGAGGAACGCGATCACGTCGCCGGCCTCGGAGCCCTCGCCAACGCGGCCCAGGGGCACCCCGCGCCCGGAAGCCAACTGGGCGTAGAAGTCATCCATGTCCAGGTCCGGCTCATTCACGATGCGGGCATCGTAACGGCGCTGGTGCTGGCCGCTCTTGATGAGGCCGATGCACACGGTGTTGACGAGGATGTTGTCCCTGGCCAGGTCCTTGGACAGGCCCTTGGTGATGGCGATACCCGCAGCGCGGGAGATCGACGTGGGCATCGAGTTGGCGCCGGGGGTCCGGCCTCCCAGGTTCGTGACGTTGATGATGCGCCCGCCGCCGACCTTGCGCATTTCAGGGATGGATGCCCGAATGAGACGAACCGCACCCCAGACCTTGAGTTCGAAGTCCAGCTCCCAGTCGTCGTCGCTGACATCCTCGAAGCCCTTGGCCATGGAGGTGCCGGCGTTGTTCACCAGGATGTCGACGCGACCATACCGCTCGACGGCCGTGTTGACCACGCGGGCCGCAGTGTCCTTGTCGGTAACATCGGCGGAGAGGGGAAGCACCTCACCTTCGGTGAAGGTGCGTATCTCGTCGGCCGCGGCATCCAGAACGTCCTGTCGGCGGGCCACGATAATCACGTTAGCCCCTTCGCCGGCCATGCGCTGGGCCGCCGCTTTTCCGATGCCTTCACTGCCGCCGGTGACAATTGCTACCTTGCCGTCCAATCCCATCTCCATGGCTCGCCTCCTTAGCGTTTTCAGCCCGAACAATGCGAATAGTTCGGGGCGGCAAATTATGTCTACGGGCATCGGGGATTATAGCATAGCGGGATTGAATCTTTAGCCGCCGCCAGCGCCGGATAGGCCCCAGGAGGACGCGTCGTCGCACGTGGCGAGCATGTCTTTCAGGGCGTCGACTTCGGTCGGCGTCACGGTCAACTTCCAGTTCTGCTTGACGGTGATCCAGTCGGCGGCGTAACGGCACCAGCTGGCAGCTTCGTCGGGTCGCCACTCGTCGGGCGGTTGCTTGCCCTTGGAGCGGTTGACCGGCGCGCTGGTGGCCTGGAGGCTCGCCGGATGGGTCAGATCGTTGGCGTAGGTGCGTCTGCGTTCGGCATCCCAGCTCCAGCCGCCGGATTCGTGGGCGTGGCCCAGAGGGACATGGTGGTCAATGTCGACATCCGAAGCGTCGGTAAACACCTCGCCAGTCCAGGGCCCTACCCACCGACCGGCGATGACGCGGCACTTGTCGCCATCGTCTTCCGGCGCGAATGACACCGGGGCCACGCTCTCACCGATGAGCACCTCGGCGCGGGTGTTCTGGCAATCCCGGTCCGCGTCAATCCAGCGGCCCCAGTCATCGCGGTCATATTCGATCTCGCTGCCGCGGGCAGCCACGCGAAGGCCACGCAATGCGACGATCAGCGATTCAACCTCTGGAGAGGCTGGTGACACATCGAGCGATGCAAGTTGCTCCGGAGTAGCCCTTGACCGCTCGGCATTGCGCGCAACGTCGCCGGCCAACTGCCGAGCGGTTTCGACGGTTTCGGATACTTCCGAAGCGCAGGCGGAGAGCATCAAGGCTACCGCCGCCAGCGCCAGCAAGGCAGCGAGTTCCCGCGGCCGCAGAGCGGACACTTCCCGATTAGTCAGAAACCGACGCCCTCGCGCTCGGCGATGGAGGGCACGTCCTTATCGCCGCGCCCACTGAGGCAGACCACAATGATATCGTCCGCCGGCATATCGGCAGCCATGCGGCCGACGTGGTAGATGGCGTGAGCGGATTCCAGGGCTGGAATGATGCCTTCCGTGCGGCAGAGGAGACGGAAGCCTTCCAGGGCCTCGTCGTCGGTAATGGACAGGTACTGGGCGCGACCGGTGGCTTTCAGCCAACTGTGCTCCGGCCCCACGCCCGGGTAGTCCAAACCGGCGGAGATGCTGTGGGCCTCCTGTATCTGCCCGTTATCGTCCTGAAGGAGGTAGGACAGCGAGCCGTGCAGCACTCCGGGACGCCCGGCGGACAGGGTGGCCGAATGCCGGCCGGTTTCCACGCCCTCGCCGGCGGCCTCCACGCCGATCAGGCGCACGTCCTCGTCGCCGATGAACTCGTAGAAGGTACCGATGGCGTTGCTGCCGCCGCCCACGCAGGCGACCACGGCGTCGGGCAAGCGCCCTTCCATTTCAAGGATCTGATGCCGAGCCTCCCGACCGATGACCGACTGGAAATCGCGAACCAGCATGGGATACGGGTGCGGCCCGACCACACTGCCGATAAGGTAGTGCGTAGTTTCGACGTTGGTGACCCAGTCGCGAATGGCCTCGTTGATGGCGTCCTTGAGGGTGCGGGTGCCGGATTCGACGGCGATGACCTCGGCGCCGAGGAGACGCATGCGATAGACGTTCAGAGCCTGCCGCACCGTGTCCTCGGAGCCCATGTAAACGATGCACTGGAGCCCAAGCATCGCGCAGACGGTGGCGGTGGCGACGCCGTGTTGGCCGGCGCCGGTCTCGGCGATGATGCGCTGCTTGCCCATGCGCTGGGCCAGCAGACACTGACCGAGGGCGTTGTTGATCTTGTGGGCGCCGGTGTGAGCCAGATCCTCTCGCTTGAGGTAAATGCGAGCGCCGCCGCAGTGGCGGCTCAGGTTCTCGGCGTAGTACAGGGCGGTAGGGCGGCCGGCATAGTTGGTCATCAGGTGGTCGAGCTGCTCGGCGAACCCGGCGTCGTCCTGGACGGCACGGTAGGAATCTTCAAGTTCTGTGAGGGCAGCCATAACGGTTTCCGGCACGAACTTGCCGCCGAAGTCGCCGAACCGGCCCCGCTCGTCGGGCAGGTTATGGTGGGTAGCGATCGCCATAGTCTTATCAATCCTCAACTTGGTTGAAGCGTGGAACTAATTCACAGGATAAACAGGATGAACGGGATAGTCAGGATCTTAGGATTAATCCGGTTGAAACGTTTGGCGTCTCAGGCACGCCAGCGGGCGTTGATTACGAATTGGCGGATTTTGTCGGGGTCTTGCACGCCATCCGTTTCCACGCCGCTGGAAACATCCACGCCCCAGGGACTGATGGATGCAACCGCCTCGGCGACGTTTTCGGGAGTAAGCCCGCCGGCGAGGAGGAAGCGGCGTCCGCTGGATGCTAGTTGAGCGGCGATGGTCCAGTCGAAGGACTGGCCGGTACCGCCGTGCAGTCCGGCAACCTGGCTGTCCAGGGTAACGGTGCATCCGACATCGGCAAAAGCGTCGATCCATTCGGCCACGGCGTCGGGCCGGTCGTCGTTGGAAACGTGGAGCACCTTGATCACGCCGGCATGACGGAGCACGGCACGGCAGTAATCCAGCGGTTCGTCGCCGCACAGTTGCACGTAGTCCAAGCCCGCCGTATCGATGGTTTCCAACACCTCGTCCAGAGGCTGGTCGCCAAAGAGCCCCACCGATTTGGGGGTTTCCCGGTCACCATCGCGCACGCCGTCGGTGATGATTCGCGCGGCTTCGGGTTCGATGCGGCGCCGGCGGCCGGGGACGAAAACCATGCCGAAGTAGTCAGCGCCAGCCTCGGCCGCGACCAGGGCATCCTCAAGCCTGCGGACGCCGCAGATCTTGACGGTGGTACGCTCCACTGCGGACAACCTAAGCAAGGACGGGCGCGCCGGTGAGGGACCGCACCTTGGCGGCGGTATCGGCGGCGGTCACCAGAGCCTCACCCACGAGCACCGCGTTGATCCCATAGGGTTCCAACCGGGCCAGGTCTGCGGGCGTACTGATGCTGCTTTCACTGACAATAACCTTGTCGGAAGGGATCAGCGGCGCCAGGGATTCCGTAGTTGCCAGGTCGGTAACGAAGGTATGCAGATCGCGGTTGTTGATGCCGATGACCTGCGCTCCAGCCTCCACAGCCGTCGCGATCTCGTCCGCGTCGTGGGTCTCCACCAGCGGCGTCATCCCCAATTCGGAACCGAGATGGATGAGCTCGGCAAGCTGCGACGGGGATAGGATGTCGACGATAAGAAGGTAGGTATCTGCGCCGATGGCGCGGGCCTCGTACACCTGGTAGGGATCGAACAGGAAGTCCTTGCGCAGCACGGGCGCGGACCCCGACGCGCCGCTTTCCTTAACCGCGGTCAGGTGCGCCGACTCGCCGAGGAAGTGGGCGTCGGTGATAACGGAAATTGCGGCGGCGCCGTTGCCAGAGTAGGTTGCGGCAAGTTCCGTGGGCTGGAAATCCTCGCGGAGCAGTCCCTTGGATGGGGAAGCTTTTTTGACCTCGGCGATGAGGCTGATGCGGTCGCCTTTCAGGGAGCCGGGAAAGTCCAGGGCAGGCGGTCGTGCGGCTATGGCGTTCCGCAGCGCCGACAGCGGCGTTGAGGCCATCGAAACGGCGAGTTCCTCACGCTTTTTGGCGACGATCCGGTCCAGGATGCTTGGCATGTGCCGTCTCCTCTATTGCTCCGGAGGGGATAGTTCGCGGGTCAACGACACCATGGCGTCCAGCTTTTCGGCGGCCCGACCGTCTGCGATTGAAGCCGCAGCCATTTCAATGCCTTCGGCCAGGGTGGAAGCTACGTCACCGGCGACCAGGGCCGCGCCGCTGTTCAGCACTACGGCATCACGAACGGGTCCCCCGGAACCGGCCAGGATCGCGCGCATGGTTTCGGCGTTGGCCGCCGGGTCGCCGCCGCGCAGGTCTTCGGGCGTGGCGTGAGGGAGTCCCAGGTCGCGCGGGCGAACCACGTAGGGGCGGATGTCCCCATCCAGCACCTCCCAGCCGGCGGTGTCGCTGCCCAGGGACAGCTCATCCATCCCGTCGTCGCTGTGGACGATGATCGCGTGGTGGGTGCCGAAAAGCCGCAGCGCTTCGGCCATCTTCTCAGCCACCTCAGGGTAGCCCACACCGATGAGCTGACAGGGAACGCCGGCCGGATTGGTCATAGGGCCGAGGACGTTGAACACGGTTCGGATGCCGATCTCCCGCCGGACGGGCGCAGCGTATCGCATGGCGGGATGGTACGCCGGCGCGAACATGAAACCGATGCCGATCTCGCGCAGGCAACGTTCCACTGCCTCCGGCGGCAACTCGATACGGACGCCCAGAGCTTCCAGCACGTCGGCGCTGCCGCAATCCCCGGAGGCGGCGCGGTTACCGTGTTTGGCGACGGTGAGGCCAGCGCCGGCAACCACGAAGGCCGCGGCGGTTGAGATATTGAAGGTGCCTTTCCGATCCCCGCCGGTGCCGCAGGTGTCTATGGCGGTACCATCCACCGCGACGCGCAGGGCCTTGTCGCGCATTACGGTGGCGAAGCCGGCGATTTCCTCGGGCGTCTCGCCCTTGAGCGCGAGAGCGGTAAGGTAGGAACCCAACTGAGCCGGCGTCACCTCGCCCTCCATGACCTCTCGCATAACCGTGACGGCGTCATCCATGGACAGGGATTCGCCGGCCGTTGCCGTTGATATGGCTTCTCGGATCATAAGGCACCACAACTTGGAGGAAGCGAGACGGCATTTATAATAGCACGGTCAGAGTTCACCCCTGTCACGGAGGCAGTCATGCGCGTTGACGTTCATACCCACATCTGGCCCGACCGGATCGCCGGCGCAGTAGCGGAAAACATGGAGTCGGAACTGGGATTTGCCGCCATCGCCGTAAATACCGTAGACGGCATCAAGGCGCACATGGCGGCATCAGGCGTCGACAAGTCCATCGTGTTGGGAGTGGCGGCGCGAGCCGACCAGGTGCGACGGGCCAATGATTGGCTCATATCCATAGCGGACGAAAACCTCGTCCCCTTTGGAGCGGTGCATCCGGACCTGCCGGACAAGGCCGGCGAGATCCGGTACCTGCGTGAAAACGGCGTCAAAGGCATCAAGATGCACCCGGTGATCAACGGGTTCTACCCCGATGATCCGCAGTGGTTCCCGGTCTACGAAGAACTGGGCGACGACATGACCCTGTCCATCCACGCCGGCCGCCTGCCCCACCAGGGCGCCGATGCGCCGCTCTACGCCGCGCCGGAGCGGATCGCGAACGTCGTGCGCCGGTTCCCGCGGCTGAAGGTCATCGCCCTGCATCTGGGCGGGTTCTACATGCTGGACGAGGCGGAACGCGAGTTGATGGGTCACGAAAACGTGCTGGTGGACACTACCTGGCCGCCGTCGATCCGCGAACTCACCGCCGAGACGCTCACCGCGATCATCGGCAGGCACGGCGCGCACAAGGTCTGTTTCGGGACCGATTATCCGTTGGTGGACATGGGGAGCGAGTCGGATTACCTCGCTTCGCTTCCGCTAACGTCGGGACAGGTGGAGGGCATTCTGGGCGAGAATGCCCGGAGGTTCATCGGGCTGTAGCTGCTTCAGCCCACAGGGTCAGCCATGCCCAGCGCGTGCAGGACGAACGCGTATTCCTCGGCGACTTCCTTGATCCGCTCGAACCGTCCGGAGGCGCCAGCGTGGCCCGAGTCCATGTGGGTCTTGAGGAGCAGCGGCCGGTCGTCGGTGCGCATGGTGCGCAGCTTGGCGACCCATTTCGCCGGCTCCCAGTAGGTCACCCGGGGATCGCTTATGCCGGCGGTGACCAGCATGGGCGGGTAATCCTGCTCGCGCACGTTGTCGTAGGGTGAATAGGTGCGCATGTAGCGGTAGGACTCTTCGTCGTTGGGATTGCCCCATTCGTTGTATTCCATCGTGGTGAGGGGGAGCGTGTCGTCCAGCATGGTGTTCAGCACGTCGACGAAGGGGACGTGGGCCGCCACGCAGCCGAACAGATCGGGCCGTTCGTTGATGATCGCCCCCATCAGCATCCCGCCGGCGCTGCCCCCAGCAGCGGCGATGCGGCCGGCGCTGGTATAGCCCTCGGCGACCAGGTACTCGGCACAGTCGATGAAGTCGTTGAAGGTATTGCGCTTGTTCAGCAGCTTGCCGTTCTCGTACCAGTCCCAGCCCATTTCCATGCCGCCCCGGATGTGCGCGATGGCGAAGATAAACCCGCGCTCGACCAGGCTCAGCACGGAGACACTGAAATTGGCGTCCATGTTCAGGCCATAGCTGCCGTAACCGTAGAGATACAGCGGAGCGCTGCCGTCTACCGGAGTGTCCCGGCGTCTCAGCAAGCTGATGGGAACCGCCACGCCGTCCCGGGCCGTAGCCCAGACGCGGCGGGTCTCATATTGGCCTACGTCGTAGCCGGAGGGTATTTCCTGCTGCTTGCGCAGGACGCGCTCCCGGGTCGCCATGTCGTAGTCATACACGGCCGCCGGGGTCTTCAGCGACGTATAGCCGAACCGCAGGGTGCTGGTGTCGAACTCGCGGCCGCCCCGAGCGGACATGGCGAAGTCGTCCTCATCCACACCGGATATGAAGTGGGTGTCCCCGTCGGAAAGCCGGAGCACCATGACCTGAGGCAAGCCGTCCTGGCGACAGGCGACGACCAGGTTGTCGCGGTACGCCTGGATGCCCCGAATGGGACGGCCGGGCTCGTGCTCCATGAAATCGGACCATTGATCCCAGCCGGGATTGTCAATGGGAGCGGTGGACAGCATGAAGTCCCGGGCGCCCTTGCCGTTGTGCCGGATGAAGAAGCGCTCGCTGTGGTCGACCACGTCGTATTCGAAGTCGGTGGATCGTGGCTCGATTAAAACTGGCAAAGCGCCCGGATCGTTGGCATCCAGGAACCGCCACTCGGACATGTTGTTGCCGCCGGCGCCGATGTAGATGAACCGACCGCTGTTGGACTTGCCGACACCCGCAAAGAAGCGCGGGTCCTCCTCCTGGTAGACCAGCTCGTCCGCGGAGGGATCAGCGCCCAGGGTGTGGCGATAGACGTAGACCGGTCGGTGGTGCTCGTCGAGAACCGAGTAGTAGATGGTCCGGTTGTCGTTGGCCCATTCCAGGCCGTAGTAGGTATTGGGAATCTCGTCGGCCAGGGTTTCGCCAGTTTCCAAATTCAGCACCCGGATGGTGAACTGTTCGGAGCCATCGAAATCCACGCCGTAGGCCGCCAGACGGTGATCGGGGCTGTTTTCGAAATCGGAGACCCGGGTGTAATCGCGGCCTTCTGCCAGCAGATTCACGTCCAGCAGCACTTCTTCTGGACCGTCTGGGCTGCCAACACGGCGACAGTAGATTGGGTACTGACCGCCTTCTTCGAATCGGACGTAGTAATAGAAGTCGCCTTCCTTTTCGGGAACGGTGTTGTCGTCTTCCTTAATGCGTCCGCGGATCTCTTCGTAGATCCGTTCCTGCAAGGAGGCCAAAGGGGCCAGAAAGGCTTCTGTGTACTCATTCTCGGCGCGCAGGTACGGCATGGTCTCCGGGTCGTCCTGGTCCCGGAGCCAGTGCCAGGGGTCGACGCGGGTGTCGCCGTGGATGGTATCGGTGTGGGCGCGCCGGGGCGCGGATGGCGGATTGGGCAAACCGTTGCCGGTGGTCATGTCGTCGCTCCGGTGGGAGGCGCCGGTCTCCCGGCGTCAGTCGGTTACGGGTTCCGCAAACACGGACTTGGCCCCAGAATCGATGGCAGCCAGCTCGCCGGCCACGTAGCGGCGGCAAGCGCCGGGTCGCAACCGCGCGATCAGCGACCCCAGCCAGCCGCCATATTCGGCCTGAACAGTGAGATAGGCATTGCCGTCATCATCCGAGGTGTACCCGGGGTCTGCATCCGAGCACGGCCGAACCCAATAGGAAAACTCCACTGAGAAACCGGGGCCGACGGTGCGGTGACTCAGCATCCGAGGCTCCTGGACGACAGTCATCAGGCTGGTGAACTTGTCACGTCCGATTTGCAGCTCGATGCGATTGCCCGGCCGGGGTTCCTGGCCGTCGGGCAGATCGGATCGGCGGTACGCCGGGCCATGGATCGTGCGCGACGGAAAATCGATCACAGAGTTCCATGCTTCGTCCGGCGCACAAGGCAAAATTTTGCCGAGTTCAAAAGTCCGCATTTGTTTTCCTACCAAGGGCCGCCGTGGTCCGGTACCGCCCGCCGATGATCTCGCGCCACGCTGACGCCGACACCGCACCGC
This sequence comes from Dehalococcoidia bacterium, assembly GCA_034428455.1. Classification (GTDB taxonomy): domain Bacteria; phylum Chloroflexota; class Dehalococcoidia; order Lucifugimonadales; family UBA3495; genus Bin87. The sequence continues at coordinate 16,360 of DAOUHZ010000047.1, forward strand.
CGTGTGCATCACTGGTTCAAGTCTACACAACAGGCGTGGGCGGGGACTACTTTCCAAGTTGACCGGTACCGCGAATTATGCAATGGTAGCGCATCCGGCGCGACGGACTCGCAGATGACAAATATGCCTGAAGGCGCCCTTACCGGCCTGAAAGTCCTGGATTTCACCCACTACGTGGCGGGGCCGTACTGCACCAAGCTTTTGGCCGACTACGGCGCAGACGTGATTAAGGTGGAACGCCCGCCGGACGGCGATGGATCACGCCGCATGGGCCCTTACCCAGGCGACGAGCCTCACCCGGAAAAAAGCGCCCAGTTCCTGCACCTGAACACCAACAAGCGCGGCGTCGCCGTGGATCTGAAGGAGAGCGGAGCCGCCGACATCGTGGAGCAGCTAGCCTCGTGGGCTGACATCGTCGTTGAGAACTACCGTCCGGGGGTGGCCGACCGGTTGGGTATCGGCTACGAACGCCTGAGCAGCATCAACCCCTCCATCGTTTACACCAGCATCTCGAACTTCGGCCAAACCGGACCCTACCGGGACTATCGCGGCTCGGAGATCGTTTTCTACGGCTTGGGCGGAGAGATGCACTCCACCGGGCTCGCCGACCGCGAGCCGCTGAAGCTGGGCGGGAACGTGGGGCTGTATCAGGCCGGGGCAGTGGCCGCGGTGGCCACCATGGGCGCGGTGCTAGCCGGTTCCTTCTACATGGATGACGACGCGGACGGAGCGATTGGGCAGCACATCGACGTGTCCATACTGGAAACGCAGCTGGGATCGGTTGACCGCCGGCAGAGCGCGCTGTTGGCGTACCAGTACACCGGCGAACTCAGCCACCGGCCGGCTTCCGGCGGCTCCGGCGGCTACCCCAACGCCGTGTATCCGTGCTCGGACGGATATTTTCAGATCAACGGCAGCCGAATGTACTTCCCTAGAGCCGTGTCGATGCTGGGCAATCCGCCGGAATTGAGCACAGAGCGATGGAAGGACCCATCATCCCAGGGCAACGCGGAAATGCAGGAGGAGTTTGAGTCGGAGCATTTCCTGCCGTGGATTCTGGAACGCACCAGGGCCGCGGCATGGAGCGCCGCCCAGGAGAACCGGGTGCTCTCCGGCCCGATCAACACGATGGCGGATCTTGACGTGGACCCGTCGTTCAACTCTCGGGGCGTGTTTGTCGAGGGCGATCACCCGGCCGCAGGGCGCATGAGGTATCCGGGACGGCCCTTCATCATGAACGGCTCGCCGTGGCAGTTGCGTAGGACGGCGCCATTGTTGGGGCAGCACACAGTAGAGGTTCTGCACGAACTCGGCTTCTCGGACGCGCAGATCGACGGTTTCCGAAAGACCGGGGCGCTACTGGACCACGCAGAGGAAGATTAAGATGCCTCGCCTCCCGCTGGAAGGGCTGCGAGTCCTGGAAATCACCGTGGTTTGGGCCGGTCCCTACTGCGGCTCGTTCCTGGCGGATCTGGGCGCGGAGGTGATCCGCGTCGAGTCCACCAAGGCCTTCGTGCCCCTGACTCGTGGCGCAGCCCCGCGCCTCTCCCAGGCGGAGATCGACAACCTGCCGCTGTACTCGGGCGGGACCCCCGGACGAGTGCCGGGGAATCGCCCTTTCAACCGCTCGCCCATGTTCAACTCCCACGCCCGCAACAAGAAGAGCATGACCGTGAACCTGCTGGATCCCGGCGGGCGCGAGATCTTCGACCGTCTGGTGACCATCAGCGACGTGCTCATCGAGAACAATCCCACCGAGACCATGGAAAAGCTGGGCATATCCTACGAGTCGCTGCGCGCGGTCAAGGACGACATCATCATGCTGCGGATGCCGGCCTATGGCAGCGACGGACCCTACCGCAACTTCCGGGCCCACGGCGTGCACATCGAGGGCGTTGTGGGACACACCATGCTGCGGGGATATGAGGACACCGACCCCTCGTACAACACCACCGTGCTGATGTCCGACGCCGCCGGCGGCGCGCAGGGCGCATTCGCGGTGTTGGCCGCGCTCCGGCACCGGAAACGCACGGGGAAAGGGCAACTGGTGGAATTGGGTCAGGCGGAGAACGTGTTCCCGTTCCTCGGAGAGTATTACCTGGACTACGCCATGAACGGGCGCACCCACGGGACGCTGGGCAACCGTCATCCGCGGGCTTTGCAGAACTGCTACCCGTGCGCCGGCGATAACCGGTGGGTGGTGATTACGCTCTACGATAACGAGCAGTGGCTTGCTCTGTGCGACTTGATCGGCGCGGCGGATCTTAAGGATGACTTGGAGCTGGCAAGTGCGGAGGGTAGGCACGCCCGCCAAGCGGACATCGATCCGGTGATCGCGCAATGGACCGGCGTTCGTTCACCCGAAGCAGCAATGAAAGCGCTGCAACAGCGCGGCATTCCCGCGGGTATAGTGATGAACCAGGCCGACGCTTTCTCCGACCCGCACATCCAGTCCCGCGAGTACTTCCGCGAGGCGTACCAGGAGGACTGCGGAACGCACCTGTATCCCGGCCCGCTGTACAAGATGTCGGAAACGCCGCTGGGCATCCGACGGGGTCCAGTTATGTTCGGTCAGGACAACGAATACGTTTATCGCGAATTGCTGGGATACTCTGAGGAGGAATACGCCGAGTTCGTGGAAACGGGGCACATTGGCACGGACTACGCGCCCGGCATCGGATGATCGGCAAGCGCCATTCCCATCTGCTGCGAAGAGGACGGGACGACAATCCCGTCCTCTACAAATTGCATGGCCGGTGTTAGGATAATGCCAAACCCGGAAACCCCGGAACGAGGTATTGCCATGCCCACCAAACGGATCGGCATCCATGCGGGAGCGCCCAACGCCGAGGCGTCCCTGGATCTCATGCGTCGCGCGGAAACAGCCGGCGTCCACGCCGCCTGGCTCACCACCGGCGGCACCGGCCTCGACGCCCTGACGCTTTTTGCCGCCGCCGGCGTGCAGACCGACAGCATCGTGTTCGGCACGTCCATCGTCCCGACCTATCCGCGGCATCCCATCGTGGCGGCGCAACAGGTGCAGGTGCTGGACCAACTGGCGCCCGGACGGCTACGTCTGGGGGTTGGCCCGAGCCACCGCCCGACCATGCGCTCGATGTTCGGTTTCAACTTGAGCGCGCCTCTGACCAACCTCCGCGAGTATCTGCAGATCCTGCGGGCACTGTTGCATGAGGGCGTGGTGGATTTCGACGGCCGGGAATACACGGCTCATGCCAGCATCCCCAGGCCGGTTGACGTCCCGGTGATGGCATCCGCCCTTCAGGAAGGATCATACGAGTTGTGCGGCGAGCTGGCCGATGGAGCCATCAGCTGGGTCAGCCCGGCGGTGTACCTGCGAGACAAGGCGCTGCCGGCGATGCGACGGGGCTCCGACCAGGCCGGGCGGGAAACTCCCCCGCTGATCGCCCACGCCCCGGTGTGCATCAGCGACAACCCGGACGCCACCCGGCTGGCGGTGCAGCAACAGCTGTCCAACTACCCGCGCCTGCCCTTCTACCAGCGTATGTGGGCGGCCGCCGGCTACCCGGAGGCGGCGGAGGAGACCTGGAGCGACGCCATGATCGAAGCTACAGTGCTGACCGGCGACGCCGACACCGTGGGCGAGCGGATGGCGGCCATGCTGGATATGGGCATCTCCGAACTGCTGGTCACTCCAGTAACGGCCGGCGACGATCCGGCCGCGGACATGGAGGACACAATCAACCTGCTGGGCAAAGTCGCTCAATCGCTCTAGCGGAGTACGCAAGCATGAAACTCGGGCTGTTCAACATGCCGCTGCACCCGCCGGGGCGTTTGCACGCGGACACCTACGACGAAGACCTGGAGCTGATGGCCTACGCTGATGAGCTGGGCTACTCCGAAGCGTGGATCGGCGAGCACTTCACCACCGAGTGGGAGAACATGCCGGCTCCGGACCTGTTCATCGCTCGGGCGTTGGGCGTGACCACGAACCTGGTGATGGGCACCGGCGTATCGCTGTTGGCGTTTCACGACCCGATCATGATCGCGCACCGAATGGCAATGCTCGACCACCTGGCGCGAGGGCGGTTCTTCTTCGGAATCGGATCCGGCGGTGTGCCCACTGACTCCGAGATGTTCGGCATGGACCGGCAATCTGGACAGCAACGCGACCGGATGCGCGAGGCGGCAAACGTCATCCTCAAGATGTGGACCACGGAAGACCCGAAAGGGTTCGCCCACGAGGGCGAGTATTACACCGTCCGGGTGCCGGAAGCTCGCCCGGAAATGGGCCTGGCCTACCACATGCGACCCTACCAGAAGCCGCACCCGCCCATAGCAGTAGCCGGGAGCAGCCCGTCGTCGCCGACCCTGGAAGTCGCCGGCGAGATGGGCTGGTGGCCCATGAGCACGCTGTTCCTGCACACTTCCCATTTGCCCAACCACTGGGCCGCGTACTCCAAGGGAGCGCAGGCCGCGGGTCGGGAAGTGTCCCGGAACCAGTGGCGCATCGCCCGGGAGGTCTACGTCGGCGAGACCACCGAGCAGGCGGTGTCGGATGTGATGAACGGCCCGCCGGCGCGCACGTTCGACAAGTATTTCGTGCCCTTGCTGGGACACGGGCAGCGGGGTTTGGATGGCATCAAGACCGACCCGGGCCTGCCTAACTCCGCGTTAACGCCGGAGGACATGCTGGATAACTTCTGGATCGTGGGCGACCCGGACGAATGCGCCGGGAAGATTCAAGATCTGTACAGTGACACGGGCGGGTTCGGCACGCTGCTGATGCTCTGCCACGACTGGGGCAGCGACCGGGCCAAAGGGCTGCGGTCGCTGGAGCTCTTGGCAACGGAGACCTTGCCACAGCTGGCGGACCTCAATCCTGACGGCTAGAACGACGCTACCATCGCCACCACAAGGAGGCAACATGTTCATCGCCACCAATCGCATCAAGGTCAAGACCGGCTTCGGCGACACCCTGGAAGAGATGTTCAAGGCCCGGGGCGCCGTGCAGGACCATTCCGGCTTCATCAGTTTCGAGCTGTGGAAGATGCGCAACACCCCCGAGCACGAGGAATTCCTGGTGGTCACCCACTGGGAGACCGAGGAGGACCACCACACCTGGACCCGAAGCGACGCCTTCCGCTCCGCCCACGCCGGCGGGCCGCCGGACTTCCTGCTGGGCCCGGGCGAGTTCCACACCTACGAGGTGGTGCACCGCCTGGAAGCATCGGGCGCCGCGGCGGCAGCGGACTGACGCGCCGCCGAGCCGAGCAGCGAATGGAGCGCGGATATGACCACCATACCCCAAAGCGCCATAGCTCCAGATAGCGCCCTGGTAATTGATCCCACAGACTTCGGGGGTTCAGCGACAGGCGTCCAGTTGGAAAAGCTGTTTGTGGAGTTCACGAGGCGCCACAGTCAAAGCCCGTGGCAATTTGAGCTCAGTCCCGAAGGAAAGATCATAATAATGGCGCCCACCTACTATCCCGGCAGTATGCACGAAAACGCAGCCAGCAGCGCTTTGTTCGTATGGGCTATGGATTTCGGCGGAGTGGCGACCGGTCCCACTGCGGCTTATCGAATGCCGCGAAGCGGGGGTGTTGTGGCTCCCGATGCCGCCTGGACATCCGCAGACCGCTGGGAAAGCCACAGCCATGTCGCCGGGGAGCCCATTGCGGTCTGCCCCGATTTCGTCATGGAAATCCGTTCCGGTACCGATAACCTGGCGCCCCTGCACGACAAGATGCGCCTGTATATGCGGAACGGCGCGTTGCTGGGCTGGCTGATAGATCCGCCGAACCGCCGGGTATATGTCTATCGGGCCGGGTTGGCGGAGTCGGAAGTGATGGAAGACCCGGCACAGTTGACCGGGGAGGACTTGCTTCCGGGCTTTGTGTTCGAGGTTGGCCGGTGGATATTTGACCGGGTTTAGCCCTGCCGTTGGTGTCGACGCCACGCTCCAGGGAGGCGTAAATGGGGCCACCCGAACCTACTTTGGTGCCTGAACAGTTCGGTCCGCTGCAGGGCGTGCGCATACTTTCCACGGGCACCATCGTGGCCGAGCCTTCTGCTGCGGGGATGGCGGCGGACATGGGCGCCGAGGTGATCCACATCGAGCGACCCGGCGGCGGTGAAGATTGGAGGCACGCCGAGTTCCCCATCGAGGCGCCCGACGGAACTCCGGTGGCCAGTTCCTGGATTCAGGACCACCGCAACATGTTCCATACCACTCTGGACTTCAGCACTGCGGAGGGACACGGGATTTTCCTGAATCTCTTGCAACGCGCCGATATCTGGATGGAGAGTTCCAAAGCCCGCACCTACGACAAGTGGGGGTTGGACGATGCGGCCGTGCTGGACGTCAACCCAAGCATCGTCATCTGCCACGTATCCGGTTACGGTCAGGACGGCGACCCTGAATACGTGAGCCGGGCTTCCTACGACTTCACCGCGCAGGCGTTCGGCGGCATGATGAACCTGATCGGCAACCCGGAGCCGGAACCACCGACCCGAGCGGTGCCCTGGACGGCCGACTACATCACCGCCCTGTTCTGCCTGTGGTCGTCATTGGCTGCGTACATCCACGCGCAGCGCACGGGGCAGGGCCAGGTTATCGATCTCGCCCAATTTGAGGCGGTGCACCGGATCCTGTCGGGGACCATGGTGGCCTACCACGAGCTGGGAGTGGTGCGGGAACGAGCCGGCAACAAGGCCGGGAACGCTCAGCCGTGGGACACCTTCCAGGCGAAGGATGGTTGGGTCGTAATAGCCGCCGTGGGCCCGGCGGTGTACGCCCGGGTCTGCCGCGTATTGGGACTCAATCCAGACGACCCGAAATGGGCCTCGGCACGGCGGGAAATCCACTCGCCCGAAGGCATCGAGTTCGACGCCATCCTGCGCGGGTGGGTGGAAGACCGGACGGTGGACGAGGTGGTCCGCATCTTCAACGCAGCGCAGGTCGGATGCAGCCGGATCATGAACGCCCAGGAGATGGCAGAGAACCCGCACTACCGCAGCCGCAACGTCCACGTCGAATGGCACGACGATCAACTGGAGAAGACGGTGCGCGGCGTAGGCATCATTCCCAAGTTTTCCGAAACGCCGGGGACGATCTGGCGGGGTTCGGTCCCCGTGGGTTATGACAACGAGTTGGTGTATGGGGATCTGCTGGGAATGACGCCGGAAACGCTGCATGAGCTGGCCGGGAAGGGCGTCATCTGAAGGCAGCCGGGAGAGGAGCACAAACCATGACCACCGCAGAGGGAAAACGCATCGCGCAGGACTACGCGCTGGTCATAAACCCTGCCGATCTGAGCATCACTGCGACCGGGCCGGAGCTGGAGAATCTCTTCTTCAGATTTCTGGCCCGGCACGGTAAGACTGAGTGGAAGTTGGAACTCAGCCCTATGGGAGAGTTCATCTTCACCCCACCGCGACCCCGTCTCCACGGTCTTCACTCGGCAGCAGTCATCGCCGCTCTCGAAGAATGGAATGCTAATGTTGGCGGCCACGTTACCGATATAGAAACGAGTTAGCGCGCTTACAGAACATGGGGCGTGAAGTGCCGACAAAAACTTGCCCCAAACAGTGAAAACCCGGCAATCCTGTGGACCGGATTGCCGGGTTTTACCTTTCGTGGTGATGTCAGAGAGTCATCATCAGGGTTTGATCACGGCGTCGTTTTGGAGCTGTTTGTACCCCAACATGAACAGTGCTGACTGTAGAGCGTCCACGCGGCGATGTTCGAGAACGCCGACAAATTCTCCTGGGTGCTCTAGTAAACCCTGAAGCAGCCAAGCGCACTTTACATTAGCTTTTGCGTAGTCTCCAGGGTTGATCCGGTGCCCAGCGCACCGGTCGGGACCGCGCCCCTTTTGACGTTGCCACTCGGGAACGGGGAAAGAAAGTGCATCCCCGGCGATGCGCGTACATTTGTCTTGCTGATATATGCGTATGAGGCACGTCAACGCGCAAGCGACCCTGCTGTCGTAAATGGGTAGGTCAGGCACCAGAGCCGAATAAATCTTGCTGAAACCAAGCTCCCATACGCAGAGAAACCGGCAAGTCTCTTGTGTCGGCCTTCGCCGGGTCAAGTTTTTGCCTGATTTCGTCAATGTGCTCTTGCAACTTCGCAGGTGCCATACCCCAATTTGAAGATGACCACAGATTGAGGCGTTTACTGCCTCCCCAATCCACGGCGATCATCCGGGCGATTTTGAGGAACTCATCCTTATCGCCAAAGGTTTCAATTGCACCGAAGTTCTCAAATTTCTTGCGGAAACCGGCAAAGAGCGCCATCGTTTCGTTTATCTTGAGATGGTGCCAGCTATAACCCTGGTAAGCCTCATACAAACTGCGGCACGAGAAGATCCCTCCGTACCTTTCCTGAGTGGTCCAATGATGTGCTATATCCCATTCGCCCCGCACCAAATTGCTCGCCCACTGCACAAAGCCGGCCACATCCTTATCGGCCAGATAATCGTCCCGTTTCATCGTGAGCAACCTCCGAAGAAGACATCAAAACAAACCCCCGGCATGGCCGGGGGATTTCTGTTGCGAATTGGTAGCGGGGGTTGGACTCGAACCAACGACCTTCGGGTTATGAGCCCGACGAGCTGCCACTGCTCCACCCCGCGTTGACGGCGCGTTTGCGCCTGGCAAACTGAACAGGAAATCTGAACTTAGCGATCGATTTTTGATGATGAGCGCCGAACCGAGCCAAGAGAATTAGAAGCTCTTAGCGTGGGTCAAATCACTCGACTGGTTAGTACCGGTTTGCTGAAGCTGTTACCAGCCTTACACATCCGGCCTATCAAGCAGCTAGTCTCGCTGCAGTCTTACCCCCGAACTGAATCGGGGAGGGAGGCCTAATCTTGGGGGATGCTTCGCGCTTAGATGCCTTCAGCGCTTATCGCTGCCAAACATGGCTACCCAGCGCTGCTCCTGGCGGAACAACTGG
>DAOUHZ010000048.1:0-44018 GCA_034428455.1 Dehalococcoidia bacterium
CTCCGATGACCTCCTTTAGCATTGCCAGTAACCGCCGCTATACCACAGCAGCAGGCGAACAGCGCGAAGAAACCGAATGGTTCAATTGCACCGCCTTCGGTAGGCTGGCTGACACCTGTAACCAGTTCCTCACCCGTGGCCAGCAAGTCTATATTGAAGGCCGGCTCCGTTCGCGCCAATATGACCGCAGAGACGGTACTCCTGGATTTTCGCTAGACGTAAACGTGACGGAAGTCCAATTCCTAGGCCGTAGAGACGAACAACCGGACGCCGGATATGGTGATTACGGCGGACAATCTGATCGCAGCTATGGCGGCAGGGCCGACGGCGGCGGGTACGGTGACCAGCGCGGCGGCTACGGCGACCAGCGTGGCGGCTACGATGACCGGCGCGGAGCCGGCTACGGAGCCAGCGGCGGCGGTGACCCGATGGACGTCGACGACTTGCCCTTCTGAAGACGATACCAACTGAACTCCCCACACCGGAGGAATCTCCAGCAATGACTACCCCACAATCCGCACCTGCAACTCCGCCCCCCGGCGCAGCGCCATCCGCCCCAACCGGTGGGCCTCCCGGCGCTGGCGGTCCTCCTGCCGGCGGACCGGGCGGCGGCCCCCCGGGCGGACCTGGGGGACGGCCAAGCGGCCCTCCCGGTGGACCGGGCGGACGGCCGGGTGGTCCGGGTGGACGCCCCCCGGGAAGGGGCGGGCCACGAGGCGGCGGCCGCGGCGGGCGACGGTACGGACCGCGCCGCAGAGTGTGCGCCTTCACAGTTGAGGGAGTCACGCCCGACTATAAGGACGTGGACCGCCTGCGGCGGTACATATCCGAGCAGGGAAAAATCGAACCTACGCGGAAGACCGGCACTTCGGCGAAGAACCAGCGGCTTCTGGCCCAGGCGATCAAGCGGGCCCGCTACCTCGCCCTGTTGCCCTACGCTCCCGAACACAGCATCAATGTCGGGATGCGTTCAGGTCGCTGATCGGCCCAACCCCAGATGCTGAACCTTTCGCTGCCCTGGAAACGCAGCGCCGAAGAGGCAGAGGAGGCTCCGCAACAGCCGGCTAGGCGACGTCCGTCCAGGAACGCGGCCGGCCGCAGTCGTCGGCTCGGGGCGACCAGCGCCGAAGCCGTACAGGCGGCGCGCACGCGCCGCCGGCTGGATTCCCGCCGGCAGCGGATTGCGATCATTGTCGGGGCTGTCCTGATCCTGGTGATCGTTGGCGTGGTACTGGCCGGCGTGTACCAGCAGTTCATACTGCCGCCGCGTGTGATGGCCGGCGAGGTGCGTGGGGTTCGCTTCACCATGGGCGACCTGGTGGAACGGATCCGCGTGCTTCAGGGCATCAACCGATACCAGGGCGGACAGGTCGATTTCAGCCGCATCCCATTCCAGTTGCTGACCGACCTGCTGCACGCCGAGATACTGCGCCAGGCGGCGCCCGGCCTCGGCATCAACGTCACCGACGCGCAGATTGACGAGGCGATTCGCGACCAATTCCGCCCCGAGCCGGAACCGGGTCAGGAAGCCGGTGACCCGCAACTGGAAGCGCAGTTGGATGCCGAGTTCGACAACATTTACAAGAACTTCCTGACCCAGGTGAACCTCACCGACGACGCCTACCGCCGGATCATGGAGGAGCGGTTGCACCAGAGCACGTTGTTCGGCATCATGCTGGGTTCCCTGCCCGAGGAAGCGCCACAGGTTGAACTGCAAGCCATCGCGATGGGTCTGAACTCATCCGCTTCTCCGGAGGCGGTCCGCGAGCGCCTGGTGCTGGGCCAGGACTTCGGGTCCGTGTCCAGGGAGATCAGCGGTTCGGATGGATACATTGGGTGGGTGCCCGAAGGGGCATTTCCAGAGTTCGACCGCTACCTGTTCGGCGAGACCGAAGTAGCCGAGGACGGCACCGAAACGCGCAAGCCGGCCACACTGGAACCCGGGGAAGTATCGACGCCAATATACGATGGCGAGACGATCTTCATCATCCAGGCGATCGGTGGTCCGGAAACGCGCGAGGTCGAATCGCAGATGCTTTTCCAGATGGCCGGCGCGCGCGTCGAGGAATGGAAGGATGAGCAGTTAGCTCGCGGATCTGAGGAAGGCTGGGTAAAAATCAACTTCGACAGCCACCGGTACGCGTGGGTCACTGACCAAGTGCGGCTGACTGCGCCGAGGGTTACCCCACCGCCCCAGCAGCAAGGCCCGTGAAGATCTCAGGGCGCTCTCCAAAGTCCGAACACTGAACTGAGTTAAAGCAAAGCGTCAAGCGAACCCGACCGCAGCATTGCCAGATGCCCGCCGCAACCGAACCAATCAACATCGGCCTGATGGGTCTTGGGACCGTCGGGGGCGGTGTCGCTGCGGCTCTGGCGGGCAACGCGGATGAAATTCAGCGCAAGACCGGGCGCACGGTGCGGCTGAGGCGTGCCCTGGTGCGCGATGCGGCGAAGACTCGTGAGCCTGCTCCCCCGCCGGGCGTGCTGACCACCAATCCGGAGGATATCCTCGCCGACCCCGACATCCACGTCGTAGTCGAAGTGATGGGCGGCGACACACCGGCCGGCGACTACCTGGAAAGGGCACTGGCCGGCGGCAAGCACGTGGTCACCGCCAACAAGGAGGTGATGGCTCGACGCGGCGCATCGCTCCTGGCGCTGGCGCAGTCCCAAAGCGTCAATCTGCTGTTCGAGGCATCCGCCGGCGGTGGAATACCCATCGTCGGCTGCTTGATGTCCCAGCTGCTGGCCAACGACATCCGCTCGATTCGCTCCATCATCAACGGCACCACCAACTACATCCTGACCCGGATGGCGCGCAGCCAGACGCCGTTCGCCGATGCGCTGGCCGAAGCCCAGAGCCGGGGGTACGCCGAGGCCGATCCCACCAACGACGTCGAGGGCATCGACGCCGCGTACAAGCTCTCCGTGCTGGGGAGCTTGGCTTTTCACCAATCGATACCCCACGGGGCGATCCATACCGAGGGCATCAGCCGCCTGGGCCCGGAAGATTTTCGCTACGCCGCCGAACTGGGCTACGCCATAAAATCCCTGGCGATCGCTGAGGCCCAGCCGAACGGCGCTATCCAGGCCCGCGTGCATCCCGCCCTGGTTCCCGAAGACCACCTGCTGGCCAAGGTTGACGGCGTGTATAATGCCGTGGAGGTGACCGGCGACCTGTGCGGTCAGATTATCCTGCACGGCCAGGGAGCCGGGCGTGACGCAACCACCAGCGCGGTGATGGGCGATATCCTGAACGTGGTCAGGTTCATCGACAGCGGAGGAGCGCCGGCGCTGCTGCCAGTCTCCAATGGTCGCGGCCAATCACCCGACGACTCCATCCTGCCCATTGACGAGCTGTCCAGCGCGTACTACCTGAGACTGACGTGCGCCGACCAAGCCGGCGTGCTGGCCCAGATCGCGCGGCTCCTGGGTGACGGCAACATTTCCATCGCCACCGTGATCCAGAAGGATACCGACCCGGGCAGCGGCACCGCTCAACTGGTCATCACCACGTATCCTTCCCGGGAGGCCGACGTGCAGACCGCGCTGACGGCCGTGGCGCAACTGGACGTCGTGGTGAGCGTCAATAATCTGATCCGCATCGAACAGTAAACGACCCCAGACGACACCGTGGCACCAGCCTGCCAAACCCGGTAGAAAATGGGCGTAGGCGTATTACAACAGTACCGGGACCTGCTGCCGGTCAATGAAGAGACACCCATCTTCTCGATGGGTGAGGGCGACACGCCATTGGTGCGGTCGCGGCAACTTGGGCCGGAGCTCGGTTGCCCCAACCTGTACTTCAAGCTGGAGGGCTGCAACCCCACTGGATCGTTCAAGGACCGGGGCATGGTGGTAGCCATGGCCAAAGCGCTGGAAGAGCGCAGCGTCGGCGTGATGTGCGCCTCCACGGGCAACACCAGCGCGTCGGCCGCAGCCTACGCCGCCTACTGCAACCTGGCCGCGTGGGTTCTGATCCCCAAGGGCGAAGTGGCGTTGGGCAAGTTGGCCCAGGCCATGGCCTACGGCGCGCGGATCCTGCTGGTGGACGGCAACTTCGACGCGGCCCTGGCGCTGGTTCGAGAGTTCACCAAGACCAACCCCATCACGTTGGTGAACTCGGTCAATCAGCACCGCATCGAGGGACAGAAGACCGCCGCCTTCGAGATATCGGACGTGCTGGAAGACGCCCCGGACTACCTGTTCATACCGGTGGGCAACGCGGGCAACATCACGGCATATTGGCGCGGTTTCGTCGAATACCACCAGCTGGGGCGAAACGACGTTCTGCCCCGGATGATGGGCTTCCAGGCGGAGGGCGCGGCCCCCATCGTGCGCGGCGAGCCGGTGCCGTTCCCGCAGACCATCGCGTCGGCCATACGCATCGGAAACCCGGCGAGCTGGAAATTCGCCGAGCGCGCGCGGGATCAGTCCGGTGGCGTCATCGACGCGGTGAGCGACGACGATATTCTCGAGGCGTACCGCCTGCTGGCATCGCGAGAGGGGATATTCGGAGAACCGGCTTCGGCCGCCTCGGTCGCCGGCCTGCTGAAGATGAAACGCAACGGCCTGGACCTGACGGGGAAGCGGGCGGTGTGCATCATCACCGGCAGCGGCCTGAAGGACCCGGACATGGCGGTGAGCAGCGCCCAGGCCGACACGGTGGAAGTCAAGCCCAACCTGGAGGCAATTGAGAACGCCATAATGGAGACGCTGCCCGCCAGATGACCGCCGTCGGACCCAAAATGAACCTGGCGGCCGTTGAGGTCGCGGTGGGCGCCATCCTCAAGTACATCGATGAGGACAGCGGGCGCGAGGGCCTTTGGCGAACGCCGGAGCGCGTGGCGGAAATGTACGCGGAGCTGTTCTCTGGGGTGGGAACGGATCCGGCAGCAGAGATTGACGCGATTTTTTCCGAGGACGTGACCCACGACCCGGTGTTGGTGGCAGACCTGCCCTTCTACTCGATGTGCGAACACCACTTGCTGCCCTTTTTCGGGCGAGCCAGCCTGGTCTACGTACCCGACCGGCACATCGCGGGGATCAGCAAGATTGGCCGGGCGCTGGAGACCACCGCACGGCGCTTGCAGGTGCAGGAGCGCCTCACCGCACAACTGGCCGACGCCGTCATGTCACGCGTGCAGCCGCTGGCCGTGGCGTGTCGCGTGGAGGCTGAGCACCTGTGCATGTCCATGCGAGGAATCCAAAAACCGGGCCATCGCGTCGTGACGACCGCGGTCCGGCACGGGCAAGGGAGCGGAGGCAATGGCGCCGCGCCGTCATATTCCGCGAGCGAATTGCTGAACCTGATGGACGGCCGAGTATAGGCGGCGCACCTTCCATGAATACCGGCCACTCAGCAACCCCGATCACGTCTTTCGAGGAAGTCCGTCAGCAGTGGCAGGAGCTGCTGGGTCGGTCGGTGGTCAACAACCTGTACATCACGCCCACCTGGCAGGAACTATGGTGGAGCGCCTTCCAAAACGGCCGCTCTCTGGCCGGGTTTTACCTGACGGATGCGGCGGGGCAACTGACTGCCCTGGCGTCGCTGTCGCGTTGCGGCGACAATTTTTCCTTCGTCGGCAACAGCGACACCTTTGACTACAATGACTTCGTCATCGCCCGCGGTACGGAGCCGACGTTCTTCCCGGCGCTGCTGGACGAGATCGACTCCGGTGGTGGCCGGCAACTGGACCTTTATTCAGTGGGTGAAGACTCGCCGACCTTGGCGATGCTGCCGGACTTGGCGCGCGAACGCGGGTATGCGGTCGACATCGCCGAAGAAGACGTCGCGCCACGCATCGACCTGCCACCCACCTGGGATGAATATCTGGCCGGATTGAGCAAAAAGGACCGGCACGAACTGCGCCGGAAGCTGCGCCGGCTGGAAGGCCATGAGAACTGGCGCTGGTTCTGCGTCTCGGATCCCAGCGAGGCCAGCGCCCGGACGGACACCTTCCTGGAGCTGATGCGGAGCAGCGACCCGGCAAAGGCCGAGTTTCTCACCGCTGACCGGGAGGATTTCTTCCGTAAGCTCATTGCCGCCACAGCCGCCCAGGGAGTTCTGCGGCTCTTCTTCATGGAGATGGACGACAAACCCGTGGCCGCCTCGCTCTGCCTGGATTACGACGGCGTGAGGATGCTGTACAACAGCGGACACGACACGGAGTATCGCTACTACAGTGTCGGTCTGTTGCTGCACGCGCTGTGCCTGCGCGACGCGCTGGAACGCCGCTATCGATACTTTGACTTTCTGCGCGGGAACGAACCCTACAAATACCGGCTTGGCGGTCGGGACCATCATCTTTACCGCATTACGCTCCAGCGCACCGACGCGCTCGGCGGGGGCAGCGGCTAACGACACGGAACAGAAACACTTCACCGCTAAAATTCGAACCACCCTGATTGCGCCTTTCATGTCTGTGCGTGTCGACTGCCGCAGGAGCGCCTTGCCTTGATATCCGACTGTACATCCCGGGTCGCCCTGATCTCCTACCATACCTGCCCGCTGGCCGCGCCGGGGCAAGGGAAGGCGGGCGGGATGAACGTGCACGTGCGCGAACTTGCCAAGGCAATGGCCAACCGGGGCGTGGCCGTCGACGTGTTCACGCGGGAGCACGTTTACCAATGCGACGGGGATGAAGCGGAGAGCGAAGGGGTTAACTACGTTCACGTACCGGCGGGACCTCACGATGCGCCGCTGGGGGATTTGTCCAACTACCTGGACGAATTTGTGGCCGGGGTGAGGGAATACCAGCAGCGCAACAACGTCAGATACCTGGCAATCCATTCGCATTACTGGTTGAG
Source organism: Dehalococcoidia bacterium (assembly GCA_034428455.1). Taxonomy (GTDB): domain Bacteria; phylum Chloroflexota; class Dehalococcoidia; order Lucifugimonadales; family UBA3495; genus Bin87. The sequence goes on from DAOUHZ010000048.1 coordinate 6,811, forward strand.
CGGCTGGGCCGGCTTGCGCCTGGCGGCCGCCACTGGCGCGCCCCAGGTCGTGACCTTTCACACCCTGTCGCGCATCAAGTTGCAGTCACGTTCCGGCGAGCAAGAGCCGGCGGTGCGTCAAGAAACGGAAGAGCGAATCATCGCAGAAGCGGATTGCGTCGTGGCGTTCAGCCCCCACGAGCGGGACGCCATGGTGCGGCTCTACGGCGCCGACAGAAACCGGGTGGCCCTGATACCCTGCGGGGTCGATTTGAGCCGTTTCCGGCCCATCGAACGGACAGAAGCGCGCCAACAACTGGGCCTGAACGGGCACAAAGTAATGCTGTACGTGGGCCGAATCGAGCCGCTGAAGGGCGCTGACCTGCTGCTCCACGCCGCAGCGTCGCTGGAATCACAAGATGGAGTCCAGGTCCTCGTGGTGGGATCCGACGCCGACGGGAGCGGAGAGATGGAGCGATTGCACCAACTATCGGCCGAATTGCAGCTGGGAGACACGGTGGAATTCGTGGGCCGGGTGCCCCAGGAACGGCTTGCGCTTTATTACTCCGCCGCGGACGTGTGCGTGGTCCCGTCGTTCTACGAGAGTTTCGGCCTGGCCGCGCTGGAAAGCATGGCCTGCGGGACTCCGGTGGTAGCAACCAGAGTGGGCGGACTTTCCACAATCGTCCAGCACGGCCGAACCGGGTACCTGAAATCCTGGCGTTGCCCCGAAGCTTTCGCGCAGTCACTGGAAATGATCATGGCCAACGATGACCTGCGGGACAGCATGGGACGGGCCGCCCGCAACCGGGCGGAGACGTTGAGCTGGGACCAGGTGGCGGGTCGTCTGCTGGCGCTTTACGGCCGCCTTGGGTCGGCCGGAAACGATCCGGGAACGGTTCGCTGATGCGGCCACGTCGCAGTCGACTGGCGCCGAACGAATTCGGATTCCCTAATTACCCGGGGTACGGGGAGGGGAAACCGCGCCGCCGCCGGCCGTTCGGGTCGGCGATACGGCACCTGGAAGGCCGCATGGTCGCCGGCCTGCTGGTGTTCCTGCCGGTTTTGGTGACCTATTTCGTATTCAAATTTTTCTACGACGTGTTGGCTTCGCTGCTGGAGCCGTTCGTACGCTGGCTGAACATTCCCAAGACGGGCGGCTTCGACTGGACCGACCTGGTGGCGGTAGCCGCGGTGCTGGTGGTGATCTACATCGTCGGATTGCTCATCAGTTGGGCGGTGGCAAAGTTTTTGATCAACCAGATCCACGATCTGATCGGGCGGATTCCGGTAATCGGCGCGGTGTACAACACGACGCGCGTGGGAATTGACTTTCTGTCGGATACCCAGCAACAGCAGTACCGGGGCGTGGTGCTCATGGAGTTCCCGCGCCTGGGAGTGTTGTCCATTGGGCTGATTACGTCGAACCTGGGCAAGCTGGACGGCGTGGAGGATTATTTGTCCATTTACGTGCCCACCACCCCGGTGCCGTCTTCCGGATACCTGGTGGTGGCTGCCTCCAGCAAGGTTACGCCCACCGACATCACCGTGGACGAAGCCATGCGCATCATAATCTCGGGCGGGATCCTGGCCGGCGAAATCATCGCCGACCGGGTTTCACTGAACGGCGCCAAGCATCCGACTCCTGACCTGCACTGGCTGTGGGGTTGCGAAAAAGACGCAGAGCCGGTACCGGACGCTCTCCTGCCTCGCGTGCAAGAATCGACCCCGGTGGTCACAGGTATCCAAGATTAACGAGCGGACAGCGACTGCCCGGGCCGCAGCCGTTCGCAAGATTTTCCCGGCACGCATTGGTCGAAAGAACTTCAAGCGGAGGATCATATCCCATGGACTACACACCAGAACGCGCCTTGGTGGTTATTCCACATCCCGATGATGCGGAAGTGTGGGCCGGCGGCACCATAGCCCGCTGGGTGCGCGGGGGTTCTGAAGTCCATTACGTCCTGTGCACCGATGGCAGCAAGGGCACGGATGATCCGGAGGTTGATCCCACGGAACTGGCCGCGGCCCGCGGTCGGGAGCAACTCGCCGCCGCCGACATCCTGGGCGTGAAGAACGTGGTGATGCTGGGCCGGACGGACGGCGAACTGGAAGACGCGTCGGATTTCCGCAGGGACATCGTCCGACAGATCCGCATCGTCAAACCCGATGTTGTGCTGACAGCCGAACCCTATCGACGCAACATGCAATGGCACCGGGACAACCGGATCGCGGGGCAGGTGACGCTGGACGCGGTGTTCCCGTACGCTCGGGACCACCTGCACTTCGGTGAGCTGTTCGCCGACGAAGGGATTGAGCCTCACAAAACCGCGGCGGTCATGTTTTGGGGGTCTGAGAACCCCAACACCTTCGTGGACATCGCCGCCGGTTTCGACTCCAAGATGGACGCGATTATGGCTCACCGCAGCCTGGTCCGCGAGCGATCCAGGGCACATCTGGAAAGTTTTGTGCGGACACTGGCCAAAGAGGCCGCCGACACCGGCAACGAGTATCCCGATGAGGATTTCAGCGGCCTGACCCTGGCCGAGGCGTTCCGCAGGGTGACCTTCCGGACCTAGCCGGGAACCCTGGAGGAACGACCGGCTAGACCGGGGCCCGGCGCGTGTGCCAGTCGGTGGCTTCCTGATACGCGTAGGCGGCCCGCAGTATGGTTCCCTCGGCGAAGGGACCCCCTCCCAATTGGACACCGATGGGCAGTCCGTCCTCAGTGAACCCGCCGGGGATCGACACGGCGGGCATCCCGGCCAACGGGTAGCAGCCGGTGTAGGATCGGCGGAAGAAGAACCGCTGGCGCACGTCATCCGCAGACTCGAAGGGCGCGGTCAGGGTGTCGTGACGTGGCGCCGGATATGGTGCGGTGGGGGAAACTAACACGTCCACCTGCTGGAAGGCATCCTCGAACTGTTGCCGGAGCAGCACGCGGGCCTTCATGGCCCGGTTCTGCACCTTGGCCGGCACCAGGGAGGCGCTCTGCAAGCGGGTACGGGACGCCCGATCCAATAGCTCGGGGGAGCGTCGCATTAGCCCGTCGCGGGCGCCAGCCCCCTCGGTGTCAGCGATGCCCACGAAAATCGCGCCGGCGATCTCGGTAAGCGGCAGGGAAACGTCGACCACCCCGGCCCCCAGACCGGCGAGGGTGTCCAGAACGGCGTCGTTGGCGCTCCGCACGTCGGCGTGCATGTCGGGCGAGTTGCACAACTCCGTCATCCGGCCGATACGCATCCCTCGGATATCGCCGTCTAGCATGGCGCGATAGTCGGGAACCGGCCGGCGGCTCGTCGTGGGATCCATGTGATCGTACCCAGCCACGGCCCCCAGGACCAGTGCGCAGTCCTCAACGGTCTTGGTCATCGGAGATGCGGCGTCCATGAACCAGCACATGGGCGTGATGCCATGCCGGCTGATGCGGGTGAAGGTGGGGCGCAGGCCCACGGCGTTGCAGTAGGACGCTGGCCCGCGTCCGCTGCCGCCGGTGTCCTCGCCCACCGACGCCGCGCAGAGATGCGCCGCCAGGGCCGCGCCGGACCCGCTGCTGGACTCGCCGGGTGTGTGGCCGTGACGCCACGGGTTGTGAGGAGTGCCATAGGGCGGGTCGGCGGTTCCGCCCATGGCCAGCTCGCTGAGGTTGAGCTTGCCCAGCAGGATGGCGCCGGCTGACTTGAGGCGGGTCACCACCGTCGCGTCCTCGGGCGGCACGTTGTCCGCATAGGCGCGCGAGCCGTTGCTGGTCAAGATACCCTCGGTGTTGAACTGGTCCTTGATGGCCATGGGCACGCCGAAGAGAGCCCCTCCAACAGCGGATGCGTCGCCGCGACGGATGGCTTCGTCCACGTCCGCGGCGGCTCCCAGAGCCTCCTCGCGGCACACGGTGATGTAGGACTTGATGTCGCCGTCGATGGCGTCGATGCGACGCAGGTAAGCGTTGACCGCGTCGGTGGCGGTGAAATCACCGTTGCGGATGGCGGCCGAGGTAGCCTCGGCGGAGAGGAAAACGATATCGTCGTGGGCTTGGGCAGTGGTCATGGTGAAACTCCGGCGGATTGGCCCGCCTGAATGACGGCGTAATGCTCGGCGATAATGGCCTGGAACGCGGGCGATGCCTCGTGCCAGTCAAGTACATCGACGCGGAACGGTAAAGTGGACTCCTGAAATGCCTCGATCAGACGTTCGACATTTCTCCAACCCATTGGCGATGGTCCGGAAACGGCCAAGTCGAGATCAGACCACGGCTTGGGCGAGCCATTCACTCGAGAGCCGAAGGCGCGCACTTCCCGCCCATGGGGGATAACAGAGTGCGCATCCCGTTGCTGATCTTCAGCTCGCGTCCGGGTCGGGGAAGATGGTGACGGGCTCGATGCCTTCCAGGTCCAGGTCGCGCAGGCCGTCTAGCTCCTGCATCAGGCTGGCGAACCGATTGGCCACTTCGGGCAGATCGGCGTCGTCAATGGGTATGCCGACCAGGTCAGCCATCTGACGTACCTGCTGAACGCTGAGATCGGGATCGGGCATGGTTGCATCCTTCTACTATGATGGGTCAAGGTGGTACTCAAGAATTGGGAGCCGTCAGCGCGAAACGTCCAGATAGCTGGCAGAGTGGGTCGATCAGAGCCAACGCTGGAACCATCCCAGCATGCGTTCCAGGTATTCCTGGCGCAGGGCAACGTGCCCCGTGCGGAGAAACCCGTGACCGCAGCCGGGGAACCGCACCATCTCCACCTCTTTGTCCAGCCGCTTCATCACCTGGAAATACTGCTCGCTCTGGCCGATGGGGCATCGGGCATCGGATTCGCCGTGGAGCAACAGCACGGGAGTCTCAACCTGCGGCGCAAACTTGATGGGCGACCGCTGGAGCAGGCGGAAGGCCAGCGTATCAACACCTTCCGCCAATTCGCTGGCCAATGTACGGCTGATTGGCATTCCCCCGGCAAGCCGGATGGCCCACTGGGTTTCGCCGAAGCTGGTGGCGATGTCCGAAGTGCCGTACATAGTCCACAGGTCGATGCAGGGGGCGCCGGCCACCGCCGCGCGGAACCGGTTGGTGTGTCCGATCATCCAGGTGGTCATGTATCCGCCGTAACTGTACCCGTGAACGCCCAGCCGGTCGGTGTCCACGTAGTCGCGCTCACATACCAGGTCCACGGCGGCCATGAGATCGCGGTAGTCGTCGCCGCCCCAGTCACCCAGAACGGCGTTGACGAACTCCTCGCCGTAGGTGGACGAGCCGCGAGGGTTCACCGCCAGGGTCAGGTAACCAGCTCCAGCCAATACCTGGTGCCACGGCACGAATGAATCGTAAAAGGCTCCGTTGGGGCCGCCGTGAATCTCCAGCACCAACGGGTAGCGCTGGGTGGGATCAAAGTTGGGCGGATGGTACAGGCGACATTCGATGTCCCAGTCCTCTCGTTCGAGCAGGAACTTCTCCATGGGAGCGGGAACGTGTTGGGAGAGCCAAGCGTCGTTATGAGCAGTGATCCGGCGCCGGTTAGTCTCGCACGGCTTTGCCACACGGTCGATGACGTAGGCATCAGACAGACTTGCCGGGTCCGAGCCGGTTACCACCACCTGATTCGCTGCCGCGTCCATGGCCACACCCGACAGGAGTTCCCCGCCGCTCGTAATCGCGCTTGGAACGGGGCCGCCGCCCGACCTCACTGCCATCTCGTAAAGCCTGGTTTCACCCTGGGAGTCTCCCAAGAAGACGATGTGCCCGTCGTCCTCGTCACCCGGCAGCCACCGCAGATCGAGGGGCGGATAGATGCCCGGGTACCCGAGGCAAGGGCGGATGCTGTCGTCGGTCAGCTGCCGGGGCGGGCAGCCGGCCTCAAGAATGTAGAGATACGCTTGCCACAACACCGCCAGACCGTCGTCGATCCCGCCGGCGGCAAGGAGCCGGCGCCCGTCGGGCGACCAGGACACCGCGGCAACGTCGGTAAGGCCCTGGGACCACAGTTCCGGTTCCGCAGTCTCTTCGTTCTGCGGGAGCCCACCGGCGACGTCCACCACGTAGACCTCGTTGTTCGCGGTGACGTCCCGGTCGCCGGAACGCCCTGATATGAAGGCGATGCGCCTGCCGTCAGGAGACCACGCCGGGGCCATGTCGTCCCAATCGCCGGAGGTCAGTTGGCCGGATTTGCCGGAGGTGGCATCCGCGACGAAAAGGTGGAAGTGGTTGTCGCCGCGCCAACCGATGGCGTCGTGCCGGTAGCGTATGCGGTGCGCTTCCTTGGCAGAAGGCAAGTCTGGCTCCCTGGGATGGCCTCCCGGCTCCACGTCGGACACAACCGCCAGACGCCCGGAATCGGGCGACCAGGAAAACTCCCTGACACCGCCGGCGAGTTCGGTGAGCTGGGCTGCTTCGCCGCCGCCAGCGGGCATGAGCCAGATCTGGCGGGTCGAGCCGCTGTCGTTTGCGCCAGCGCGCAGGAATGCCAGGCTTGCGCCGTCTGGCGAGAAACGCGGATGGCCGTCGTTGTCGCCCTGCGTAAACGCGCGAGGCACCGCGGCCGCGGCCGGGGCGCCAAGCCCCACATGGTAAATGCGCGCTCGGGGTTCCGAACCCTTCTCATCAATCCACGAGAGCACGTAAGCGCACCGTGAACCGTCGGGAGAGACGGTCGGGTCCCCCACGGTTTTCAGATGACGGAAGAGATCTGGGCCTATGGGTTCAGTCATGGGAGCTGTCCATGGGTTGGGCTGGGGCGTGGAGGGATTCAGGGATTCAAGGTGGCGATGCTGCCGGTATTCTACCGTATGCAAGGCCAGAGATCAGACCAGCCGATCCAACGGAACATCGTTCGCGCGACGAACCCGTTGCCGACGCGGCGAATCATGCCATCCGGGGAGTTCAAATGCACGAAAGCAGAACACCCGTTATGCTAGAATTGCTTTACCAGTTCAGTTATCGGAGTATGGAGGGTACCGTGCCCGAACGTATCTTGATAGGTGTCGCGTGGCCCTACGCCAACGGCCCGCTGCACATGGGACACGTTGCCGGCTGCTACCTGGCAGCCGATATATTCGCCCGCTATCACCGCATGAAGGGCAACGACGTGCTGATGGTATCCGGCTCCGACGCCCACGGCACTCCCATAACCATCCGCGCCGACCAGGAAGGCTTGGAACCGCAGGAGGTGCTGGAGCGCTACCACGCCCAGTTCCTGGACACCTGGGAACGGCTGGGCATCTCCTTTGACCTGTTTACCACCACGCATACCGAGAACCACCAGGCGGTGGTGCAGGACTTTTTCCTGCGCCTGAAGGAACAGGGGTACATCTACCCCGACACCATGCTGCTGGCGCACTGCTCGGGCTGCGACCGATTCCTGCCGGACCGGTACGTGGAGGGAACGTGTCCGCACTGCAGCAACCAGCGGGCTCGAGGAGACCAGTGCGACAACTGCGGGCATACGCTGGACCCGATTGATCTGGTGAAGCCGTATTGCAGCATCTGTGGTAACACACCCGCGTTTCGGGATTCGGAGCACTTCTTCCTCAAGCTATCCGCCTTCCAGGAACCGCTGCTCGAGTGGGTCAACCAGCAACACCACTGGCGGCCCAACGTGGCCAACGGCACTCGGAGCTTCCTGCAGGGCGGCCTGAAAGATCGGGCGATTACTCGCGACCTGACCTGGGGGGTGCCGCTGCCGCTGGACGGTTACGAGGAAAAGCGCATTTACGTGTGGTTCGAGGCGGTGATCGGGTACCTGTCAGCGGCCGTGGAATGGGCCTCGCGGAACGGTGATCCGGACGAATGGCAGAATTACTGGCAGGATGGGGATACCCGGACTTACTATTTCATCGGCAAGGACAACATCCCGTTCCACAGCATCATCTGGCCGGCCATGCTCATGGGGTACGGCGGGCTGAACCTGCCCTACGACGTGCCGGCCAACGAGTTCCTGAGCCTGGAGGGCCTCAAGTTCTCCACCAGCCAAAACTGGGCAGTGTGGGTGCCGGACTACCTGGACCGGTACGACCCCGATCCGCTGCGTTACCTGCTGTCGATCAACATGCCGGAGAGCGGGGACACCGACTTCACCTGGAGCGAGTTCGTCCGGCGCAACAACGACGAGCTGGTGGCCACCTACGGCAACCTGGTGAACCGGGTGCTGCGGTTCACCTACCGAAACTTCGACGGCCAGGTGCCGGTGGACGCGGCTGCTCCCGAGGATATGGAGCATGGCCTGCTGCAAACGGCTCGCGAGACCATGACGGCCGTGGACGACAGCCTGGCGCATACCCGGTTCCGCGCCGGAATCAGCCAAGCATTCGGGTTGGCGCAGGAGTGCAACCGGTATCTCGACGCCAGGGCGCCGTGGCAGGCCATCAAGGAAGACCGGGCGCACGCTGCTCGCTCTCTGGGAACGACCATACAGGTGCTCAACTGTCTGAAGGTCATGCTGGCGCCGTATCTTCCCTTCACCAGCCAAACGCTGCACGGGTTCCTGGGCTTCGACGGAGAGGTATCCAACGAGCCGTGGGACTTCGACACGCTCGTCGGCGCCATCAAGCCTGGCGGCGCGCTGCGGAATCCATCGAACCTGTACACCAAGTTGGACGACGCCGTGGCGGAGCAGGAAGCCGGCCAGTTGGGCGTCTCTGCCTGACCAGCGGTTCCAGAGCGATCCACCGTGCAAACCGGGTTGGACCTGCAAACCGTATCGATCTACGCTCCGGTGGTCGACCAACTGGCCCAGGTTGAAGAGCAGCTATACGAGCTGTGCCAGACCGACATCGCCGACCTGGATCCGCTGCTGGACTACGCCCTGCGTTCGGGCGGCAAGAGGGTTCGCCCAGCGATGACACTGCTGGCGGCGGGGTTCCACGAGCACGAACGTCAACGCTCCCTGATCATGGCGACGGCGGTGGAACTACTGCACCTGGCTACCTTGATACACGACGACACCGTGGACAACGCTGGTTTGCGCCGAGGCAAGCCCACCATCAACAAGATGTACGGGAACCACGTCGCGGTGCTGCTCGGCGACTACCTGTTCGCCACTTCCGCGACCTTCGTCTGCGACACCGGGGTGGTTCGCGTCATCCGCCGGTTCTCCGAAACCATCATGGAATTGGCCAGCGGGCAACTGATCGAGTTCTTCACCACCTTCGACCCGTCCAAGGCCCGCCGGCTGTACAACGAGCGCATCTATCGCAAGACGGCCTCGCTATTCTGCACCTCCGCCGAAACCGGGTCTATCCTCAGCGGCGCGCCGGAGAACCAGGTGCAGGCGCTGCGGAGGTACGGGTACAACGTGGGCATGGCATTCCAGATCGTGGACGATCTGCTGGACATCCAGGGCGACGCCAGCGAAATCGGCAAGCCTGTGGGCAACGACCTGATGCAGGGCGTGTTGACGCTGCCGACGATCATGTTGATGGAACGGTACCCCGAGGATCACCCAATAGACAGGCTGTTCGCATCCATAACCAGCGGCGGCTCGGACGTGGACCACCTGCTGCAGAAATCCCTGGATATGATTGACGGGTCGAGCATCGTGCCCGACTGCTTTGCAGTGATTCGCGACTACTGCTCCGAGGCGGCGGCGGCGCTGGACGATCTGCCGGACTGCGCTCCACGACGCTCACTGCTGGAGATGGTGGACTACATCCGGGAGCGGTCGCGCTAAGGTCCACAGCCGGGACGGGTGGCTACGCCAAGGGCGGCGGCGCGCTCCGCGGCGGCGATACCGGCCGCCGGAAACCTGACGGCCTCTCGCGCCAGGCGTGCGCTATATCCCGTATAGTTGGGACAAGCGCATCCCGATAGCGTCGTTTCAATCCAGGTACGCCGATGGAGCTGGACCATGACATCAACCGCAAACCCTGAATCGAATCTGCAACCGCTGCCGCTGGAAGGGCTGCGCGTGCTGGACGCCACGCACATCGTAGCCGGGCCGTTCTGCTCCATGATCCTGGCGGATATGGGCGCGGAGGTAATCAAGATCGAAAGACCGGGCACCGGAGACCAGGCGCGCCGGAACGAGCCTTTCGTGGAAGGCCCGGATGGCTCGCAGATCAGCGCCCGCTACCTTGGGGTCAATCGCAACAAGAAAAGCGTGTCCCTGGACCTGAGAGACCCGGTGGGCAAGCGCGCTTTCGAAAACATGCTCAGGGTATCAGACGTGCTCCTGGACAACTGGGGGCCGGGCGCCATGGGACGCCTTGGTTTCAGCTACGAGCGGCTCAGCGAGATCAACCCCGGGCTGGTGTACGCGAGCATCTCAGGGTATGGGGACAGCGACGGATTGCGCGGGCCCTACTCCAACTGGCCGGCCAACAACCCCTGCGTCCAGGGCATGGGCGGCTGGATGGTGACCACAGGGACGCCGGAGAGCGGCCCCCAAATGGTTGGCGACAACATGGGCGATTCGGTGCCGGCGGTATGGGCCGCGCTGGGCGTGATGCTGGCGCTGGAGTCGCGGCGCAAGACCGGCCGCGGGCAGCACGTGGACATGTCGATGTACGACTGCATGGCGGCTCACACCACCAGCAGCATGCCGCTGTTCCAGTGCACGGGGCAGGTGACGACCACGGCCCGCGAGAACATGTTCTCCGCGCAACTCACCCTTCGCGCGTCCGACGGGCACGTGGTGCTGGCCGGCGCCGGCGACGCCGACGACAAGTGGCGCGCCATGTGGAACCTTGTCGGGCGGCCGGAACTGGGCGACGACCCGCGCTATCTCGGTCGTGGCGTAACTGGTCCTTTCTTCACTAGCCACATAGTTCCGGCGATTGAAGAATGGTCTCAGAACATTCCGAAACGGGAGCTGAACCAGCACCTGCTGGATTGCGGGTTTTCCATGGGCATCGTGCAGGACGCAGCGGACCTGGACAGCTGCCCGCACCTGGAGACGCGAAACATGTTCGTGGACAGCGGGGACACCTACGGCCGGCCTTTCCGCACGGTCAACACGCCGGTGCAACTCACAGGGTGCGTCGACACCCCGGCCAACCCGCCGCCGACGCTGGGCCAACACAATCGGGACGTGCTTTGCACCATCGGCGGGCTGACGCAGGATGAGGTGTCCCAACTGGAAGCCGAGGGCAAAGCGTGACAGTTCAGTGGGATGGGTCGACGTGCGCAGGTTTCAGCAGCCGGGTGATAGAATGAACCTCGCACACGTTTTTCTGTTTGCTCGGCCAATGCACAAGGAGCGCTGACCACGCCATGCCAACCTTTCAAGCCCCGCGGGGCACTGCCGACCGCCTGCCCACAGAGCAAAAGTACTGGCGCTACATCGAGGGCCATGCGACTGACGTGGCGCGACGGTTCGGCTACGGCCGGATCGACAGCCCGATGTTCGAGGACGCGGGGCTTTTCGTGCGCGGCGTCGGCGAGGGGACGGACATCGTCGAAAAGGAGATGTACGTCTTCGAGGACCGGGGGGGCGACCACCTGACCCTGCGCGCGGAGGGTACGGCGCCGGTGTGCCGCGCCTACTTGGAACACGGAATGCACAACCAGGCGCAACCGGTGCGGATGTACTACCTGTGTCCGGTGTTCCGCTACGAGCGGCCGCAGGCCGGGCGGTTCCGGCAGCACCACCAATTCGGCGTGGAAGCCATCGGCGACGGCGATCCGTCGGTGGACGCTGAGGTGATCGAACTGGCGTGGACGTTCATGCACGACATCGGCCTCTCGGACATCACCCTGCTGACCAACAGCATCGGCGACGGGCAGTGCCGCCCGGAGTACATCGCAGCCCTGAAGTCCTACTACCAGGGCCAGACCGCGAACCTGTGCCCGGACTGCCGGCTGCGACTGGAGCGCAACCCGTTGCGACTCTTGGATTGCAAGGTGGAGACGTGCCGCGCGCTGGGCGAGGAAGCGCCCAAGTCGGTGGAATGCCTCTGCGGCGAGTGCCAAACCCACTGGGACCGAGTGCGTTCCTACCTGGACGCGGCGGGGATACCAAACCGGGTGGACCACCGGCTGGTTCGGGGTCTGGACTACTACACCCGCACCGTGTTCGAAATCCAGCCGGCCGTAGAGGGAGCGCAATCCACCATCCTCGGCGGCGGGCGTTACGACGGTCTGATCGAGCAGCTGGGCGGAAGACCCACGCCCGGGATCGGTTTCGGGAGTGGGATCGAACGGCTGGCGCTCAACCTGCGTCGTGACGAGATCCCCGTTCCTGATGAACCGTCCCCGCGCTACCTGATCGCGACAATCGGCGAGGACGCCCGCGTCGAGGGCGTTCGACTGGTCAGCCGGATGCGCAACGCCGGGGTCGGAGCGATCCTAGCCAACGGAGGCCGGGCGCTACGGGGACAGATGCGGCAGGCCAACGCCCTGGGGGTAGCCGCCGCGTTGATCATCGGCGATGACGAGGTGCGAGACGGAACCGTGGTAGTCCGGGATATGGGAACCTCCAGCCAGGAGACGGTACCCGTGGATCAATTCCTGCGGCAGGCCAGCGGCGACTAACGGCCAGGATCACGCACGCGAAACGGGCCGGCATTACCGCCGGCCTATTGCATTGCGCCTTGCCCGAGATAATTGGAACAAACAACCGAAAATCCGTCGCATCCTGCATTGACATAGAACAGGCGTTTGTTAGAACATGTGCTCAACACAAATGCGCTGCCAACAGCGCACCAGGAGCTGAAATGAGCACCGACATCCGCAACAGCGTCATCAACGCCACCCACGCCGTAGCCACCTCACGCATCCCGGCCGGCGGACGCCGGATATCCTACCGGGGTTATCTGATCCACGGTGAGGTTCCATCGATTTGCTACGTGATCTACGGACGCAACGAGTTCGGTCAGCTGACCGAACTTGGCGCCACCCGCAGCTTTCCCGATGCGATGATCTGGGTCGACAAGCACGTGGACAACATGCAAGGCATGATCCCGGCCGGGATGCAGAAGGCCGGCACGCGGCCGGCGCGTAACACGCTGCCATCGGCCGCCTGAGCCCCCTTTGGCACCATGGAACAACCGGAGAGGATCGTCGCCTTTCGCCGGGTGGTGGACCTGACGCACCCGATCCAGCCCGACATTCCCCTCTGGCCCGGAGACCCGCCGGTGCGGTTCGAGACGACGGCCAGTATCCCGGCTGAAGGCTATTTCCTGCGGCGGTTCAGCATGGGGGAGCACAGCAGCACCCACATCTCGACGCCATCAGCGCTATTCGATCAGGGCCCTGGGCCGGACCGCATCCCGCCCGAGGCCCTGATCGCGCCGGCTGTGGTCATCGACTCACGCAGCAGCGCCAGTATGGATCCGGACTACGTGCTGACGGTACACGAATTCGCAAAGTGGGAGCGGAAGCACGGGAAAATCGCGGCGGGGTCGCTTGTCTTGCTGCTGACCGGGTGGGGGCGCTATTGGTACGAGCCGGAAAGGTTCATCAACCTGGGCGTCGACGGTCTGATGCACACCCCCGGGTTCACGTCCGAGGCGGTGGCGTGCATGTTGGACGAGCGAGGCGCAGCGGGCATCGGCATCGACACCCACGGTGTAGACGCCGGGAGAGACCCGGCTCTTGATGTCAGCAGAGCAGCGCTGAGCAGAGGCGCCCTGGTGCTGGAGTGCCTGAACAACCTGGACCAGTTGCCAGCCACGGGTGCGACGCTGGTTATCGGGCGGTTGCCGCTGGTGGGCGGAAGCGGGAGCCCGGCTTCGGTTCTGGCGCTGGCGCCCTGACCGACACGAAGAACCGCCTGTGGTTCCGGGCATCTTCCGCGGATGCCCCGGCCACAGGCGGATCCCGGGTTTCACCGGTATGGGACGGTTACAGGGCTCCCGCTCCTGCCGAAGCGCACTGCTCGTCTTCCTCGCTGGTGCCGCCGCCGACACCACAGGCGCCGACCACCGCGCCGTCCTGCACGATGGGCACCGCGCCCTGGCCAAAGATCATTTCCGAGCCGGAGCGCTCCCGGATGCCAGCCGGCGTGGGGGCCGTGGCCCGGTCCTGCATCTCGCCACTGGGTCGCCCGAAGGCGGCCGACGCTACCGCCTTGCCCTGGCAGCCGTAGGCCGACGCCCAGATAGCTCCGTCCATGCGCTGCAGGCCGATGAGTCGGCCGCCGGAGTCGACCACCGCCACACTGATCTTGATGTTGAGTTCATTGGCCTGGGAGATGGCCGCCGCCATAATCCTGTTGCTGTCTGCGAGTGTCAATGCCATGTTTTGCCTCCTGTGTGCAATCGGCCTGAGGCCGGTAATCAGTGCAACATGATAGATGCCGCCCGGACTCCGGGCAAGGATAAGGATTTTGACAGCAACCGCGAGGCCATTGAAAGACATGGATATCTCGGGCTCAGGTGAAACAACCCGGCCAACAAGTGAGTAGGGACGTTATGACAGAAAACCACGACGGCAATCGGTCAATATGGCGGTTCTTCGACGGGGCGGTGTCAATCAGCATCAGTATGCTGGTGGCCGTACTGGTCACCGACTGCGCGCTGTGCGGCCAACTGCCGGCTCTGGGCTGGCTCAAAGGGCTGACCGAACGAGAAGACGGAATTATAATAGTGGCTACGCTGCTTCTGTTCCCCACCACAGCGGCGTTATACGGAGGTTTCAAAGTGTTCTTTGCTGCCAAAGAAGCGGTCGAGAAAAGGGCCAGGGCCAAAGGCAAGATCGAAGGCAAAGCGGAAGGCAAAGCGGAAGGCCGAAAGGAAGAGCGCGAGCGCATCCAGCGAGAATTGGCAGCGCAGGGTATGCCCCTTACCCCCGAACAGGTCGCCATCTTGACCCGCGAAACCGAATAATCCGCCCGGCTGCCAAGTTGAACCGTCTTAAACTCCATCGCATCGGATGACAATCCCCCGTGCTGACCCGACGCATCATACCCTGCTTGGACGTCGACGCCGGCCGCGTCGTTAAAGGCACCAGTTTCGTGAACCTGCGAGACGCCGGCGACCCGGCGGAACTGGCGGCGCGCTACGATGAGGAAGGCGCGGACGAACTGGTCTTCCTGGACATCACCGCCAGCAGCGATTCTCGCGACACGATGGTCGATGTCGTCCGGAGCGTGTCCGAGCAGGTTTTCATACCGCTGACCGTGGGCGGAGGCATCCGGTCGATTGAAGACGTGCGCCGAATGCTGAACGCCGGCGCCGACAAAGTCTCGGTCAACACTGCGGCGATCAATACTCCCGGCCTGGTGTCCGAAGGGGCGGCGCAGTTCGGCAGCCAGTGCATCGTCACCGCCATAGATGCCCGCCGGGTTGCGCCGGGCGAAGAATTCCCGGCACCACGCGATCCTTCTCTGGCGGTTGACGCCGACTCTGGGTGGCAGGTCTTCACCCACGGCGGACGAAATCCCACCGGCCTGGATGCCGTGAAATGGGCGCAGCGGACAGTTGCCCTGGGCTCCGGCGAAATCCTGCTGACCAGTATGGACGAGGACGGGCAGCAGGAAGGGTACGACCTGCCCCTGACCCGCGCCATATCCCGGGCGGTGCCGGTTCCGGTGATCGCCAGCGGAGGCGCCGGCACGCTGGAGCACTTGCACGACGCCTTCGCCAACGGCGAGGCCGACGCGGTGCTCGCGGCCAGCATCTTCCACTTCGGCACGTATTCAATCGCCCAGGCCAAGGAGTACCTGGCCGCCTGCGGCGTTCCCATGAGAATCTGATTCCGCACGGCACGCTGCGCAAGGAACCTGATGAGCGCTATCACCACCGTAATTTTCGACATGTTCAACACGATAGCGCAGGACGGAACCGACCTGTGGCGTCAGACCTTCGAGACGATTATCCAGGACCAGCAACTGGACACCACCCCCGAAGAATTGCGGCACGCCTGGGACTACGGCGCCGGCAATTTCCGAGACCGTCGAACCGCGCCGGGAGCGGTGTTCGAGTCGTACCTCGATGGCTGGGCACACGCTTTCGCCGCGGCGTTCGAAGAGTTGAACCTGAAAGGCGATGCCCGGGAGGCCTCCCAAAAATCTATCGACGACTTGGGGACCCGTCCCTTGTATCCGGAGGCGGTCGAGGCGTTGTCGATCCTGGGACAAAGCCGTCGCCTGGCGGTGATATCGAATGCCGACGACGCTTACCTCAACCCCGTGGTGGCCCGCATTCCGGTGAGCATGGGAGCGGTCATTTCGTCGGAAGCCCTGCGGTGCTACAAGCCCGACCGGCGTCTGTTCGACGCGGCGGTGAGCCGGCTTGGGGTGCAGCCATCGGAGTGCGCCTACGTGGGCGACCGCCAATTCGAGGATGTGATGGGCTCTCGGGCGGTGGGCATGACCGCAATATGGATCAACCGCGCCGGACACCCGGCCGACCCGGACCTGCCCACACCGGACGCGGAGATCCGCGACCTGCTGGAACTGCCCGACGTATTGGCCAGGCTGGTATAGCCGCTGGACCACGGAGGATATGATGAGCGAAGTGAAACTGGACGATAAAGGTTTGGTACCTGCCATCGCGCAGGACATCAACACCGGCCAGGTGCTGATGCTGGGGTACATGAACCCCGGCTCGCTCAAGCGGACGGTGGAAGGCACCCAGGTGTGGTTCTACAGCCGCAGCCAGGAAGACCTGTGGCACAAGGGCGAGGTGTCCGGCAACTACCTCAACCTCCGCGAGTGGTATGTCGACTGCGACGGCGACACCATCCTGCTCAAGGTAGAACCCGACGGCCCGGCCTGCCACACCGGGGAAGTTTCGTGTTTCTACACCAAGATGGACGACCTGCCCGACGACTACATGAGCTCCGACGGCGGCCCGCGCATCCTGGACGAGCTGTTCGCCGTAATCAAGGACCGGCAGCGGGAGATGCCCGAGGGCAGCTACACCGCCAAACTGCTGGCCGAAGGAACCAGCCGGGTGGGCCAAAAGGTGATTGAAGAAGCCGGCGAGGCCGCCCTGGCAGCGGCCACAGGAGAAACGGAAAACCTGCCCGCGGAAATCGCCGACCTGCTGTACCACACGTTGACGCTGATGGCGTCCGCCGGCGTTTCGCCCAACGCGGTGTGGGAGGAGCTTCGATCCCGACAGGGCTAGGAGGCCGGGCCGTCGACGGTCAGGCCGGGGATCGGCTCCCCGACGGCGTACCGGCGCCACTCGCCGGAGCGGTAAACTGTGACGTTGCCGGCGCCCAAGGCGATAGCGCCGTCGGCATCCAGGAGCGCCCCGGAACCGCCGTCAATGCCCAGGGCAGTGAGCCCGACGGTCGCGGAGCCGGCCAGTTGATCGGTTACAGCGTTGGGGTCGCTGCGCTCATGGTGGGGCAGAACCATCACGTTGGACACGATGTCCAAGGCCGGGGAAACGGGCGAGCCGGACGAGGGTCGTCGCATTACCGAACCGAGCACCATAGCGCCGGCGCTGGAGCCGGCCCAGATCGCCCCGGCGTCACATGCGTCGTCGACGGCGGCGAGCAGCGGAGACCCGGCAAGCACGGAATGCAGGTGCTCTGGACTGCCCCCGGTGAAATAGATGACGTGGGCGCCGTCCAGCTGCGCCACCACGCGGGGGTTCTCGGCGTCCTCGCGGCGCACTGCGTCCAGTCCGTATGCCGATGCCCCCAGGCCGGTGAAGTGACGCACGCCGTTGCTGGCGGCGAGGGCGGGGTTCTCAAAGGCAGCCGCCGTTGGTACGATGGCGACGCGAGGGTTCGCCTCTCCGGTAGCCTCAAGCACGTGACGATCCATGCCGGCGCAGGATGCCCGGAACTCGTCGCCACCGACCAGCAGGATCCGCCTAGCCACCTTTTCGAGCCTCCGTTTCCAGTTCAATACACGCCCAGGAGAACCGGCGATGTTCGAGTTTATACATCACGTCAGAATCCTTGTCCATGACGCTGACGCCATGGCCGCGTACATCAAGGAGAACTTCGGCCTGACGCCGGTGAAGATCGAGGTGTTCCCGACCCGGGGGATGAAGAACGCGGTTTACAAGGTGGGCCAGACCAACGTTGAATTCACCGAGCCGCTGGATCCAGATTCGGCCATGGGCGAATACCTGAAAACCTTCGGACCCGGCCCATACCACCTGGCGTTCGGCGTATCCGACATCGCCGACAAAGCGGAAGCCCTGGCGGGCAAGGGCAACGAGATGCGCGGTGAGAACGGCATGTCCCGCAGCGCGGAGGGATACATGACCGCCAATATCGCCGCCGCGAGCGCGTTGGGCTACCCGTTCCAGATCGCTGAAGGCTAGCCGCTGACCCGGCGAGTTCTGCGAGGCGCTTCGAGGGCTGGGACCCGGCCTGATTTGCAGTCGCCGGGGCGCGAAATACGCTGGGATGCTACCATGTAAAGCCCCGCCCAATCCTTTCCCAGTTGGATGACCATCATGCTCGTGAAAGACACCGTAGCCGCAACCGTCGCCGCCGCTCTGGAGCAGGCCAATCGAGACGGGGTGATCAGCGTAGACACCGCGGCGGACATCGAAATCGAACGGCCGAATAATCCAGAGCACGGGGATTTCGCCACCAACCTTCCGCTGCGGCTGGCCCGGGCGGTGCGGGCCAATCCGATGCAACTGGCGCAACTGATTGCGGACCGGATCCAGCCGGGGCCCGAGATCGCCAGCGTCGAGCCGGCCCCGCCCGGGTTCATCAACTTCAAGATCAGCGACCAATGGCTGCAACGGCAGGTCGAGACCGTCATCGCCGCCGGAGACGGTTTCGGCTCAGCGAAAGAGGGAGCCGGTCGGAAGGTGATGGTCGAATTCGTTAGCGTCAACCCGACGGGGCCGGTCCACGTGGGACACACCCGAGGGGCCGTGCTGGGCAGCGCGCTGGCAAACACCATGCAGGCGGCCGGGTACGAAGTCACCCGGGAGTACTACATCAACGATGCCGGTTCCCAGATGGAGGCGTTTTATCGCTCGGTCTGGACCCGTTACCAACAGGCCCTGGGCCGGGAAGCCCGGATGCCGGAAAACGGCTACCAGGGGGACTACATCGCCGACATCGCCGCCGAGATCATCGAGGCCGAGGGGCCGGGCCTGCTGGAACTTGCAGAGCCCGCAGCCATCCGCCGGATCGGCGACATCGCCCGGGAGAAGATGGTCGCGCTGATCCGCGATGACCTGGACGCTATCGGCGTGAATTTCGACAACTGGTTCAGCGAACGCTGGCTGTTCCAGAATGAAGAGACGCCCACCAGTGACTACGACCGGGCCATGGCCTTGCTGCGGTCGGGGGGGCATCTCGCGGAGCGGAGCGGCGCCCTCTGGTTCAATTCCGCGGCCCTCGGGGACGAAAGGGACAATGTGGTGGTGCGTTCGTCGGGCGAACCCACCTATTTCGCTTCGGACATCGCCTACCACTACAACAAGTTCAGCGGGCGCGGGTTCGACCGGGTGATCGACATCTGGGGTGCGGACCACCAGGGACACGTGCCCCGGATGAAGGCGGCGGTTTCCGCGCTTGGCGTGGAACCGGAAAATCTCACCGTGCTGATCTCCCAGATGGTGACGCTCAAGCGCGGCGACGAAACGGTACGCGCCTCGAAGCGGACCGGCGACTTCGTCACGCTGCGGGAGCTGGTGGACGAGGTGGGCATGGATGCCTGCCGGTATTTTTTCCTGGCACGCGCGGCGTCCACCCAGATGGAATTCGACCTGGAGCTGGCCACCCGTGAATCGTCGGAGAACCCGGTGTACTACGTGCAGTACGCTCACGCGCGCAACGCCAGCATCCTCAGTCTGGCGGCCGAACGTGGCATCGACTTCTCCACCGGGGACGTGTCGCTGCTGACCCACTCGAATGAGCTGGCGCTGATACGAACGATGCTGCGGCTGTCCGAGCTGATCGTGCAGATTGCGGAGAACCTGGAACCGCACCACCTACCCCACTACGCCATGGAGTTGGCCACGGCTTTTCACCACTTCTATGAAAACTGCCGGGTTATCTCCGCCAACCCGGAGGACAACGAGCTGACGCTGGCACGGCTCAAGCTGGTTGCCGCCGCGCAGGTTGTGTTCCGCCGGACGCTGACCCTCATGGGGATGTCCGCGCCGGAGCGCATGGAGCGGAATTAGCTTCTCAGCGACCGCCGCCGTCAGTAATCTAAGTCATGGAGCCGGATCACTATGCTACTGGACACCTTGCGGATGCAGCGACGGCTGCGCGAAGTCGGTTTTCCTGACGAGCAAGCCGACGTTATCACTGAAGAGATTGCCAACCTCGTGACCGGCGAGTTGGCGACCAAAGCAGATCTGCGTGAGCTCAGAACCGAAATGCAGGAGGAGTTTGCCGAGGTCAGGGGCGAAATCGCTGTGGTTAGGGGGGAGGTCGCCGAGGTCAGAGGGGAAGTTGCCAAGGTGGCGAGCGCAGTCGCCGACTTGAAAACCAGCATGGCAGATTTCAAGACCGGCATCGTCAAATGGCTGGTGGGCCTGGTGGCGGCGATGCTACTGGGCGTAGGCGGCATGGTAGCAGCGATGGTGGTGACGCTGTTGCGGGTAGCGGGCTGAAAATTGGCCGATTCAGTGCCCGGCTAAACTTGCCGTGTACTGCCGTCGGGTGTATATTGCAGGGCCTATGCTATCTGATTTCATAATCGCATCCGGGTTCGTAGCAGAAGCCGCACGCCCTTGCGATTCTCGTAGTCCAGCTCGCACCCTTACGGCCATGATGCCGGCAAGCCCCGTCCGAGGTGACGGTCGATAATGGGCATTCTCTGGCGCATCATCGGCATGGCCGGCAATTACCCGACCCGGCTTTCCCTGGCCTACATCACCGCCCTGGTGTCCATTGGATTCTCCCTGGCTCTGCCGTGGTTGTTTGGCAGCGCCATCGACCTGATGGTGGGCCAGGACACGGTAACCAAGGAGTTCTTCAGGAAGGACTTCACGCTGACCGCCCTGGTGATGTTCGGCCTCGGGATCCTCGGCGTCAGCCTGGGACGCGGCTTCTGCGACTTCGGGCGCACTTACACCACGGAATCGCTGTCCCAGAAGGTCGCATTTGACTGTCGCAACCTCCTGTACGACAAGCTCCAGAACGTGAGCTTCGCCTTCCACGACAAGGAACACACCGGGGACCTGATGTCCCGGGCGACCGCCGACGTCGAGGCCATGCGCCGCTTCGTGAACATGGGCATGATCCGCTCGTTGGATGTGGTGGTGCGGATCCTGGCGATCCCGATCATCCTTTTCGTGGTGAACTGGCAGCTGGCGCTGCTGAGCATGATCTTCGTGCCGGCCATCGTCCTGCGATCATCCTTCGTGATGCGCGCGCTCCGGCGCAAGTGGCTCCACGTGCAGGAAGTGATGGGCCAGTCGGTAACGGTATTGCAGGAGAACCTGGCCGGGATGCACGTGGTGAAGGCTTTTGCGTCCGAGGACTACGAGCGTGCCAAGTACAACCGCAAGGCGGAGGAACTGCGCGTCGAGTACTACGACGCCGAGCGGATGCAGGGTACCAACAGCGCGTGGATGACCCTTTACTTTACCTTCGCGCTGGGTGTCATTCTTTGGATCGGTGGCTGGCTGGTGGTGCGTGGAGACCTCACGCCGGGGCAGCTCGCCATGTTCTTCCTCTATCTCAACCAACTGACCTTCCCTATCCGGGCCTCCGCCCAGATCATCAACACCTTTTCCAGGGCGATCTCCTCCGGGCAGCGGTTGTTCAACGTGCTGGACACGGTGTCACCCGTTTCAGAAAGGCCGAACGCCCAGCATGTGGCCCGCGCCGCCGGCCACGTTCGCTTTGACGATGTCGCCTTCGCCTATGAAGACCGCGCGCCCGCCCTGCGCAAAGTGGACCTGGATGCAAAGCCGGGCCAGGTGACGGCCATCCTGGGCGCTCCGGGCAGCGGCAAGACCACGGTGGTGAGCCTGTTACCGCGATTCTACGACGTGACATCCGGCAAAATCACCATCGACGACATGGACATCCGCGATTTCACGTTGCAATCCCTCCGCCACAACGTGGGCATCGTCCACCAGGACGTTTACCTGTTCAGCGCGAACATCCGGGACAACATCTCCTACGGTGTCGTCGGCGCCACCCAGGAGGACGTTGAACGCGCCGCCAAGGTGGCCCAACTGCACGACCAGATCATGTCGTTGCCCGGCGGATACGACACCTGGGTCGGTGAACGCGGAACCACGCTGTCAGGGGGACAGCGGCAGAGACTGTCCATCGCGCGGACGATACTGATCGACCCGCCGGTCCTAATCCTGGACGACTCCACTTCCAGCGTTGACGTGGAGACGGAGCGTCAGATTCACCGCGCCATGACCGAGGTGATGAAGGGCAGAACTACCTTTGTAATCGCCCATCGCCTCAGCACCGTGCGGGAAGCGGACCAGATCCTGGTGCTGGACAAGGGCGTTATCGCGGAGCGAGGCTCCCACGAGGAACTGGTGCGCAAAGGCGGTATCTACCAGAGCATTTACGAGCTCCAACTGCGCCCGCAGGAGGAAGTGTTGCTCGAGGCGGCGGTGCCGGCCTACGGGAGGGCTGCCCTATGATGCGCGGCGGCAGCGGCATGGGTGGCGGCATGATGCGGGGGATGCGCGGCACCTCCGCAGACAGCATGTTCGCTCCCACCAACGACAACCTGACGGATGAGGACGTGGTTGGCCGCGTGTACGACAACCGGGTCGTAACGCGGTTCATGACCTACATCAAGCCCTACCGCAAGTTCGCGCTTATCGCCCTGGTGTCGCTGCTGACCTACGCTGCGGTTAACGCGGCGATACCGTTGCTGATCAAATACGGCATTGACTGGGCAATTGCCGAGGGAAGTGTAAACCGCGTCCACGTTATTGGCGCGGCCTTCATGGTCATCACGGTGATCCACTTCCTGTCCAACCGCTTGCAGTTCATTTTCATATCGCTTACCGGGCAGCATATCCTGTACGACCTGCGCTCCGGGATGTTCAGCCACCTGCAAAACCAGTCCAATGCGTTCTATCACCGGACGCCCATCGGCCGCATCATGTCCCGGATGCAATCGGACATTTTGCAGTTGCAGGAGACGTTCGAGTTGTTGGCGCTGGCCTTGGCCGAGCTCGTAACCGTCGGGGCAATCATCATCCTGATGCTGGTGATCGACTGGCAGCTGGCTCTGGTGTGCATGGTGGTGGTGCCGATATTGACGTTGATCATGATGTACTGGCAGCGCTTCGCCCGCCATTCCTTCATGCGCATCCGCCGGGCCATCGCCATGGTGAACGGCGAGTACAACCAGAACATCACGGGCGTGCGAGTGGTGCAGAGCCTGAACCGCCAGGACGAGAACCTGGCGCATTTCCGCACGCTGAACCAGGAATACCTGGACGCCAACCTGGAAGCCGCGCGGTATTCGGGGATGCTGCAACCGCTGGTGGAGTTGCTCATCGGCTTGGGCATCGGTATCGGCGTGGTTCTGTTCGGCGGTTTCCTGCTGCAACGGGACGCGCTGGAAGTGGGCACGCTGGCCGCGTTCGCGCTCTGGATCCAGCGTTTCTTCGAGCCGATCCGCCAGCTCACCATGCAGTACAGCCAGTTGCAGCGGGCGATGGCGGCCGGCGTTCGGATCTTCGAGGTTCTGGACCTGGACCCGGACGTCATGGACAAGCCCGACGCCGCGCAGTTGCCGGAGGTCAAAGGTGAAATTCGCTACAACGACGTGACCTTCCACTATGTGGAGGGCACCGACGTGCTGAAAAACGTCAACCTGCACATCAAGGCCGGCGAGAACGTCGCCCTGGTGGGTTCCACGGGCGCGGGCAAAAGCACGCTGATCAACCTGCTCCACCGTTCCGCGGACGTGACGGGCGGCTCGATCACCGTCGATGGGTACGATCTTCGCGACGTGACCCGCACATCGCTGGTGCATCAGATGAGCATGGTGCTTCAGGAGCCATACCTGTTTTCCGGCACAGTGAGCGAGAACATCCGGTACCAGAACGTGGGCACGACCGAAGAGGACATGATCGCCGCCTCTAAAGCCGTGGGCGCCCATGACTTCATCATGGAAATGGACGGCGGCTACGAATCGGAACTTGCGGAACGCGGCGTCAACCTCAGCATCGGGCAGCGGCAGTTGATCAGTTTTGCCCGGGCCATCGTGGGCAATCCCCGTATCCTGGTGCTTGACGAAGCCACGGCCAATATCGACACCCACACCGAGCTGCTGATCCAGCAGGCACTGAACCGCATCCTGCGGGACCGCACCTCAATCGTCATCGCGCACCGCCTTTCGACCATCCGCAACGCCGACAAGATCGTGGTGCTGGACCGGGGCCGCGTGGCCGAGGTTGGCTCCCACGATGAACTGCTGGAAGCCGGCGGCGTCTACGCTCAGCTCTATGCCATCAACTACGGCCTGTCCGGGCCTGCTGTAGACGTTGCGCCGGTCGGCGGTGAGGTGATCGGAGCGGACGGACTGTCACCGGCGGCCGCCGACTGACCGTACCGACACTAACCGGAAGAGGAGCGACCTCGTTGGTCGCTCTTTTTTATGTCCGGTTGCGCTAGTCCTCCGACAAAAATTGGCGGATCACCAAGGCTAGTTCTTCGGGTTTGTGGTACCCGATGTCGTGAATGGTGTCCTGGATCCAGTGGATTCGTCCGTTGGGCAGGGCTGCTTCGGCAGCGGCAACCATCACCTCGCGCTGTCGGGAAAACTGGGAGTTCGCCCGGTCAGCGCGCGGCCCGGCGGCGATGACCAACGCCGGTACGGTGATCCGGGGGAGCACCTTTGATGGCGGCTCGTTCCACATGGTTTCCAGTACCTGCGCGTGATTCTGAGGGCGCAGGTTGTCGTACATCTGACCATCGGCGCCCTCGTGAACCATGGTGAGGGCGATTTCCGCCAGGTCTTCACCCCAGCAAAACGAGAGGTTATCGGCCAGACGGGCCAGATATTCCTCGCGAGTCCCGACCACGAGACGCGGGGCCAAGCGTTGTCGAAAGGCCTCCCAGGTGGGCTCGGGGAGCAGGCCGCCGTCCTGGAAACCGCCATCGATCATCACCACGCGGGACAATCGATCCGGGAACCGCATGGCGAGATTGCTGGCCACGTGTCCGCCCCACGAGTGCCCCAGCACCGGAGCCCGCGCAATGCCGAAATGATCCATCAGGCGCACGGCGTCCTCCGCCAGGGTCTGCCAGTCGTAACCGGCTGTCGCCTGGGTGGTTGCGCCGTGACCGCGCTGGTCGGGGGCGATGATGCGGTACCGACCAGACAGGAAAGGCGCGACCCGGCGATACCAATGACCCGAAGAAGCCAGCCCATGCAGGGCAAGCAGCGGCTCGCCGTCGCCATTCCAATCAAGGTAATGCACATCCAGATCGCCGATGGCGGCGTTGCCTGATTGTGGCTGGGATTCATTGCTGTACATTTCAGAGTCTGGCATGACCGTCCATAGGCTCCCGGGATTTGGCGCAGATTATACGCCGGACGCGACGTTGCCGTTCCGCCATCTCTGAGAGTGAAAAATCGGGTGTGCTAAAATCGCCTCATAGCGTCCAAATGCCGGGCGAGGGAGTTGCCATGACCGACCGTTACCACCTCGGCGACTATTCCCAACTGGTGGCCCGTGCTGCGGCCAAACTGGATTCCGACCGCGTTCCGGCCCGGCTGCAGGCCCACGATCATACGCTGTGGAGCGAAGAGCCTACCGAGATATCGGACCGCTTGGCGTGGCTCACGCTGCCGACTGATATGCAGTCCGAGCTCCCCAGGCTTTACGAGTTCGCCGAAACGATCCGTTCCGCAGGGTACGGACACGTCGCGCTCTTGGGCATGGGAGGCAGCAGCCTGGGGCCAGAGGTGATTCGCCAGGTTATCAGCTGCACTCTGGCGGATGGCGCCCACCCGAGAATGCTGACCCTGGACAGCACCGTGCCCGATTGGGTGGCGGCAACCACTGGGCAGATAGACCCAAAGCGCACCCTGTTCGCCGTATCTTCCAAGTCAGGAACTACGACCGAACCGTTGACCTTCTACGCCTACTTCCGTGGCCTGGTGGAAGACGCCGTGGGTATCGAGGCCGCTGGCGATAATTTCATCGCCGTCACCGATCCTGAAACGCCTCTGGCCAGGCGGGCCGACGCGGAAGATTTTCGTCGCGCGTTTCTGAACGACCCGGACATCGGGGGACGATATTCGGTGCTGTCCTACTTCGGGCTGGTTCCGGCCGCCCTAACCGGGGTCGATCTGAACCGCCTGCTGGCATCGGCGCAGCGGATGCAGGCGCTTTGCCTGCGCAACGGATTGGCTCCTGAGAACCCGGGCGGTTGGCTGGGAGCCGTGATCGGGACCATGGTTCAGCACGGGCGGGACAAACTCACGCTGATCTCCACGGACAGCATGGCGCCCTTTGGGCTGTGGGTCGAGCAACTGCTGGCGGAAAGCACCGGCAAGGATCGCACCGGGGTGATCCCCGTAGCGGCGGAACCGCTGCCGGACCGCGCCGACAGTTGCTACGGAAACGACCGTTTCTTCGTCCAACTGCGGTTAGCCGATGACGACAACACCAGGCCCGATGGGTTGGTGCAGCAATTGCAAGCTGCCGGGCATCCGGTGGCCGTGCTGGAGCTGGCGGACGTGTACGACCTGGGGGCCGAGTTCTACCGCTGGGAGTACGCTACCGCCATCGCGGGTCACGTGCTGGGTATCCACCCCTTCGATCAACCCGACGTCCAGGGCGCCAAAGACCGCACCGTCAGCGTGCTGGAGCAGTGGCAGCGGGACGGGAAGTTGCCACCAAAGCGGTCGGATGACGGCGTCAAGCTGGTCCGACTGTTGGAAGACAGCCAACCCGGCGACTATCTGGCGATTATGGCGTACCTGCCGGACACGACGGCGATACGCGAGACCATGCACGAATTGCGACATCGGGTCATGGCGAAATACCGGATCGCGACCACCATGGGCTACGGCCCGCGCTTCCTGCATTCGACCGGCCAACTGCACAAGGGAGGCCCGGCTTCCGGCATTTTCCTGCAACTCACCCAGGACCACCAGCCGGACATTCCGATCCCCGGATGGGATCTCAGCTTTGGCGTGCTGGCCGACGCGCAGGCGCTGGGGGACCTTCAGGCCCTGGACGATCTCGGACGCCGTACCGTGTCGGTGCACCTAGGAGGCGATCCCGTCGGTCGCATAAGGCGAATTATCGACGCGCTGTAACCCGGACGGAGCGCGCATAATCACGTCGCTGCAGATGCTCGCATAGATTGAGAGGGTAAACTGACCAGCAGCATAGATGGAACGAACCGTCCGACATCGCACGTACCCCGTTTGTCATCGCGACGAGCGCAGCGGCGTGGTGATCCCGATATCTGAAGAAAGGCCCTCCAGCAACGAGATTGCCGCGCTCCGCTCGCAATGACAATTCGGGCGAAACTGGGTACGTGTGAGCCCGGCGCACGGATAAGGAGAAGAGAATTTTGGAACTTGGGATGATTGGCCTGGGGCGCATGGGCTCCAACATGACCCAGCGATTGCTGCTGGCCGGGCACAAATTGTTCGTTTACGATCAGAACGTGGACGCGGTTGCCGCCAGCGGAGCCGGCGGAGCGGTGGCGGCAGTGTCAGTTGCGGACCTGATTGGCAAGTTGAGCGCGCCCCGGGCGGTGTGGATCATGTTGCCAGCGGGCGCGGTGACCGACGCCGTGATCGACGAACTGGCTGGCCTGCTGGAACGTGGCGACGCAGTAATCGACGGCGGAAACGCCAACTACAAGGACACGCTGCGACGGGGGGCGAATCTCGCTGAGCGGGGCATTCACTTGCTGGACGCCGGAACCAGCGGCGGCATCTGGGGGTTGACCGAAGGCTACTCGCTGATGGTGGGCGGCAACGCAGACGCCTTCCGCCGACTGGAGCCGATTTTCCAGGCCCTGGCGCCGGCGGAGGACAAGGGCTACTCCCACGTTGGGCCTATAGGAGCCGGCCACTTCACCAAGATGGTGCACAACGGCGTCGAGTACGCGCTGATGCAAGCCTACGCCGAGGGTTTCGAGCTGCTCCAGGCCAAGCAAGGGGATTTCGACCTGGACCTGACCGCCATCGCCAAGACCTGGCAGCACGGCAGCGTCGTGCGCTCCTGGCTGCTGGACCTGGCGGTGCGCGCGCTGGAAGAGGACCCCAGCCTGGACAGCCTGGCCGCCTACGTGGACGACTCCGGAGAGGGTCGTTGGACGGTCAACGAGTCGGTGGAACTGGCGGTGCCGACGCCGGCCATCACCGCCGCGCTGTACCAACGTTTCCGTTCGCGGCAGGATGAACCCTTCGGCGCGCGCCTGCTGGCCGCCTTGCGCAACCAATTCGGCGGCCACGCCGTCCGTGAGGCAGGCTCACAATGATGACGGCCGGGCCAAACCTGCTGCGCGACGACGATGATGGAGGCGACGCAACCGCCATCGTGATAATGGGAGCCAGCGGCAACCTGACGCGCACCAAGCTGGCCCCGGCCCTGTTCAGCCTGTATCGCAAGGGGCGTTTGCCTGAGCACCTGCACATCGTGGGCGTCGCGCGGGACGTGATGGGAGACGAGGAGTTCCGCGACGGACTGCGTGGTTCGATTCCGGACGCCGAAGGCGCGGAATGGGATGAGTTCGCCACGCGGCTCACCTACGCCACGGCCGACGTGACCAGCGCCGACGCGCTAAAAGGGCTGTACGAGCGGCTGGACGAATTTGACGCGGGCGAAAATGGGAATCTGAATTGCCTCTACTACCTGGCGTTGGCGCCGGGCCTCTACGAGCCGACGGTCACCGCGCTCTTCGAGGCTGGCATGGCCGACGACAGCAACGGATGGCGGCGCATTGTGATCGAAAAGCCCTTCGGGTCTGACCTGATCACCGCTCAGAAACTGAACCATCACGTGCACAGCGTGTTTCGCGAGGAGCAGGTCTACCGTATCGACCACTACCTGGGAAAGGAGACGGTGCAGAACCTGATGGTGTTCCGGTTCGCCAACTCCATCTTCGAACCGATCTGGAACCGCAACTACATCGACCAGGTGCAGATTACCGTGGCCGAGGACGTGCTCGTGGGCGAGCGGGGCGAGTACTACGACCGGTCGGGCGTCCTGAAGGACATGTTCCAGAACCACCTGCTGCAACTGTTGGCGCTGATCACCATGGACCCGCCCTATGCCTTTGCGGCCGACGCCCTGCGCAACGAAAAGGTCAAGGCCCTGAGCGCCGTGCGCCGCATGTCGCTGCGGGACGTTCGGGAAAACGTGGTCATCGGCCAGTATGACGGCTACCACTACGAGCCCGGCGTGTCGCCGGGCTCGCACACCCCGACTTATGCCGCGCTGCGCCTGTACGTGGACAACTGGCGTTGGCACGGTGTCCCCTTCTACCTCCGCTCGGGGAAGGGGCTGTCCCGCAAAACCACCGAGATGATCATCCAGTTCCGGTCGCCGCCGCACATGCTGTTCCCGGTGCCCGACAACGTGGATATACCCGGCAACACGCTTTCGATCTGCGTCCAACCCAACGAGGGGATGCGCCTGGAGTTCCAGTCCAAGGTGCCGGACGCCGAGCTGGAGATGAAACCGGTATCGTTGGAGTTCCATTACGACGACGGTTTCGCCGGTGTGGAACTTCCGGACGCCTACGAGCGGCTGCTTCTGGACGCCCTGGAGGGCGACGCCTCGCTGTTCACCCGCAGCGACGAGATCGAGCTGGCCTGGAGCATCATCGACCCCATCGTCCACGGGCTGGATCTGCCGGGCGCGCCGGCCCCGTTCCGCTACCTGCCGGGCATGAACGGACCACCCAACGGCGAGGAGTTGCTGCGAACCGACAACCGCCGCTGGCTGCCCGGCTGCGTCGAGGTGGGGTACGGTATATGAGAGAAGCGACGACGGCTGGATAAAATCACGCGGGGGCGACCGATGGACGCCCCCGCGATTTTTGGGTCGTCGCCCTGCGACTAACCGTTGTTGAAGATGTCGTTGGCGATGTCCATAGCGCCGCGGGCGAAGGGGATGCCGGCGTACAGGGTCATGTGCCCGAAGATCTCGATAATCTGATCCTGGGTGAATCCGATGTTGAGGGCGCCGCGGATGTGGCTGCGCAGCGGCCCCTCGCGGCCGAGGGCGGCAAGGCAGGTGATTGTACACAGGCTGCGGCTGGGCAGGTCGAGGCCCGGCCGTGTCCAAGTCGCGCCCCAGTAGTACTCGCCGGTTACGCGGCCCAGTTCGCGCTCGGCGTCGGTGGGAGGTGCGGGCCGCGCGCCGCCTCCGCCACCCATGTAGTTGCGGCGATATTCGTCTCCGCGCTGGAACAGGCTGTCGGGGTCTTCGTTGGGGTCGTGGATACGGGCCGGCGTGAAGTCGATGCCGCGTTCCCGGAATACCTCGCCACAAATGGTCAGCGCCTGGATTCCAGCGGGGGCGCCGCCGTACCACGTGTCGTGGATGATCAGCTCAACGACCTGCTCGGGGGTAAGGCCGATGTTCAGTGCGTTGCCCAGGTGCCGCTTGAGCTGGACCTCCCGGTTCATGACGATCAGACACGACAGCGTGATCATCTCCCGCTGAGCGGGCGTCAGGGCCGGCCGCTTCCAGATGGTGCCAAACAGGGCCTCGCCCAGTATCCGTTCCAGGTCCGGCGCGATTTCCCAAGCGCCGGGGGAAGAACCGCCGGTGATCTGCCCGCCGCCGAACATGCGCCGGGTTTCCTGCCCGCGTTCGTAGCGGTCATCGAGTTCAGTCATTTTGTGCCTCCAGTTGGGTTGAACCTCGGGGTCGCCGGCAGTGTAGCAGAACGGTCACCCTCATAGACGGTCTCACGTTGCGGTTCGAGCCGTGCCGCTGCTAAAGTGAAGCAGCAGCCCACCCGTTTCATAAGGAAACCCATCATGGAAGCCATCACACCGCGCGAACCGGCCGTACCGCAACGACCGACAGAGAGCAAAGAGGAAACATCCGTTGTGTTGCGCGATTGCGCGGCTCGCTCCAAAATTTTGCGCGATAACCATAAGGAATTGCTGGCCAAGTATCCTGACCAATGGATTGCTTTCGGCGACAACTGGAAAATTGTGGCCGCCGATACTCACGCGGAAGTCTTGGAGAAACTGAGGGCAGTTGGAGGATACTCGCCCCATTCGGTGGTGCAGCGGTTGGAGACCAACCCGCCCCGGCGCATCCGTAGCGTATGGCGGAAACGCAAGGGGTGATTGCCGGCCGGTTCTCCGACGACGGGCTGCCTTACGTGGATGGCTTCGTAACCTTGCTACGCTTGGGCGTTAGAGGGCGGGTGCGCTTCCTGGTTGACACGGGATCGGACACTACCATCCTGCATCCTGATGCGGCAGCAGGCTTGGGATGTCCGTTCGACCTGCTGGACAACCCCACCGAGTTCATCAGCGCAGGCGGCGTTTTGCTCTATTACATGGAGCCGGCCATGCTCTCGTTTGACGACGGCAGCGGCGGCGCATGGGAGTTCGAGATTGACATCTCCATCGCCAAACCTGATCCCCTGACTGACGAGCTCGATTCCCTGTTGGGACGCGACCTCCTGAACCAGGTTCGTATGGAGTACGATTTCCCGCGCGGCAGCCTGGCGTTGTACCGGGGATGAACGGGATGCGGTGGAGTCGGCGTAGCCCGGCTACATTCAAATTGGATAGCCCAGGTTGATAGTATCCGCCGTCATGGCGACGGAAGCGCGATAGTCGGCGGGCACGGCTTCCAGCGCAGGATGGCGGAGCAGAGCATCGATGCATTCCTGGCTGGCCCCGATGTACGTTGAATCGAGGTCGATATCGGTGGCGACAAACCAAGCGCGGTCGGCCGGCCACCAGATGTTGGGCGGCTCGGACCGGAAATTGGTGTAGAACGCGGTTATGTCGTGCAGTTCGCCAGTGTAGAGCAGATAGTTGCGGGCACAGCCTCGGATCCGTTGCGCTCTCCGGACGTCGTGGGGCGGAGGCAGCGGTCTGCCGCTTCCATCCGAGGTAAGCAGGGTAGTGCCGCCCGAATATTGACCATAACCCTCCCAGACGCCGAAAAAGCACTGCTCGGGCGCGCCGGTGAATTGGGCCAGAAGCGGTAACAATTCGTCCACCACTTCCTCATCCAGGCTGCCGTGGTTGGGGTCTTCAAGCCACGGCGGCGAACCCACACCGTGTCCGGCCACCGGGGAACTGATGCCCTCGAAGGACATCTGCGGATGATAAACGCGACCAGACCACTCCGTCACCGTCGCCCATGGCACGGGTTGAAACGCGGCATCCCACGCTGGATGCAGCAGCCGGGCGTAGGCCACGTATCCACCCGGCACCAGTGCACAGACTGACGCGAAAGCGAACGGAAAACTTTCCTCGACCCAGCGGCCGGGAGACACGTCGGTCAGAAAAGTGAGGTTTGGTGGATGTACGCTGTACTCCGATGGATCAAATTGGCCGGCGCTCATCCGGACAGGCTTCCGCCACAGATTCGAAAATCGACGCAGCATATCCACCCTCCTCAAGCGTCGTGCTATCATCCAACCATGATAGACCTACTGATTTCCAACGGACAGGTAATCGACGGCTCGGGCAGCCCCGGGTTCTACGCGGCGGTGGCGGTGTCGGGCGACACGGTGACGATCCACCGGGGCGACGACGCGGATTTGCGCGAAAACGCCGAGCGCGTAATCGATGCCACCGGCCATGTGGTGTGTCCGGGGTTCGTCGACCTGCATTCCCACGCCGGACTGACGATACTCGGTGAACCGCAACACGACCCGAAGGTGCGTCAGGGTGTGACCACCGAACTGATGGGCATCGACGGCATCTCCCACGCTCCGTTCAAGACCCAAGAGGAACTGCACCGGTACATCTGGCTGGACGCGGGGCTGAACGGTTATCCGCCCATGCCGGCGGACTGGCTGACGGTGGCCGACCTGCTGGGCAAGTACGACAACACCGTGGCCATCAACATGGCCTACATCCTGGGCAACTCCCCGGTGCGCATCTGGAGCGTGGGTTGGGAGCAGCGCGATGCGACCGCAGGCGAGATCGCAGACATGCAGTCGGTGGTGCGCGAGGCCATGGAAGAGGGCGCATGGGGGCTGTCCACGGGATTAGACTACCCGCCTGGAGCCTATGCGGACACCGACGAGCTGGTCGCGCTGTCGGAAACCGCCGCATCGCTGGGAGGCATCTACCACACCCACACCCGGGCCAGCCTGCTGAGCCAGGGTTATCTGGCGCCGTGGCACGAGGCGGTGGAAATCGGCCGACGGAGCGGTATCCCGGTGCACCTGACGCATTATCGGCAGTCGGTGTCGGGAGTGGGCAGCCATCTGGGTCACCTTGGCCTGGTGGAAGACGCCCGGGCCGAGGGCATCGACTGCACCTTCGATTGCTACACCTACCCCTACTCCGGCACGACTCCGACCATCGGGCTGCCCCACTGGGCCAAGGACGGCGGACCGGAACGGCTGATCGCGGCGTTGCAGGACGCCGACGACCGGGCACGGATGAAGCGCGAAATCACCCCGAGCCGGCTGGAAAACAACTGGCTGACTAACTTCATCAAGCCCGAAAACCAGATTTACGACGGACGCCTAATCACCGACATCGCGGAGATGCGCGGGCAAGATCCGGCCGATTCGCTGTTCGACCTGCTGCTGGACGAGAACCTGGGGATCAGCACCGTTGGGTTGGGCACCAACGCGCAGACGCTGTACGCCTTCGTGTCCCACCCCTACGGGATGATCGCGTCAGACGCCATCCTGTTCGGCGAGTATCCCAATCCCCGCACCTACGGGTGCTTCCCCATAGTGCTGGCCGAGTTCGTGCGGGCCGAGCAGCACCTGAGATTGCCCGAGGCCATCCGCAAGATGACGTCGTTCCCGGCGCAGCGGCTGGGCATCCCGGACCGGGGACTGCTGCGCGACGGGTTCAAGGCGGACATTGTGGTGTTCAACCCGGACACGGTGAAAGCCCTAGCCACCAAAGAGAACCCCAAGCAGTACCCGGTGGGCATCGAGTACGTGATCGTCAACGGGCGGGTAGTGATCCAGCAGGGCGAGAACACCGGGGCGCTGCCCGGGCGCGCCCTGCGGCGGGGCCGGGCGGCGACCTGACGCACACCGATGCAGGACTCGGTCTCCCCGGACTACCGCTACTGTCCCCGGTGCACTGAACCCTTGCACACCAGGGTGAGGGGCGGTCTGCCCCGCCCGTCCTGCGCATCGTGCGGGTTCACGCACTTTCGCAATCCGGCGGTTGGCGTCGCTGTCGTGGTGCTGGACCATGAGGACAGGGTGCTATTGGGGCGGCGTTCGGCAGGCGGAAATGTGGGCGAGTGGTGCATACCGTGTGGTTATGTCGAGTGGGGCGAGGACATACGAGAGGCGGCCCGCCGTGAGTTTCAGGAAGAGACCGGGCTGGAAGTCCAGATCGGTGAGGTGTGCGCGGTGCATTCCAACTTTCACAACGCCGCCTCGCTAACCGTGGGGGTGTGGTTTTACGGCAAGGTCGTCAGAGGCCAGGCAGCGGCATCGGATGACCTGGATCAGATCGAGTGGTTCGCACCGGATAATCTGCCTGAACCGATGGCTTTTCCGACGGATCGGCTGGTTCTGGCCGATTTGGCGGGGAAAGAGGAAACCGTGGGATGACCAAACGCGCCGTCGTCATCCAGCACCATCCCGTCGAGACGCTGGGAGCCAATTTCACAGGTATCCTGCGCGATGCCGGGTTCGAAATCACCACCGCGCCGGTGTACGAGGGGGCGCCGGATTTTGCCGAGTTCGTGGCGCCAGATATATCCGAAGTCGATTTGGTGGTTGCGCTGGGCGGTCCGATGTCGGCCAATGACAACTTCCCGGCGCTGATCCAGGAGGCGGCCTACCTGCGCGAGGCCTCCACCGGAGACGTTGGCAACCGCGAACCCACGCCGGTGGTGGGGATCTGCCTCGGCGCGCAGCTGCTGTCTCGGGCGTTGGGTGGAGCTGTTGCGCCCACCGGCGGCTACCAGTTCGGGCTGCGCAAAATTGACATTACCGGGGCTGGCCGTGCCGATCCGGTCTTTGGCCAGATAGACATCCCGCTGGTGCCCACGCTGCACGGGGAGCAATTCACGGTGCCGCAGGGCTCGACTCTATTGGCTGAGGGCACCATGCTGCGTCGGGATGGCGGATACGTTCGTTTTCCGATGGCGTTCCGTTATGGCTTGTCCTATGGGTTCCAGTTTGAGCCGCAGCTGACCCTGGACGAGTTACGCGTCTGGAACCGCGAGTTGGCTGACGAT
Source organism: Dehalococcoidia bacterium (assembly GCA_034428455.1). Classification (GTDB taxonomy): domain Bacteria; phylum Chloroflexota; class Dehalococcoidia; order Lucifugimonadales; family UBA3495; genus Bin87. The sequence goes on from DAOUHZ010000048.1 coordinate 41,935, forward strand.
TACAAACTCATGGGCGAGCGGTTCGACCCCGAGGAAGAGGCGGCGCGAAACCTGCGGGAGTTCACGGCCTTCGCCCCACATCACGAGGCGCAGATGGGGCGGATGCTCAAGGCGCTGCTGGAGCAGGCGGGGCTCGATTAGTCGACGGCGAGGCGAGTGGGATAGACACGCTCCCATTAACGGCTCAATTCAAAAATTGCGGGTGGTGCGATTGCCCCGCCGGAGTGTCGCTGCCAAAATGGATGTAACCTCGCGCTGGAGCCGGCCATGATCACGCCCACCGCTGCATATCCGCCCAATCCGGTGGTAGACCGCTCCGAGCTGCCTCCCGGTCCGCCCGAGTGGCCCATCGTCGGCCAGTCCTTCCGCTACATGACCGACCCCCTGGGGCTCATGCGGGAGTCGGCCGGCTATGGCGACCTGGTGACCATGTCCACCAAACCGATCGTGGCGTACCTGGTCAATCATCCCGACCTGATCGAGGAATGCTTCGTCACCAACCACCAGTCCGTGGGGCGCGGCTGGACCACCGCGGCCTGGCAGGACCTGCTGGGCCTGGGCCTGGTCACCTCCGACGACCCGCTGCATCTGCGCCAGCGCCGCCTGATGCAGCCCCAGTTCAACCACCGTCGGATCGCGAGCTACGCCGAGGTGATGACCGACTATGCCCGGCGACACGAACGCCGGTGGCAGGACGGCGCGCGGGTTGACATGGCCCGCGAGATGGGCGAGCTCACCCTGCATATCGTGGTACGCACGCTGATGGGCCTCGACCTGCCCGACACCGTGCGGCGCATCGGCACGGCCTTCGAGATCGGCAACGAGTACCTAACCAGGCGGGGCAACCTGCCCCGGCCCCTGCGCCGGCTGGCAAACCGCCTGCCCCTGCCGTTCACGGTGCGCTTCCGGCGCGGAAGGGCGTTCCTGGACGAGACGGTCTACGGCCTCATTGCCCAGCGTCGCGAGTCCGGTCTAGATGGCGACGACCTGCTCTCGCTGCTGCTCAACGTCCGGGACGAAGAGGCCGCCAACCCCGAGGACGCCGTGATGACCGACACCCAGCTTCGCGACGAGGTAATCACCCTTTTCGCAGCAGGCCACGAGACCACGGCGGTAGGGCTGACCTGGACCTGGTACCTGCTGGCGACCCACCCCGACGTCCAGGCACGCTTCCACACCGAGCTGGACGACGTCCTGGGCCGGCGCGATCCGACCCTGGAGGATCTCTCCAACCTGCCCTTCACGGAACGGGTCCTGACCGAGTCCATGCGCCTGTACCCGCCCATTTGGTCCACCGGCCGCATGGTTTTCCGCGACTTCACCCTGGGAGGTTGGGAGATTCCGGCCGGCGCCGTGCTGTCCGCGCCGCAGCTGATCGTCCACCGCGACCCGCGCTGGTTTGAGGACCCGCTGGAGTTCCGGCCCGACCGCTGGACGCCGGAGTTTCGCGCCGGCTTGCACCGGTTCGCGTATTACCCGTTCGGCGGTGGGCCGCGCCTGTGCATTGGCGAAGGTTTCGCGTGGATGGAAGCCATGCTGGCGCTGGCAACCATCGGCCAGCGCTGGACGATGCGCAATGACCCGCGGCACGAGGTGAAGCTGCACCCGCTGATTTCGCTGCGCCCCAAAGGCGGCATGCCTCTTAGTCTTGAACGCCGCAACTGAATCCGCTGATCCTGACATTCCCTCGCTGCAAATTACGAGGCCAGGACCGTTACCGATCCTGGCCTTCGCGCGCCGAGGGCCCTATGCCTCCGGCACTATCTCTCGTCCCTGTCGGTCGGTGCGACTATCGGATCGCCGCTACGCCACCGACAGGGACCTGACACGGGAAATGCCACTGGTGGTGCCTCGTGATCAGAGAAACCACTTTTTACCTCCTGTGATGACGACGGTTCTTCCGTCGGGCTGTGGTGGGCGGGGTTTCCGACTCCAACCCCGGCACCTTGAATACAGATTATGCGATTTGGCGATACTTGTCAACCCAGGGCCGTTCCTCACGCGTACCCGGTTTGGCGACTTGGAGGGGTAAAGAGCTGTGGCGGTGGGTCTGGGGTGGCTAGGTAGTATTCGTAGCCCAAGTT
>DAOUHZ010000049.1:0-18462 GCA_034428455.1 Dehalococcoidia bacterium
CAGAACAGGGCCATCTTCTCCTGCAACGGGCGCTTGGTGTTGATCATCCGGTAGGTGAGATACGCCTGGTTCACTTCCAGGGCGTTCATTTCTTTCCAGTCGACGAAGTGCCGCTCCAGGATGTCCATTTCCAGGTCCGGCTGGGCAATGGGGTTGAGCAGTTCTTCGACGGTGGCTTCATAGCCGTTGGCGGCGCGCTGTTCCAGCTCGGCGTAGGTGGCGCCGAAGCCGGCCCGACGCATCAGGTGCGCCATCTGGGCAATTTCTTGGTTGGTGGGCATTGCGTGTACCTCCTGGGCGGTATGACGGTTTCGAACTGCGCCGAAACGATTAACGCCGGTTATCGTATGCGCGCCCCACGAAACGAGCCCGCATAAAATAACCTTTATCGGATAGCCGCATACTACTCGCCGGCCCGTTTGAGTGTCAAGAAAAACGGGAGCGCGGCCGCGCTCCCGCACTCTTGCCGGTTGTCTTCAGAAAGGCGGCGCGAACCCGTCTTTCCCTTCGCCGAGCTCTGGCAGCATATCCCGCAGCACCCCGAAAACCATACGGTAATGCTCCAAGTATTCCTCCCGAAACGTCTCCCGGTTGCAACCAAGCTTTTCGGCCATCAGGTCAAACGCCTTTTCTCGGGTCCCGGCCAGGAACTTGCCTCGCTGAAAATGGACGGGCTGGACGCCGGTAGCCATCATGCCGCCGGCAAAATGACTAATAATGATCGGCAATACCGACATCGCTATGGCGGCGTAGTCTGCCCGCGATGGTTGATACCCCAACAGACTACCCGCCCATCCATTCGCACGCCGCAAGCATGATGAGCACTGGCGCTAACGGATTGGAAAGCACCCGGCGGTGTGGCGGTCATTCCGGATCTTTCTCCATACCAGCAGGTGACAGTCTCATCGGTTCGTACCCCGCAAGGATTGCTGATCGACTTGAACAAGTCAGTGGGAGACGTGACAAAATCGCCGGTCAGGTTCACTTCGTAGTCATATCCCCAGCATTCCACACTGCCATCAAAGCCCAATGCGCAGGTGTTCTGCCCGCTCATACTCACCGACTGAAATGAGCCATCAGGTGGAGTGATTGAGTCATAAGGCGGGTGGATTGTTTTATAAACGTCGCCCCAACAAAATATCGTTGCATCCGTCCGTATCCCGCAAATATGCCCTCCATCAACGATGACGGATTGGAACGAATTTCTTGATGGAGTGCCTGAGATCAGCGAGTCTCGGTCCCAACATTCAACCGTCTCGTCCAATCGCACCCCACAGGCTGTTCCCGATCCAACGCTAACAGATTGGAAAGGCCCGCTGGGCAGGAACGGCTGGTCGCTGCCACTAATGCCCCAGCAGTTCAGGGCACCGTCAGCCCGCACTCCGCAGCTATGCCAGTCGCCGGCGCTGACCAACGTGAAAGGGCCTGCGGGTGGATCGGACCTTCCGTGCAAATCGAAGCCCCAACACTCCAGCGTGTCATCTGTCCGCACCCCACAGGTGTGGCTCTCGCCAGCACTGACGGATATGTAAGTGTGGGACGATGGCAACGAACCTTGACCGTAGCGATTGCCGCCGCCGCACTCGACAGATCCGTTTGACCTCATCCAGCAACTATGCTCGTTACCGGTACTGATGGCAACAATATCTAGCCTTTGGGCAACTCCGTAATAGACGGCACCCCAGCACTCTGCTTCCCCGTGGGTGAACACGGCGCACGTATAATCATCACCCGCACTAACGGCCTGATACCAGCTTGGGCTTACTGACGGGACCGCCTCTTTAGGCGCCTGCCCGTCCGAGTTAGACCCCCAACAGGCGATGCCCCCATCCCGAGTGATGCCGCAACTGTGCCACGTACCTGCGCTGATGGCATAGAACAGGGAATCGGGCGGCTCGGACTGGCCGTAGTAGTTATCACCCCAGCATTGCGCTTTGCCATCCGACCGAAGGCCGCAACTGTGTTCTCCTCCTGCGGTGATTGCGATGAACGTGTCATCTGGCGTGTCCACCTGCCCGTATTCGTTGCTGCCCCAGCAAACTGCGGTACCATCGCCCCGCAGCCCGCAGGTATGCGCTCGTCCTGCGTCAATGTGAGTGAATCGGCCTCTCGGCGGACTGGATTGGCCGTTGCTGTTGTCACCCCAGCATTCAGCTAGATCACGGTCGTTTATACCGCAGGTGTGCTCGTATCCCGCGGTAATGGCAGTAAATGATGTGCCGTTCGACGGGTTGGCCTGTCCTTTATCGGCACCATCGTTGGCACCCCAGCAGACTGCCTTTCCATCGGAGTTCAGCGTACACGTATGCTTGCCGCCGGCCGCTATGGATTTAGCGGCGTCAACATCCGCGGAGTAGATATAAGGTATCGGTGTAGGAGTTGTGCCTTGGTACGTTGCTCCTCGGAGCATGTCGTTGGGAAGTGGCATCTCGGCTGGTTCAGCATCAGAATAGTGGGCAGCTTCGGCCGCTGCTTCGTTGTCAGCGAGTGCAGAAGCAAGTTTTGTGGGCGTTGTCGCCGGATGCGCATCAGCGGGAACAGAAGCCGTTGCAGTCGCGGTTATGTGAGATATGGTATCAAGGGTTGGCGATGGCTCGGAAGGTTCGGTGAACGTGCAGGCACATGCTCCAAGCAACGCGGCCGCAAACAACCGGCCAAGAGTTTTCCTCGATTTCAACAACACCTGGCACCAATTCATTGTGAGGGCAGTATAAACCGATGCTAGTTTGAGAAGATCTGAAAGTATCATGGCGTTTCTTCAAGATGCGAATTAACAAACACTCTACAGATTAGCCATCCGCCATCATGATGTTACCGTGATGGCGCAGATCGGCTAACCCGCCGCAACAAACCCCGCCACCCGCTCCTTGACCCACTCCCCCATCTCCCCCTCAAACGCCGGCTCCGGCGGCAGCTCGTGATACCGCGCTACCTGGCCGTAACGCGCGGTGTAGTGGAGCCGGTCCACGATGGCGTCCAGGTCAACCTCCAGTTCTTCGTCCCAGGGTAACAGGGGCAGCGTGAACTTGGGGATGGCCTGCTGCACGGTGAACGGATACAGCAGCGCACTGGGATGCTCCAAGCCACGGCATACCAGTATGCGGTAGTCGCTATCCGGCAACGATGTTTCCAGCGGCATCGGCTCCCCGCCGCGCAGCAGGTCGATCTCCACCAAGTTGACGTATTTGGCGGCAATTGCTTCCCTCTTGCGGAGGTAGCGGTAACGTCCTGTCCCCGGCGCTTTGTTGGTAGGCGATAGAACTTCGACAACGGTGACAACTTCCCGGTCAGGGGCAGCCTCAACCTGCAACCAGGTAACCTTGACTTCCCGGGGCATCAGAACCCGCACCGCATTGGCCTCTTCCAACGAGGGAGTAGGGGCCTTGCGCGTCATGTTCTCAGCCGGGCCACAAAGGTACTCAACTTCCGTGCGCTGTTTTAGGTCAGCGCGGTATTTGTGAGGCAGTCGCGGCCCTATGTCGGTGGCCAAGGCGGAAATTAACGCATTGTGGAAATCCCGCCATAAATGCGGCCTTTCCAAGTACGGATTCATCCCCGGAAACGGGTTGTCATACTTCATGCCAATCTGCCCCGCTCCGGTGCTGGACTAACGGCCGGGTCACCCGCCCCGTCGCCGCTTGTGCTGCCGCAGGATGCAGTCGTCCATGATGACGCCCAGCCCCGCGTCCCGCGCCCGTTGCGCCGCTGCCTGGTCCACCACGCCGTCCTGCATCCAGACGTACCGCGCCCCGATGCTGACCGCGTCGTCCGTGACCGCGCCGGCAAACTCGCTGCGCCGGAACACGTCCACCAGGTCGATGCTCAACCCCTCAGATTGCGCCGCTGCCAGCGCTGCGTCCAGATCGTCATAGGACTGCTCGCCCAGCACCGTCGCGCCCTTCAGCGCCGGGTTCACCGGGATAATCCGGTACCCCTGCGACTGCATGTAGGCAGTGACTCCATAACTGGGTCGAGCCGCATTGTCCGACAGACCCACCACGGCGATCGTCTTCACGTTATCCAGAATCTCGTCAATCAGGTCCATAACTTTTCCTCACATCGATATAATCGATATACAGGATGAACAGGATTTCAGGATTGTTATCTGCCAAGCAAATCCTGTCCATCCTGTTCATCGATGTAAAGACTGATTTGTGCTCAGCGGCTGGCCGTGCTGTCGCTGCTGGTGATCGTGATGTGCCCCATGTAGCCGTTGGCCGTGGCGCCGTGCCAGTGGTTTTCCCCGGCCTTGATCTGGACCACGTCGCCCACGCCCACGTGGTGCTCCTCGGTCTCGTTGGCCACGATGCCGTTGCCCACCGTGATCACCAGGATCTGGTCGCTGCTGTGGACGTGCCAGCCGGTCTGGGCGCCCTTCTCAAAGTTCACCACGCTGGCGTTGAAGAAGTCGCTCTCTCCCTCGGGGATGATGGGTTGGCGGGTCCGATGCACATCGCCGCCGGTCCATCCCGGCACCGCCTCCGCCGTTCCCAACGGCACGTGCTCCACGTTCGCAATCCGTACTACGCGCATGATTTGCCTCCTGTTGTGTTTGTTTGCTTGTAACGTCAGGCGGAGATGGGTTGCTTCAACAGTTCCAGCAACTCCGCGTCCGTCTCAAACTCCAGCTCCAGCAGCCCCCGGGCCATCCGACGGGCTACCCTCTGGTCTTCGTCATCACCAGTTGCCAGCAATTCCCGAATGCCTTTCGCTGTCTCATCTCGCAGTGCAGGGCTACGCTTGATCCGGCGGCGCGCCCCGATTTGCCAGTCTTCTGATCTCGGACCCATCTCGCGCTCCTTATTCGGCACTTGCCCTGTACTCCCGCCACCGCACTTTCGATGCGACTATATCACTGCCCTGGTCGCTCTTGTCGCCGCCACCCAGTAGGATGATTAAGGTTGGGCCATCCCACGCGAAATAAATCCGATATCCTGGCCCAAAGTGAACCCGTCGTTCGAGGACTCCCTCGCCAACACCACGGGTATCGCCAACATTGCCTTCCGCCATACGGCCCAGCACTTGGTGCATGCGGTTTTGGACGGATAGCGGCAAATCGTCCAACCAACGGTCGAAAGGGCTCCGCCCCCGGTGGTCCAAATATGCCCGAACTTCCGGCATACCGTAATTCTAGCGCCGGACCCCAACGGCATTTCACGTCAGGCGGAAATCGGTTGCTTCAACATTTCCAGCAACTCGGCGTCCGTCTCAAACTCCAGCTCCAGCAGCCCCCGGGCCATCCGACGAGCTACCCTCTGGTCTTCGTCGTTGCCAGTAGCGAGCAGTTCTTGTATATCCTCCACTATCCCGACGCGCAATTCGGGGCTACGCTTAATCAGTTCCCGCGCTCCGATTTTCCAGTCTTCCGACCGCGGCATGGTCATATTCAATCTCCTCATCGATTTTGGTGCTCATGCCAGCGTTCTTTGGCTATATCTATGTCACTGCGTTGGCTGCTCTTGTCCCCTCCTCCCAGCAGTATGATCAGCATCGGGCCATCCCAAGCGAAGTAAATCCGATAACCGGGGCCGAAATCGGCCCGACGCTCAATGACGCCCTCACCTACGCTCCTGACATCTCCCAGATTCCCTTCCTCCATTCGTGCCACTATGCGAAGAATGCGACGTTGTACCTGCCAGGAAAGTTCTTCCAGCCACAAATAGAAGGGTCGTCGCCCCCTATGGTCGGTATAAGCGCGAGCTTCCGGCATAACGCCATTCTAGCACCCGGCCTCGGCTGTCTTGCCTTTAGCGCTGTCGCCCGTTCGCCGGCGGGGTGAACGTGATCCACCCCGCCGTCCGTGTCTCAACCCTTACTTTGCCGGCACCGGAACCCCCGCGATCTTCACCGGCACGCTGCCCACGGTGTTCCGACTGGTGAAGTACAGCGTCTTCCAGTCGGCCCCGCCGAAGCACAGGTTGGTCGTGGCCGGCTGCCCGTGCACCACGATGCCCAGCGTCTCGCCGCCGGCGTTCATGATGTGCAGCCCGCCGCTGCCGCCGCAGTACACGTTGCCCTCGACGTCCACCTTCATCCCGTCCGGCACGCCCTCGCGCTCGCCGCGCAGATCCTTGAACAGCCGGTCCGACGCCAACGATATCGACCCGTCGTCCTGCACGTCGAAGGCGCGGATGATGCCCCGGCGCGAGTCGTTGATGTACAGCACGGTCTCATCCGGATTGAACGCCAGCCCGTTGGGCACCACGAAGTCACTCACCAGCAGGGTCAGCGTCCCCAGGTCCGGCGATATGCGATACACGCCGGATATGGTCTGTTCCCACTGCTCCCGGGGCCGCCGGAACGTCCACGGATCGGTGAAGTAGATGCTTCCGTCCGACTTCACCACCACGTCGTTGGGCCGGTTCAACTGCCGACCCTGGAACTGGTTGGCCAGCACCGTGGTCGATCCGTCGTGTTCCAACCGGCTGACCCGCCGGCCGTCGTGCTCCGCGGCGATCAACCGACCTTGCAAGTCGCGGGTCAAGCCGTTGTGCCGGTTCACCGGCTCGGCCTCCACGGTCACGCCCGAGCCGGGGGTGTACCGCATCCGCCGGTCGTTGTGAATGTCGCTGAACAGCAGGTAGCCGCCGTCGCTCCACCACAGCGGCCCCTCGGCCGGTCCTTCCGAGCCTCCGTATCCGGAGCCGTGCTCCTCAATCGGCGCGTCGGTGTCGATGATGGCGTCCAGGGCGGACGATAGCTTTTCGATTGGCATGGTTGCGCCTCCTGGTGTGTCCGGCGTCGGTTCCGGCGGGCCGGCGACGCCTGCGAGACTGGGGTAGTTGGCGTCGCCATTGTATGCCCGCCAAACGGGGCGCGCAAACGTAACGATTCAGACTTGCGGGGAAAGTGTCACAGGAGTTACGCACTCGAACCTCTCATTGCGAGCGCAGCGCGGCAATCTCGTTGCTGGAGGGGCCATGCTTCAGGTAACGAGGTCGCCACGTCGCTACGCTCTTCGCAATGACAAAATGGGTGCGCGTGAGCTCTCAACGGTGTTGCGCGGTTGACTGCCGGGGTAAGATACTCGCGTTCGCATAAGGTCGGATATCCATTACTTAACACTTGCCCAAATCGGGACCACGATAAAACCACACGTGCATTTGGAGCGTGACTCTTGGCTGCATCACCAGTGAACGAACACATCCGTTACGAACCCGACGAACATCCTCCCACTCTATTGACCATCGGCGCCGGCTTCCAAGCCGCCCTGCTCATCATCGGCGGAATAGTCCTGGGCGTCGTCATCGTCTTCCGCATCGCCGAACAGCCCGCAAACTACATCGCCTGGGGCGTCTTCGCCGCCCTGCTCATCAGCGGCATCACCACCATCCTCCAGTCGGCCCGCATCTGGCGAGTCGGCGCCGGACACATCCTGATGATGGGCACCTCCGGCGCCTTCTTCGCCGTGTGCGTCGCCGCGCTGATCCAGGGCGGCCCGGCTCTGATGGCCAGCCTGGTCGTCGTGTCCGCCCTGTTCCAGTTCGCCCTGGCCGCACGCCTCTCCGTGCTGCGCAGCATCTTCACCCCGGTGGTTTCCGGCACCGTGATCATGCTCATCGCCGCCACCATCATGCCCATCGTGTTCGACATGCTCAGCGACGCCCCCGAGGGCACCGCCTCCGTGGCTCCTCCCCTGGTGGCCGTGGTCACCATTCTGGTCGTCGTCGTCCTCGTCCTGCGCGCCCCGGCGTCGTTGCGGCTGTGGTCCCCCGTCGCCGGCATCATCGCCGGCTGCGTGGCATCCGCCCTCTTCGGCATGTACGACGTCCAGTACGTCAAGGACGCCCCCTGGTTCGGCGTGCCCTTCGGCGCCTGGCCCGGCTTCGACTTCACCCCCGGCGTGGAGTTCTGGGCCCTGCTGCCCGCCTTCATCGTTGTCACCTTCGTCGGCGCCATCGAGACCATCGGCGACGGCGTCGCCATCCAGCGCGTCTCCCGCCGTCGTCCCCAGGCCACCGACTACCGGGTCGTCCAGGGCGCCCTCAACACCGACGGCGTGGGCAACTTGCTATCCGGTCTCGCCGGCACCCTGCCCAACACCACCTACTCCACCAGCATCTCCCTGGCCGAGGTCACGGGCATCGCCGCCCGTCGCGTCGGCATCGTGGTCGGCGTCATTTTTATCGTCCTGGCCTTCTTCCCCAAGGCAACGGCCCTCCTCATCGCCATTCCTTCGCCCGTCGCCGCCGCCTACGTTGGCATCCTCATCGCCCTGCTCTTTGTGCAAGGTCTGCGGATCATCGTTCAGGACGGCCTCGACCACCGCAAGGCCACCGTCGCCGGCATCGCCTTCTGGGTCGGCGTCGGATTCCAGAACGGCGTCATCTTCCCGGAACTGCTGGGCGAGGGCTTCGTCGGTGTCCTTCTCGGCAACGGCATGACCTCCGGCGCCATCGTCGCCGTCGCGCTGATGGCCTTCGTCGAGTTCAGCAAGCCCCGTCGTCGTCGCCTGCGCGTCCCGTTGAACGACGACGCCCCCCAGCAGGTGGACGACTTCCTCCGCGCCTTCGCCTCGCGCATCCGGTGGAACCCGGAAGCCTCCGACCGCCTCGCCGCCGCCGGCGAGGAGACCCTGGCCATCCTCGCGCAAGACGAAGACGACCCCGACCAGGACGATTCCCCGCGCCGGCTCACCGTCAGCGCTCGTCGCGAAGGCAGCGCCGTGGAGCTGGAGTTTGTTTCCTCCCTCGAGGGCGAGAACGTCGAGGACCGTCTCACCTACCTCAGCGCCCTCCCCGCCGTGCCCGACGACGGCGAGGTATCCCTGCGCCTCCTCCGCCACTACGCATCTTCAGTCCGCCACCAGAAGTACCACGGCCTCGACGTCGTAACCGTCAGCGTCGCCGGCACGACGTAACTTCCCTCCGCGGTTCGCTCCAGGCCGGCTGCCCATAAAAAGGCAGCCGGTCATCTTTTTCCGCGACGCGAATCGCCAACTTGAGACAATTGCGAAAGTACCCTCTCCCTTGATGGGAGAGGGTCAGGGTGAGGGTGAAGGCCGCTGTACCCCCACCCGCCAGGGGAGAGGGAGTTTTGCAACGGTCTTAACTTGCATACTCCTACCCTCGCTTGCAATAATTGAACCCATAAAAATGTGAATGTAATAACGTCAGTGAAGATATAGGTAGTGAGCAAAAACTGAATCCCGATTTCCGATACACGCTTTGACAGGCATAACTCATGGCTGAATCCTCCATAAACGAGAACGTCCGCTACGAACCCAACGAACACCCGCCAAACTCGCTGCTGATCGGCGCCGGATTCCAGGGCGCGCTGGTCATGGTCGGCAGCATCGTCCTCACGGTGGTGATCGTATTCCGCATCGCCGACCCGCCGGCCGAGTACATAGCCTGGGGCGTATTCGCGGCTCTGCTCATAAGTGGCGCCAACACCATTCTGCAGGCGGTCCGGTTCTGGAGATTCGGCGCCGGCCACGTCCTGGTCATGGGCACGTCCGGCACCTTCATCGCGGTCTGCATCGCGGCGCTGGTGGAAGCCGGCCCGGCCCTGATGGCGAGCCTGATCGTCGTTTCTTCTCTGGTCCAGTTCCTGCTCGCCGCCTGGCTGCCGACGCTGCGCCGCGTCTTCACTCCCGTGGTCACCGGCACGGTGATCATGCTCATCGCCGCCACGGTCATGCCCATCGTGTTCGACATGCTGACCGAGATCCCGCAGGACGTTCCCGGCATGGCCGCTCCCGCTGTCCTGCTCGTAACCCTGTTGACGATCCTCGGGCTGGTGCTCCGGGGACCCAAGCCTCTGCGGCTCTGGTCACCGGTCATCGGAACCGCCGTCGGCTGCGTGGTCGCCGCTCCCCTGGGCCTGTATGACTTCCGGCTGGTGCTGGACGCGCCCTGGTTCGGCGTTCCCGTTGGATCATGGCCAGGACTGGACTTCACGCCCGGCCCCGAGTTCTGGGCCCTGCTGCCCGCCTTCGTCGCCGTCACCATCGTCGGCGCGATTGAGACCATCGGCGACGGCGTGGCGATCCAGCGCGTCTCCCGCCGTCGTGCCCGCGCCACAGACTATCGCGTCGTGCAGGGCGCGCTCAACGCCGACGGCCTCGGCAACCTGCTGTCCGGCATCGCCGGAACCCTTCCCAACACCACCTACTCCGGCACCATTCCCCTGGTCGAGATCACCGGCATGGCGGCGCGTCGGGTTGGCATCGCCATCGGCGTCATTCTGCTGGTCCTTGCCTTCCTGCCCAAGGCCACCGCACTGCTGATCGCCATCCCCAGTCCGGTGGCCGCCGCGTATATCGCCGTATTCTTCGCCCTGCTGTTCGTGCAGGGCATGCGCATCGTATTTCGTGACGGCATCGACCACCGCAAGGCCATGGTCGTCGGCATCTCCTTCTGGGTCGGCGTCGGCTTCCAGAACGGCGTGATCTTCCCCGATTTGATCGGCGATGGCTTCTGGGCCGTGCTGCTGGGCAACGCCATGACCGCCGGCGGCATCGCGGCGGTGCTCATGTCAGCCGCGCTTGAACTCACCGGACGTAGGGGCCACCGCCTCCGGCTCACCCTGGACGAGCAGGCGCCCCGGAAGCTGGACAACTTCCTGCGCGCCTTCACCGACCGCCTGGACTGCGACGCCGCAGCTGCCAATCGGGTAACCGCCGCCGCCGAGGAGACCCTGGCCATCATGTCCCGGGCCGACGCGCCAGATGCCGGAGCGCCCACCCACCTCACCGTCCGCGCCCGCCACGACGCCGGCAACGTAGAGTTGGAATTCGCCTCAACCCGACCCTGCGCCAACGTGGAGGACCGCCTCGCCCGCCTCACCGAACTGCCCCCCGAACCCGACGATGGCGAGCTCCCCTACCGCCTCCTGCGCCACTACGCCTCGGACGTCCGCCACCAGAAATACCACGGCCTCGACGTGCTGACCGTCAGCGTCGCCGCCGCCTGAATCCGGCAAGTTAGCGGACAATAGAGATATCAACTCCTCGAATACGCTGCATCACACGGCCCCACTGCGATTGATCTGGACCGATACGCTAGCCGGGATCAGACCTCCTTGACGAAGAACATGTTAGAGTTACGTGAGTCCTAGGTTTCGAGCCAATTGGTCCAAGGTATCCTGCCCACCCCTGGCTGAGCGACGTGCCAAAGTGTACAAGTTGCGCAGGGCTGTTGCCCGCTGTTCAGTTGGGAATGGATCAATTTCCCACGCCAGTCCCCTGGTCGATGAGACAACCTCTTCAGGTTCGCCCCACTGATTGCGAACTTCCAACTGGATCTCACTCGCCGGTGTCAAGGCGAAGGATGCGCCCGATAAATCCCGCACTACGATAGAGATCGCACCCACCGAGGTGGTGAACGAGTTTAGTTCCACGGTGGGAACCCAATGGATCGCCTTGCGCTCGGTCTGGCTGGCCAACGCTTCGATTATTTGATCCAGATCAGCCATGGGGTATCTCCTAGGTTAGTCTCCCATCGTGGAAGAACTCGCCAAATCTTCAAGATCGCTTTGGATTTGATTCAGCTCGTGCTGGAATCTGATCCGCTGACGGTCCGCCATTCCCTGCGCCGCGCTCCTCCCTACAGCGACTTCCATCTCGCCAATCCGAGTTCTAGCTGTTGAGAGCCTTGCAATGCCCTCCCAGTCCGATTCAGGGTAGCTGTTCACAATGTGAGAGATCATTTCTCGTAGCACTTGATACTGCTCAAGCGCTCTATCCCACTGATCACTTTCGTGAAGAAGCTTGATTCGTTGGATCAGTCCTATAGCGCGTTGCACACTCACAGTTTGCAAATGATTAACGATCCTGGAACGCGTATCGAACGATGCCTTGCGAGCTTCCTCGGAAGCATTGCGGGCTCCTTTGGCAACTTTGATGGCCCAACCGAGGCCAATCAACGATACCAACAGACCAAGCACACTCGCCAGAAAACCCAGCCATTCGATCGTCATACTCTAACCACAACCCGGTTTCCCGCATAGGTTCGATGACCGCAGAAGAACGCGGAGCAAGTTGCAAGGGTATTCTATCATTTCTGCTACCCAACTCGATTCTTGGCGTGGGCCCTGAGCTGTTCGCGTGGGTCGGGTATCACGGTGAAAGGTGCTCGATTTCGGCACACCATCGCAGGGCGCTTTCACTGGACTCGCAGGCCTAACCTGTCCACCCATTAGCTAAACGCGGCTGCCCAACGATTGCGTAACGTTGCGTGGCCAGTACCACCCCGGCCAAACTATTAAACTCCCGTGGAAGCTCGTCACGCCATCCGTTAAATCCGTGACACCACACCCCTTGACCAATCCGAACGCACGTTCCTATACTGTATCCATCACGTGAAATCCAGTCCAGTTCAAGCCAGAGGTCCCAAGGCTCGTTCGCGGCCACCCCGTCAGCATCAAAATCGCAAAACCCTGTCCCGAGCGACCATCGCCCGCCCGTTTCTCAGCGGCGTGGTCATCCCGGTGACACAGCGACAGTCCACTCGCTGCGTTCTGCACGACCCGAGCGTCGTCAACGGTCTCAGTGGGCAAAAATCCTTGCGTAACCCCGGCCGTGGGGCTGACACCGACCTGAATTCCTCTGGCAGACTGGCAAAAACCATTCGAACCGACCCACCAGGAGCGAAACCGAGAACACAAACCGAACATCTTTACCGGGAGCAAGCATCAGTGAACGCAGCCCATCACCTGGACCGCAGTCGGCTCTACCCGGGCTTCGTCACCCGGAACGTCCTGGCCGGCGAGTATGATCGTGCGGCTCGTGCCGTGCACCGGGCCGCCGCCCACGCCGTAACCGCCGCTGCTGTCCATTGGCATCAACGTCACGGCAGTTGGCGTCGCCTGACCACTGTCTTGGGTATGCTCGTGCGCGACGGCTTGCTCGGCTATCGCCACCTGCGCACCTTCCGGGAGGTCCTCCGCTTGCCCTGCCTGCTGGCCCAGGCTTCCGGCGACATCGCTGCCCTGCGCGGTTGCTGCGCCGTTTTCGCCGGCGCGTGGACCGCTTGCGCCGCTCGATCATTCGGGCTATGTACGCGGACCCCAACCCCATGAGCCTCGAAGAAATCCTGGCCCAGCTTCGGCCACCCGCGTCCGACCCCATCAGCAATACCCCCGCTCGGGTCCCTTAAAATATCCGGTTCATCCCGCTCATCCTGTCTATCCCGGTAAAACCTTATCCTCACGACTGAAACACGGTACTCACGTCGCGCCCATCCATCCTTGACACCGCCAAATCCCCAAACCTACAATAGTAGGCCGTTTGGGAGATTACCGAAATGGATTACGCAATCGTTAAAACCGGCGGCAAGCAGTACCGCGTCTCCCCCGGCGACGTGCTCGACGTCGAGCTGTTGGAAGCCGAGGAGGGCAGCGCCACGGTGCTGGACCAGGTTCTCGCCGTCTCCCGGGACGGCCAGATGCGCTTTGGCGCCCCCACCGTGGAAGGCGCCCGGGTCATCGCCGAGGTCCAGTCCCACTACAAGGATCGCAAGATCATCGTCTACAAGTACAAGGCCAAGACCCGGTACCGCCGCAAGAAGGGCCATCGCCAGAACTACACCCGCATCCGCATCCAGGATATCGACACCGGAACCGCGCCTCCGGCCAACGAACCCGAGGCCGCAACCGAGCCCGAAACAGGAGAATAGCGACATGGCCCACAAGAAGGCCGGCGGCAGCACCAACAACGGCCGCGACAGCAACGCAAAGCGATTGGGCGTCAAGAAGTACGGCGGCGAGCGGGTCACCGGCGGCTCCATCATCGTACGCCAGCGCGGCACCCGCATCCATCCCGGCACCAACGTCGGCGTGGGCAAGGACTACACCCTCTTCGCCAAGATCGACGGCCAGGTGACCTACGAGTGGAAATCCAAGGGCAAGCGCCGCGTCAGCGTCTATCCCGTCGCCGACGCCTTGGCCGCTGCTGCATAGAGGCAACACCATGAAAGCAGAAATTCATCCCCAGTACTTCAAGTCCACCGTCACCTGCTCCTGCGGGAACGTCTTCGAGACCGGCGCCACCAAACCCGCCATGCGCGTCGAGATCTGCGGCAAGTGCCACCCCTTCTACACCGGCGAGCAGCGCATCGTCGACACCCAGGGCCGAATCGAGCGTTTCAGCCGCCGCTTCAACCTGGACGGCTAACCCACGACCCCAACGCGAGCTTTTTTGGCGGGAGCCGGTATCGGCTCCCGTTTTGCTATAACCACTCACCCCGACCGGCACGCCCTGCTCCGCAGGAAATGTCACAGGACTTACGCACTTGAACCTGTCATTGCGAGCGCAGCGCGGCAATCTCGCTCATGCGCACCCGCTTGGTAAATCGTCAGAATCAGGATTTTCAAGATTGCGAGATTATCAGGATTGAAACCGTCCTGTGTTGGGCATCTCCCAATCCTGCCTAATCATAAAATCCGGTAAATCCTGATTCTGACGTTTCCCCGTCGCGCCCGCCAAACCAACCGACACGCCATACTCGTAATCACCATCCCAGACCAACCGGAGAGGCGCTCTGATGCCGCGCTACGTGCCCAAAACCGTCCGTGAGTACGGACGCATCTACTTGGCCGAACGCCTGGCCGAGCACGGCTGGCAGTGCTTCATCGCGCGCCGCAGCCCCAACGAGGACGAAGTGATCGCCGGCATCCCTGACCAGGCACGGGAAGTCCGCCTCAAGTTCCACTCCCAGGAGCACAGCCAGGCCGTCCGTTTTTACGACGCCGACGGCCTCGATTGGGACTGGGAGTACCTGGTCATCAGCACCGATATCCTGGCCGATCTCCCCGTAACCTACCTCCTCTCCCGTGACGACGTCCGCAAAGACGGCCGGCTGGAAGACGAGTTCGGCGGCGCCCTGTGGCTCCAGCCTGAAGCCTTCTCCGAAACGGCGTTCCGCGAAGCGTGGCACAAGCTCAATGGCTAGCTCCGTCACCGACACCAAGCCAACCGCTCCTCAGACCACCCGGCCGCTCTACGGCGGCCAGGCGGTGATCGAAGGCGTGATGATCCGCGGGGTGCGCCACTACAGCCTCGCCGTGCGTCAGCCCGACGGCCACATCTTCTGCGACACCGAGCCCGTCAGTTCGCGCTTTTCCGGGCGCATTCGTCGCGTCCCCTTCGTTCGCGGCGTCCTGATTCTCGCCGAGACGCTGTGGTACGGCATGAAGTCGCTCCAGCGTTCCGCCATCATCGCCGCAGGAGAAGCCGACAACGCCGGGGGCGCCGACTCCGCCGCCAGCAAATGGGTCATGGGAATGACCATGGCCATTGCCCTGGCCCTGGGCATTGGCGTTTTCCTCGTCCTGCCCCTGCTGGCCGTCCGGTTGCTTGAAATATGGATCGAGTCGCGGTTGGCGAGCAACCTCATCGAGGGCGTCATCCGCTTGATCATCCTGGTGGGCTACGTCGCCGGCATCTCCGCTATGAAGGACATCCGCCGCGTCTACGCCTATCACGGCGCGGAGCACATGGCCGTCCACGCCTACGAGGCCGGCCAGCCGCTCACCGTGGAAAACGTGCGTCGGCATCCCACGCCGCACCCCCGTTGCGGCACCGCGTTCCTGATTACGGTGGCCATCGTATCCGTTGCCGCCTTCGCGATTCTGGATGCCGTGCTGTATTCGGGGCTGGGCTGGCGTGTCTTGTCGCGCATAGTCCCGATCCCCGTGGTGGCGGCGGTCAGCTACGAGATCATCCGGTTCGCGGGAGCCCACCGGCAAGCCTGGTTTGGCAAGGCATTGTCCTGGCCGGGTCTGGCGCTGCAGCGCATCACCACCCGCCAACCCGACGACGACCAGATCCAGGTCGCCATCGCCGCCATGGAATCCGCCCTGGCCGCTGACGGCCAAACGTCGCCGGAGCCCGTCGCAGCCGAGCCTCAACCAAGCGGGCATTGCTGACGCCCAACCGTGTAGGCGCGCCATTTCTGTATCACCCTCAAGCTTGCCACCTTGCGCTCAACTTGTCATTGCGAGCGCAGCGCGGCAATCTCGCCGCCACTTGTCATTGCGAGCGCAGCGCGGCAATCTCGCCGCCAAAGGAACCATGCTCCGGGTAACGGGATCGCCACGTCGCCCGATTGGCGCCAGTCCTGTGATACAGTGGCCCAATCAGGCTGACCATGCCCCGCGCGAAGACACAGGTGCAACATGGCTGACGTCCCCAACATGCAGATGATCCCCTACCTCACGGCCACGGAGCCCCGCAACTTCGTCGAGCAGGGCCTCCAGCGTTACAACGAACTGCTGGAGCGCCTGGCGGACCAGATGGACGTGCTGCTGCTCCGCTCCCAGCAGGGCCAACCAATCGACGCCGACCTTGCCGAGCAGTTGACTTCACTCCGGGAAGCCCTGCGCCCCCGCCACGGCCTGTGCATCGACCGCGCCTGCTTCTCTTGCCGTGTCCACGAGGAGGCTATCAAGGAACACGTCCTGCTGTACGTCGACTGGAAACTCCCCGGCACAGTCCAGCAGCTCGAACGCCTCAAAAACCGCAACTGACCCCGACCGCCCTGCGGGAGCCTGACGCTTATGGTTACTCAACCCTTCACATTGGAAGACGACACCCCCCGCGTGCCGGAAGAAGACCCCAGCATCTTCTACCCCTGCGAGGACGATGAACCCATGGCCGAAGACGACCGCCAACGCCGCGTTATGATCGACGTCAGCGATTCCCTGATCCAGCGCTACGCCGACCGCCCCGACGTGTACGTATCTGCGGATATTTTCGTCTATTACGAGATGGACAACCCGCGTCGCAACGTGGCCCCGGATGTCCTGGTGTCCTTCGGCGTCAAAGATCGCGAGCGCCTTTCCTACTTCACCTGGCGCGAGGGCAAGCCGCCCGACTTCGTGCTCGAAATATCGTCTCCCAACAGCTGGCGCCGGGACGCCACCGTGAAGCGCGACATCTACGCCGCCATCGGCGTCACCGAGTACTGGCGATTTGACAACAACCGCGGCCAGGTGGCCCGGCGGGTGCTGGTCGCAGAGCGGCTGAATGCAGCCAGAGAGTACGAACCAATCCCCATTTCAACTGTGGATGGGGCCCTGACTGCGTACAGCGCTGTGTTGGGCCTGGACTTTTTCGCCCAGGACGGCGCGTTGAGAATGTATGACCCCGTCAGCGGAACCTGGCTGCGCAACTTCCGGGAAGAGATAGCGGCCCGACAGATCGCCGAAGACCGCGCTCAATTTGCCGAGGACCGCGCTCAATTTGCCGAGGACCGCGCTCAAACCGCCGAAGACCGCGCTCAAACCGCCGAAGACCGCGCCCAGACTGCCGAAGCACTCGCCGAATTCGCCGAAGAACGCGCCCAAGCCGCCGAAGAACGCGCCCTGTTGATGGATCGCCTGCTCCGCGAACACGGCATCACGCCACCCAACGGCGCCCACCCCGCCGGCTAACGCGCCACCGCCACGATGTGGAACATGTGGCGGAAGAGTTGCCAGGCTCCCCGCAGCAACGACTTCAGGTCCCGGTCCGCGTCCGGCCGGACGTGCCGGAAGATGTCGGTCTCGGTGTAATAAACCTCCACGTCCGGCCGCTGTTCCCGCAGCGATCCCACCAGGCGCCGCGACTCCCCCACGGGTATCAGCGGATCGCCCACGTCGTGCATGACCCGCATCGCCGTGTTCGCGCTCCACTGCCGCACGTGGTGGGAAGGTGCTATCGAATCGACCTCGGCCTGGAAGTCTTCTGCAAGCTGCGCGTACCGCCATCTCGCTTCACCGACGTAGCCCACGCCGGCCAGCAGGGCGAACGCCGCCTCGGTGGATAGTGGGACCCGCTGGTCTGGGTCGTTGGTCCCGCCGTCGACGATGGCCCGCGCCGCTTCCTGGTGTGCAGGGTCGTCGATGGAATCAATCAGCATGTTGTTGTAGACGCGGCGGGTCAGCCTATCCACCTCCCAATCTCTGTCGCCATCGTCCTCGATGGCTTGGCTCGCGGCGATCTGCACCATGAGATCGGACGTGTCGTAGTACCCGCCGAAGGCGTTGACGAAGGCGATGTCGTCGGCAATCCGCGGGTCGGCCGCCGCCACCAATGCAAACGACGCGCCCACCGAGAAACCGGCCAGCCCCACGCGATCCGGGTCGACGTAGTCCTCACTCCGCAAATGCTCGAAAGCGGCCACCAGGTTCGCGATCTCCCCGGCATCGATCTGCGCCTGTTCACCCATGGTCGGCGACCAGTAGTACATCACCGCAAAGCCGGTCCGCGCCAGCGCCTGCCCCAGGTTGATCACGTCCGGGTCGTCGGCGCCGGCCGCGTTGGCCCCCAGGAACACCAGGATGGCGGCCCGCCGCTTCCCATCCGCGATCACGTAAACGTCGGCTTCCCCGTCAGTCCCATCATCGCGTTGGAACGTGATCTTACGGTGCTCCGGTTCCCGCGCCAGCCAGGGCTGAAACTTCACCGGAGACGGCAGCACCTGGGCGGCGAACGCGGCGGTGTGGATCGCAGTGGTGGCCGGTTTGAACAGCGCCAAC
>DAOUHZ010000050.1:0-5864 GCA_034428455.1 Dehalococcoidia bacterium
GAGGTTCCCACTCAGGACCCGCCGGAGGCCGGCGAGCCAATCCAGAATGATGGCAGGATACGTCCGTCTGGAGTCCCCGGAACGGCGACTGTGATCCTATCGACCAGCCCTGAATACGACATAGCGGGGGAGCGGGTGGCGCATGTCTTCGTGTACCATACCGACGAAAGCCGCTATTGCCAGCGGTAGGGTCTGCCAGCACACGCGGAGATAGACCGGTGTGCTAGAATGGCGTCGTTGGGAGGATGCCGAGGGGCGCGTGACGTCACATTTCGGCTAGGCACCTGCCCTAGTTGACAATGACCTTTGATGGACGGCGCATTAGCCGTTCGCTGAATATCGGCCCGCCATGATAACGATGGCTGGTCTCAAGCTGACGATGATCGGCGGGATCGCCACGCCCGACTGTTGCCGTGGTATCCCAGGACCGAGCGGGCCTAGTGTGCCATGGCTGCGGTAGCCGAGGTCAAACAGCGCCGCGGTCTGATTGAGCGCCTGAAGCACTTCGTCGGCGAGAGATATGGCGTCAACCCGGGTGGCGCGTTCACCGTCCCCATAAACAACGGCGACTCCGAGACCCTTGCTCCCAGTCTCCGCCGGTCCCTGGAGAACGCCCACAAGAACCCCATCGTGGCCTCCGTCGTCACCTGGTTAGTTAACCAGGGATCGACCACTCCGCTGATGATGCGGCGCACCCCGGACGAAGAAGAAACCCAGGTGTTCCAGCGGCACGATCTGTTGTCGCTGCTCCGTTCCCCTTCCGAGTTCCTGTCGGGCCGTGAGCTCCTGGCGGTATCGGAACGGGACATGCTCGTCAGGGGGCAGACCTTCTGGCACAAGGACCGCATACGATCCGGCCAGATTGATGGCCTGACTTTCCTGCCGGCGGGACTGGTCGAGGTGAAAGGATCTCGGGAGCGGTTGATCAGCCAGTATCTCTACAAGCCCGGCGGCAACCAGGTCCCGATCCCCTACGAGCCGGAGGAGATCGTCCACATCCGCATCGAACCGGACCCGCTGGACCCCAAGAACGGACTGCCTCCGCTGGTAGCCCTGGCACGGGCATTGATGATCGAGGACCAGGCCGAGGACTACACCTCGACGTTCCTGACCGAGGTCGGGACGGCCGGCGGGTTCCTGACGCCTCCGTCCGACATCGTGCTGACCGAAGATGTGGCCAAGGCGACCCGTGACTATATCCAGAAGGAGTTCAAGGGCAGCAAGCGAGGAACCCTGGGCGTCCTGCGGGCGGCGATGAATTTCATCCGCACCGCGATTGATCCCAAGTCGGTCGGCACGCACGATACCCACAACATGGTCGTGGAGCTGATCTGCGCCGTGTACGGGGTGCATCCCGTCATTGTCGGCCTCGGCGCCGGCAACGCCCAGTCACGGGTCGGCGCGGCCACCAAGGAGCTGGAGCGCGCCGCCTGGACCAACCGTGTGATCCCGTTGCAGGACACCATCGCGGAGCAGATCGGGCGCCAGCTGTTGCCCGAGTTCGTGCCCGAAGATGAGATAGAAGAGTGGGAGGTCATGTGGAACCGCTCCAACGTCATGAGCCTGCAGCCGGACCTGTTCCGTGAAGCCCAGCGCTGGGCGCTCAATTTCCGGTCCGGCATTGCCTCCCGGTACGACGCCAAACGCGGTCAGAACCTTGATGCCACGGACGCCGACAAGTTCTACCTGCTGCCGACGAACGTGGTCCCGATCCCGGAGGGTACGCCGCCCCCGCCACCCGCCCCACCTCCGACTGAAGAGCCGGCGCCAGAGCCGGAACCGGATCGGGAACAGCCCCCCACGGATGATGATGACGGGGAAGAGCGGTCGATGTCGGCACGGATCATCGCGGACCTCGGCCGTAGCAAGGCTGACCTCGACGGCGAACAGCGAACGCTACTGCTGGCTCTGGCTGCTGACGCCGATACGCTGTTTGAACGGTTCAGCGACGAATTGACCGACGCCTTTGAAGAGCTGGGCAGCCTCGCCGTCGAAGCCTTCTGGGTTGCCGAGGGCGGAGACTCCGTCCGCTCGATGGGGGCCGGCCCGCGCATCAAACAGGAAATCGATGAGGACGAAGTGGCCGACGAGGTGAGGCGCATCCTGCGGGCGCTGGCCATCCGCCAATGGGAGCAGGCAGCATTGATACCGGCCTGGGATGGTCACACGCTGCGCACGCTCAATCTCACCGTGGGCACCGTCAACAGCACCCTGGGGTTGCAGGTCAACATCCCCGACCCCACGGCACGGCGGTTGCTGGCGGAAGGAGGAACCAGGCGAGGGCTGATCGACTTCGACCGGCAAACGCGGGAGGCCCTGTTCCGCGCCCTGTTCGAGGGTCGCAGCAACGGGGAAGGGCCAATCGCATTGGCCCGGCGGATCCGGGAGCAGGTTCCGGCCGGGCCGTTCGCCAACGCCGGCTCAAAGTACCGGGCGGAACTGATCGCCCGCACGGAAACCGCCAACGCCCAGAACATCTCCGCCGTCGCCACCTACCAGGAAGCCGGCGTCTTCGCCGGGTTGCTCATATCGGACGGCGACTACGACGAAGAGTGTGCGGCCATGGACGGCAGGCGCGTGAGCTTTGAGGAGTTCGAGACCATCGGGCCAACGGCGCACCCGAACTGCACTCGCTCGGTGGCGCCGGTGCGGGAGCTGTAGGCCAACAACAAGGGGGCGGTCATCATGCCACGCAACAAGGGCGTGAAACTCGATTGGAAGGGCAAGGAAGTGCGTCGGCGGGTCGTGGAGGCCACCAAGGAGGCCATCAACGAGACCATGGGCGACGCGGTGGCGGAGGCGCAGCCCAACACTCCGTACCTAACCGGCAACCTGCGGCGCAGCGAGAAGATCCAGGACCTCGCCGCGGAGCACGGTGGTGTCATCGAGGGACTATGGGGCAGTGCCGACGTGGACTACGCCCTCCCGGTGGAGGTGGGCACGGCCACGAGACCGGGGGTGTTCATGCTGACGAACGCGGCGGACTCGCAATATCCGACGCTGGCTGGGCGCATCGCGAAGAAACTGGACTGAGGGGATGGGGAGAGATGGCGGAAGGGGTCACTAGCGCTGAATCGCGGACCGAGACGAAGCCACGCTGCCGAAAGTGCGGTCGTATGCTGGCGTTCCAGGTTACCCGTCCCTGGTCGATCAAGTGCTCCCGCTGCGGGTGCGTTAACAATTCTGCGGAGCGGTCACCGTGATACCCGCCCCATAGATGGAGGATCTGTCATGCCGAGAAAAACGTTGCGGTTGCAGCCACCAGAACCCGAGTTGGAACGGGACTCGGTGGAGTTTCTGGTCGACGGGGAAGTGGTGGAGTACCGCCTAAAACAGGTAATCGAAATCGGTTTCGAGGACCTCGCGGAGATAGAACAGTTGCAGCAGTCGCTTACCCAACTCATACAGGCGGATAACGACGCCGAGATCACCGTGGCTTCGGACGTCGTAAGCCGTCTGATGGACATAGTGTTCTACGATGCCCTGCCGCCCGAGGCCATGACCGGTTTGACGGTCGCCCGTATCGAAGCGCTGGGCGAGTTTATGCAGGAGTGCTGGCAGAACGCCGCTGCGTAGAGAACCAGCGCAACCAACCACGGGATACTGACGGGGCTCAAGAATGCCTTCCAATCTGGGCGATGCCGTACTGAGGCTTGGCGCCGACGCCAAACCGCTGGACCAGGACCTGGCCAACGCGGAACAGCGCACGTCGTCCAAACTGGCGTCCATGGGCAAGACCCTGACCAAGACGCTGACGCCGGCGGTCCTGGCCATTGGTGCGACGGTGCTTGCCGCCGCGAACAGCGTCGACGAGGCGTTCGCCACGATCCAGACAGGGACCGGAGCCACCGGCAAGGCACTGGAAGATCTAAAGCAAGACTTCAAAGGGGTTTACGGTACCGCGCCGGGAGATGCCCAGGCAGTGGCCAGCGCCCTCGCCGAGGTCAACACCCGCCTCGGATTGACCGGCCCCTCGTTGCAGAAGACCACCCGTATCGCTCTCGAAATGGCGGACGCTATGGGCGTCGACGCCACGGCCGCTATCACGAAGACTACGCAGGCGATGAGCGTGTTTGGCGTGGACGGCGATCAAGCCACGCAGGTCATGGATAAGATGTTCGT
This sequence comes from Dehalococcoidia bacterium, assembly GCA_034428455.1. GTDB lineage: Bacteria > Chloroflexota > Dehalococcoidia > Lucifugimonadales > UBA3495 > Bin87. The sequence goes on from DAOUHZ010000050.1 coordinate 4,123, forward strand.
GGTGAGCCAAACCACGGGCATCGGCATCGGTGAACTCACCGGCCAGCTTCAGACCTTCGGTCCGGTGTTGAACAACGCCGGCTTCTCGATGGACGAAGCCACTGCGATATTGGGACAGCTGAACGCCAACGGCGTCGACGCCAGCCGGGTGTTTCCCGGGCTGAACGCCTTCTTCCGGAAGACGGCTGAAGCGGGCGGAGACATGCGCCAGGAGTTCGCCCAGGTCGCGGAGCGGATGCAGCAGGCAGCGACTGATGCCGACGCATTGACCATCGCCACCGCTGCCTTTGGCGCGGAGGGCGCACAGCGGATGGTGCCGGCGATACGGAACGGGTCGTTCGAGCTCGACGAGCTGATGGCCGCGATGGAGGCGTCAGAGGGGGCGACGCTGGCAAACGCGGAGTCGACACGCACCCTCACCGAGCGGTTCGAGATGATGCGACGGGAGGTCGGCGAACGGCTGGGTGCCGCGTTTCTGAAACTCCCGACCCCGATCCAGGGCACGGCGGCGGCACTGGCCGCTGCCGCCGGGAGCGCCGGCCCGCTGTTGCAGGCCCTGCCCGGTCTGGCCACAGCGACCAACGCGCTGACCAATGCCACAAAGTTCAAGACCGCCGCGCTGAAACTAGCGACTATTGCTCAAAAGGCTTTGAACGTCGCGATGCTCAAAAATCCCATCGGGATCATCGTCCTGGCCATTGGTACACTCGTAGGAGCGATGTTGCTGGCGGAAGGCGGCGCCGGCAGCCTCCGCCAAAAGTTTCAGCAGGTTTGGGACGCGATTAAGCCGATGTGGGATGCCTTGGTGAATATCTGGAAGACCGCAGTTAAGCCGGCACTGGAGAGCCTATGGAGAACCCTTTCTGAAGACCTGCTGCCAACGTTGATGTCGATCTGGGATGTTCTGTCGCCGGTGTTGATCCCGGCCCTGCGTATGTTCGCCACGATCTTGATGAACAATGTGGTGACAGCAGTAAAGGTTATCACCGGGGGACTGCAACTGCTGGCGGCCCTGCTGACCGGCGACTTCGCCGGCGCGTGGAGGGCGGTCAGGACGATTGTGCTAGAGATGGTGAGCGGGATCATCAACGGCGTGGACGCTATGATGAACGCCCTCCCCGACAAATTCATTCCTGACGGTTGGGCAGAGAGTGTCAGGAACGCCAAAGCTGTAATTGGCGCAGAGTTGGAGGCACTGAAAGCGAAATCCGGCGAGGCTGCGACCGGTATGAGGGATGCGGGCTCGGCGGTCGATGACATGGGCTCGGCGGTCGATGACATGGGGTCGGCGGTTGAGGATGCGGGGGCGAAAGTCCAGGACGCGCAACCGGCCGTGGACGGGTTGGCCGGCAGTGTTGAAGCCGCGGATACCGCCACCGATGCCGCCGCGCAGTCCGCCCTGGATTACGGCAGCAACCTGACCACCCAAGCGGGCGCCGCCAGGGACGCAACGGAAGCCGAGCAGAAGTTGGCGGAGGCCATTGCCGCGGCCAATACGGCCCGACGCGAAGGGGCAGAGAGCCTTGAAGCACTGCGACAGCAGATTGCCCAAGCGACTGAGCGAGAACGGGAACTCGAACAGGCCACGTCGGAATTGGAAAAGGCGGAGGTTGCGCTCAATCATGCTCGGGCTGATCGCAACCTCCGCAACGCCGAATTGCTTCGGGCAGAAGCGGATCTACGTCGGGTGCTGTCTGACCAGTCGGCGACCGCCGATGAGGTGGAAGCAGCGTACCGGCGGG
>DAOUHZ010000051.1:0-13757 GCA_034428455.1 Dehalococcoidia bacterium
CCAGCAGCGCGGCGAGATTGCTGCAGCCGAGGAGGTGAACCGGCAAAACTAATCAGCGACAATTCGGCAAATCTAGTTGACGCGGGACAAGTGGCCCCCAGGCTCGAGCCCGTTGCGCGTGACCCTGAACTCTCGTCTGGTGTTTGCTTGACGATAACGGATGGTTATCAGGATCTTACACACGCTGGCCAAGTTGCTCGACCGTACTGCCAGCGGCGGAGACTCTCGAATAGGTTGGCTAACGTAATGGATGTTGCGCGAACCAAATTGGGTACCAATAATTCCCTTTCAGCGCGCCTCAGGAGGCTCGGCGAAGTAGACGTAGCGGTACTTGGGAACCGGCATCTGCGTCAGGAAATAGCCTGAAACTTCGGGTTTGACGAGTGCGTAACCCTCGCCGCTGAACCAGGTCCAGACCCACGGCGCGTCATCTAGAACCATCTGCTCGACCCGGTTGTAGATCCGAAAACGGCGCTCGCGGTTCCGCTCCACTCTAACCTCATCCAAGAGCCGGTCAACCTCGGGACTACTGTAACCTGTATTGTTGCTGGGGCGTTCGGAATGGAACATTTGCAGAAAGCCCGCCGGATCGGGGTAGTAGGCTATCCGACCTAAGCTGAACATCTGGTACTCTTTTTGACCGATGCCCTGAAGGAAGTCAGCCCATTCGACCTGCTGAACGCTGACTTCGATGTCCAGCTCCTGGCGCCATTGCTCCAATATGGCTTGCAGATAAGCCGGTACGGGGTTGCCGGTACTACCGGAGATGGTCAGCGTAATAGTGGGGAACGCGCTTGATGTCAACGCCTCCCCGTAGGTTGAACCCTGCATCAGTGCCCGCGCCAGGTCGGGGTTGTATTCGTAGCTGCGGAGGTCATCAGTGTAGGACGGAAAGCCCGGGGGTATCACGCCGCGAGCTGGCGACACCCTCCCGCCCAGGACGTTGTCGGCGATGCTCTGCAGATCGATGGCATAGTTCAGCGCCTGGCGAACTCTGGGATCATCAAAGGGAGGCTCCGCCACGTTGAGCCCAATGTAGAAGACGTCGAAATCCGGAGGGGAGCGATGCAATTCACCATGGAAAGGATGGTTGGGGGCCAGGATCAAGGGCAGGTCGTAAAGGCTCACCCCCGTCATGTGGATCGCATCGCTCTCATACATGGACATCGCGTCCTGCCCGTCCAGGATCATGCGTACGCTGTCCAGGTGAGACGGACCCAGGTGATACAACGGGTTGCGTTCCAAGACGATGAGGCTCCCCGGCCGGTAGTCTCCGAGTCGGAACGGTCCGGTGCCGTTGGGACTCGTCAACCAGGAACCGTCGTCGGTGATTTGGTCCTGGTCGAGCACGAAGGCAACCTCCGAGGCCAGCCGGGCGAGGAACGACGAGTCGGGAGCGTAGATTTCGATCTCCACGGCGTGGTCGTCAATCACTAGAACGCCCTGCACTTCGTCGGCGTTGCCTTCAAGCTTGTCGACGACGCCCACGATATCGCCCAGAAAATCATAGGCGGTCGGGGAAGGCGTCGTCGGGTCGGCGGCGCGTTCGATTGACCATTTCACGTCGTGAGCAGTAACGGGCTTGCCGTCGTGGAAGCTGGCGTTGTCGCGCAGGACGAAGGTGTACACCGTTCCGTCATCGTTGATTTGACAGTTTGCGGCGAGATCCAGCACAGGTTGGTAGTCCAGGTTTATCGTGAGCAATCCACCAAATATTTCCTGGATGATCAGCTTCGAGGTCAGGCCGTCCGAGAGATGAGGGTCCAGGGTGGGAGGGTCGGCGTACAACCGCACGAGCGTACCGCCCTGAGGCGGACGGTTTTCAAAAGTAAGCTCGGCGGATGGAGCACAGGTTGTTGGTTGGCCGGGTGACCCGTTGCGCTGTGCCGGGGTGGATGTGGGCCTCTGGGTCGGAGTCTCGGCCAATAATAATGTGGGCGTGGTGCCTACTCGCGTACGGGTGGATTCCGCCGTAAGAGTAGACGGTGATGGGATGAAGGTGGTTGTGGCCGTCAGTTCCGGAGTTGTTTCTATGGAACCGGACGGCGCCGGTACGGGCGTCGCCGTCGCGGCAGCCATGATGGGCGCAGCGTCCGTAGCGCTCCCAGCGGGACCCGGATCCGGTCCGGCGTAGCACGCCGATGCTGCCAACAGGACGACCAGAAACAGGCCCAGTTGCGCGGTCCACCACACGTGTAGGTTCATGGTACGCTCGCCAAGCTATCGGCTGGGTCCGGCGTGAGTTTATTCCACCGGTTGAGCTCTTTTTGGTGATCCTGCCGGAAGGGCCAGCGGAGAGGGTTGGTGCGGCCGAAGCGGTGGGTGGCGATGCAGACGTCGAACACGAAACGACTGATGCCGACGGCGCGACGGCGATAGTTTTGCTACCGGACGGTGGGCCGTAGCGGCGCCGCATGTCCGGCGGGGTGCCAACCTTCGAGGCAGGAGGATTTACCTGGCTTGCAGCCGCTGGATTTCTGGTCACTCATGGTGTTGGTCTATCCTTCTACCCTTTCGGGTTGGGGAAGAGGGGAAGGACCGCTGACGGCCTTGCGGGCGGCGGTGGTGTGGAAATTCGTGGTAACTGACGCTGGTAACGAAGAAGATCAGCTTTGGAGTTCGTCCAATACAACCACCGGCAGACCGGAGACGCGACGGAAGGCGCTGTCGTTGGTGACGAACAGGGAGCAGCGTTCCTGGATGCTCGTTGCCGCATGCAGTGCGTCCGGCGTGCGCAGGTTCAGGGCGGCGCGTATTTCGGCAGCGGCTTCCCAGAGCGCGCGCGTGGTCGGCACCAGCCGCACCTCGCTGGAGTTGAGCAGATCTCGGAAGAGCCTTTGGAGCACCGCGTCGCCCTCACGCAGGGGCTTGACCATGGTTTCCACGATGGACAACTCGCTGGTAACGATCGAGAACTGGCCGGTTTGGGCCCGTCGCCACACGGGTTCTATCAACGTACGGTAGGGCTCGATCCGTTCCACACTGTAGATGAAACCGCAAGCGTCCATGTAGATTGGACCGCGGTCAGGCAGCGTTATGGCTCCCACGATCCCCGCTCGGATTCCAGGTAGTCGGTGACGTCTTGTGCAGTCTCGAAAAGGCGGCGACCCGGCGCTTCGGCCAGTACGTCAACGGCTGACCTTCGCGGGGCAGGAGAAGTCGCGGTCACGAATATGTCGACGGTTTCGCCGTCGGCCAAGTCCTGGTCCACGATCACGATCTTGCCGCCTGGCAATACCGTGGTTTGCAGGTGCAGCGGTCTTTGCATGGGTTTCAACTCCCGTGCAGCGGTGTGCAGGATGGCCAGAGTGTCAATGGAGCGATGGGTCCATCGTAGCAAGGTGAGGCTGGGCGGTCAAAATGCGGATACCGGGCGATGGGCCGGTGCCAGATGCTTCGTCTCGGCATGTTCCATCTCCCGTATCCGTTCATCCCGGCACGGCCGGCGGTGTCCGTAAGGGGATCGTCCACCGGACAGCCCAGTCCATCGCTCGGAACCCCGCTAACCTGGTTCCAGCAGCGTCTCATATGAACGGTACGGAGACAATTGCAGAGGCGGGACCCTATCCGTACACTCGTCCCATGACAGAGACCCTCACCACAACCCTCATCGGTTACGCCCGCTGCTCCACCGACCGCCAGGACCTGGCCGCCCAGCGACAGGCCCTCCTGCAACTCGGCGTCGCCGAAGATCGCATCTACACCGATCACGGCCTCACGGGCTCCAACCGCGCCCGTCCCGGCCTGGACCAGGCCCTGGCCGCCGTGCGCCAGGGCGACACCCTGGTCGTGCCCAAACTCGACCGCCTGGCCCGCTCCGTCCCTGACGCCCGCGCCATCGCCGACCAGCTTCAGCAACGCGGCGTGAAACTGGCCCTGGGCCCGACCCTCTACGACCCCAATGATCCCATGGGAAAGATGTTCTTCAACATCCTCGCCACCTTCGCCGAGTTCGAAGCCGACCTCATCCGCATGCGCACCCGCGAGGGCATGGACATCGCCCGCGCCAAGGGGAAATTGCGCGGCAAGCAGCCCAAACTCTCCGACCGGCAGCAGCGGGAACTCTGCCGCATGCACGCCACCGGTGAGTATTCCATCAGCGACCTCGCCGAGCTCTTCTCCGTCTCAAGACCTACCGTCTATCGCACCCTCAACCGCCACCTCTCCCCTTAGCGTGCTATTCTGCCCCCTACATAAATTGACCCGATTGTGCGACATAAACAATCTGGAATGGCTCCGGACCCTGCTGCAACTGGAGCTCGCCACGCTTGAAATCGCCTGGGAGGCGGATCGCATTCCGGCAGGTACTGGCCTGTCCACCGGCAATGTTGCAAAACTGGTTGACGCCCAATTCGTGCCCGTCCCTATTGGCAGTAGCGGGCGTGGTCGGCCCTGATCTCCGCCATCGTGATCTCCGCTCGCTCCAGTTGTACGTGCAACTGCTCCGCCGCTGCCTCTGCGTTCAGCAACACGGTCCCTACCTCTCTGGACATGGCCAGCCGACGCAACGTGGTGTTGGGGTCGGTCATGCACTCGGCGTACTTGCGCACCATCCGCTCGTCGGCGTCGCCCGCACAGGCCAGCGCCATCCACAGGAAGGCCAACGTGGTCATCACGCTCCATAGTCGTCGCGCGATCATTTCCCCCATGCGCCCGACTACGGTAATCCGTCAGGGGCGTCCCGCGCCATCGGCCATTTGGTGCGACATGGGCTCGGCGAACATCTGCGACTCCGCTACGGCCGCGAATTCGGGATTGACGAAATAGCTCTGCCGCCGGCTATTGGACGTCACCGGCCGGAACAGCATGGCCCGCTGTCCCTGCTGGAACCTGCGCAACTGGTGACTCATCTGTATCAACAGCGAGCCCAGCTCCGCCGGGGTGAGCCCCGTGTGCTGGCACAGCGCGCTCCTGTGGATGCCAGCCACGCCGGCTCGCCACACTTGCAGCACCATCCGTCGGGCCGTCAACTCCAGGTCTCCCAGGAACTCGCCGGCTAAGGTCTCCGTCCACTGCCCAGGAACCGCATCTTGGGATTAGCTGACGCCTCCCGAACCGGTGGCCGGCGGAGGATCCTCGCCGCTGCTGACCGGCGTATCGATTGCCCCGACAACACCACCACCGGTTGCGTCGCGTGCTTTGCCTCCAAGGTGCCGCAGGATCCGAACCACCTCGTCAGTCCTGCCCTCAACTTCTACGCGCACGTGAGTCATGATTAACCTGAGCTTGTCCTGGACCATTGTCGACGTCGGCGTGTCGGGTTCTCTGATCAGGCCGGAGTACAAGTGGTGCCGTTGCGGGCATGATGACAGTCACGCAACCTCGTTACAGAGGATGCGGAGACCATCGTAAGTTGATTTTGTAAGGGCTGTTGCACTGGGAAATAAATCTGCCGGGCGAGTGGGCTCAGTTGTCTCCGCTGCCGCAATGGGTTATGGCGGTGGCGTTGCTCAGTCGTCATCGGTGATGGTCCCCGCGGCGATGTCGTCCTTGATGACTGCGCCTGTAACGCTGGTCAGGATGATGCGGCCGGGGCATTTATCTGGTGGCATCCGATGGGTGCTCCTCGTTTTGGGTTGGCGTCCTGTTTTGAAAACCTGCATCTCTGATGTCGGGAGCGTTTTCTTTACCTCTCAACATGCCTCCACGCTCATCTTTTGGGTGGATCGGGCAGGGTGGTTGCTGGCGTCGCAGCCGCGTTGGGGCGGGTCCTGGTGCGCTATGTGCCGTCGTTTTCGGCCACGGGCAATTGCAGCATTTGGGCGAGTATTGCGAGCCGCTCTACCGCATTTGGCATGGGGAGATCTAACGTGGCCGTTCGGTGGCTGCGAAGATAGCTCGACACCGAAAGCAACTGTCTTGGATGTCAAGTGGTGGTGGGTGGGTTCCAGCGCTGGTGTTTTTTGACCATGGCGTTGAGAATGGTGAGCAGCTTGCGCATGCACGCGGTGAGGGCGAGTTTCTTGGGCTTGCCGGCGGCCAGTAGGCGTTGGTACAAGTCCCGGATCACCGGGTTGTGCCGGCTGCCCACCAGGGCGCTCATGTAAAGGGCGGCGCGCACTCTGGCCCGGCCACCCCAAACCGAGCGTTTGCCCCGCATTCTGCCGCTGTCCCGGTTGATGGGGGCCACTCCCACCAAAGCGGCGATCTGCTTGCGGTCCATGGTCCCCAGTTCTGGGAGGTGGGCCAGCAGGGTCAGGGAGAGTTGTTCGCCAACGCCAGGAACGGAGCGCAGCAGATCATCCCGCTCACGCCACAGGGGACTTCGGCTTATGGTCTGTCTGAGCCCCTGGTCCAAGTCGTTCAGTTCCTGCTCCAGCCAGCCGATGTGGGCTTGAATGCTGGGACGAACTCCGGCCGCAGCCTGGCCCAGACGGTTCTTCTCGGCGACCAGCATGGACACCACCTGGTTGCGCCGAGTGGTCAACGCGGCCAGTTTCTGGGTTTGCGCATCCGGCAGGGGGCGTTGGGACGGACGCACCGCCTCCGCGAAATGGGCCAACACCTGGGCATCCAGGGCGTCGGTCTTGGCCAACCGGCCGGTAGCTTTGGCAAAGTCCCGCACCTGCCGGGGATTGACCACCACCACCGGCAACCCGGCCGCCGCCAGCGCCGCCACCGCCGGAACCTCCAGATTGCCGGTGGCTTCCAGCACCACCACCACCGGAACCAACACCAACAACTCAGCCACCAGTTCCTCCACCCCGGGCTGGTCGTAACTCACTCCCCAACTGTCGCCACTGGGCCGCACCGCCACATCCAGCCGCTCCTTGGACACGTCAATGCCCACGTAGATGGTCTCTTCACTCATCAAACACCCCCGATCAAATGATGGCCCGTCCTTGCAAGATGCGGGCTTGGCTAGCCCGGGCAACTGTTCGGGCTCTTTGGGGAAAAGTGCGGCGACCCACGCTTTCGAACGGCCTACACGGACCAAGACCCTATCGGTCTGCCGCACCGGTCTCCACCACCGTACTCCCTCCGTCAAGATACAAAGACCCACAGTTCCTTGAAGCCGCGTTCCTCGGGCCAGGACTGCGGGACGTCAAATGTGAAATTGCACGTGGGCTCAGAGATGCTGAAAAGGTGTCCACCTTGAGACTGGTTCTGCTTGAACCTGCTCCGTCGAGGTCCTATCGGGTTCCAAAAGATGATCAGTGGGAGGATTTCGCGGCCATCACAGTCGGGAGGAGGCTTCATGTGGACCAGGACTTTGGCTACGTCAGGCGATCTGAAAGTGCGGCCGTGTGAGTCCCACCTTCTTTTCCAATAGGCGTCCTTGTAATCGTTCAAAGCCTTGGCGGGCGCGTTGACGGGAATCGTTATCCCTCTGATGGCCCACGCGGACCAGTTTTTGATTTCGGTCTGGAACAGGACCCGGCGGTCGTCTTTGAGGTCCGCCTCAATCCAGCGGTCTAGGCGTGGCCCCTTTCGTCTTCCCGTACCCACCGTTTCGGTTCTTACGTTGACACTGGTGGCGCCGTTGGCGAGTAGGCAATGCCGGAGAGTGGCAGCAGCCAGGTCTTCGCCAAGTACGGCAACTATGGCTGTGGCGGGGTTTCCAGTATAAGACGGTTTTTCGTCAAAGAATTTCAGGACCTGTTCAACGTTCACGACAACTTGAGGTGTCAGGGGCACGCGTGGCCCGTCGGATTCGGGAAGTATGCTTGGCATGGTTTCTCCTTTCGGCCGTCTGGCCTTTGGCGCCAGATCAGGACGCTGGGTAGGCGCCTGACAATGAACGAAGCAAACCAATATCCCGGTGCCGCCGCCGCCGTCAGTGCAGGCACCGAAGCCGGCGTCGTTCAGGAAGGCGAATGCCATGCGCAGCGACGCGCATATCCTCCAATTCCGCGAGCTCCGTGGGGTGGGTGTTGGGTTCCTGGTGTCATTGATGGTGATCCAGTCGATGTCGTACTGGCATCAGTAGGACCTGTTTTTCAGTTTCCAATCTTCCGGGCCTGTGGGCATTTCGAACAGTCAATGTTGGTCGTCACGGCGATCAGGTGTTGGTCGTCGCCTGGGCAGTCGAGATATCGATCCCGTTGCCGGGCGGATCATCGCCAGGCGCCGTTTGCGCGGGCGTTGCCGAAGAGCACGATGTGGGGACGTCGAGCCTGCCGGAGACGGTCATGATGGTGTCGGTGTAGGCGGTTGCGAAAGCGTCGCAGTCGGGGAGTGGGTTTGTTAGCCTCGGAGTCACTCGGGCTCTGAACTCGAGATGTACATACGGAGTTGCACCGCCTGCTTATCGGACCAGTTGATCTCCGCATCCTGCCACAGATATACCTTGGCGTAGGAGTACGATTCAAACTTGGCGTCGCTGGAATCCAACCGAGTTTCGTCCACTTCAAGGACGAACGCGACGGCCATTTCCTGGTCGAAGCCAATGTAGATCGAACCCCATGCTTCGATCAGTTTGACGGTGTAAGTGACGCCGCTGACTTCGAATGAGTCCGGTGTCAGCGAACCCGTCGGCGTATCGGAGAGGTTGCTGTACCCGTGGCCTCTCCAAAGCTCGGCTGTCGTCATGGTGGCGGACCAGAAGGAGCTTTCGGCAGTTTCGGCTTCTGCAACAGGTTGCACTGCCTCCGTGGCAGCGCTCGTGAGTGTCTCGTCGTTGCCGGTGTCGTCGGTGAAGGACACGCGGACCTTGATGGTCATGTCCTCATCGTCTTCGACCAAGGTGTAGGTGTTGCCGGTGGCGTTCGAGATGTCTGAGTCCTCGGTGCCGTCGCTGCGGACCCACTGGTAGGAGTAAGTTGCGTTGGTCAACCCGTCGGCGTCGGAAATTCCAGAAGTATCGGCTGTCAGGGTCTGTGAAACCTGTGTGGTTCCGCTGACTGTCGGGGCACCTGTTGGCAACTTGTTCGCAGTGAAGGCAAAATCGTCCGACGGGATGCCGCGCCCGACACTGTTGACGGCGATGACCCTAGCTGAGTACTCCGTCCCGCTCGTGAGCCCCGTGATCGTGTGAGTCGTTCCGACAGCGGGTGCTTCGGATATGTCCGCCTGCTCGTCCCAACTACGGTACGCCTGCTTCCACTGCACCACGTATCCGGTGATGGGAGAGCCACCGTCGCCCCAGGTGCGCTGTCCGCTTGATTCTCCCAACAAGTCCCACATGGGTGCTTCCCATGAGAGATTTACGTCGCCGGAAACGGCAAATGAGGCGGCAACGCTGACTGGCGCAGCCGGTACCGTTGCAGTGACCACATCCGTATTGGCGCTGGTCAACCGCTCGGGATTGCCTGCGTCGTCAGTGAAGTACACCTGTATCTTGAGGGTCTTGCCTGCGTCGCGTCGAGACACCGTGTAGCTCAGGTCAGTCCCGGCGCTCGTCATACGCCGAAGAAGGCCTCCTTGCGAGGTGTCTTCGGGTTCATTCGCGAACCAGTTGGCACCGTACTCCGCGTTGACCAACCCATCTGCGTCGGATATTCCTGATGTGTCCACGATTAGAGTCTGCCCGACCCGCAAAGTTCCGCTGATTGTGGGCGCGCCGGTGGCCGGTGTGTTCGGTTTTGGCGCAACCTTAGCCGTGGCGGCGCTGGTCAGAGTCTCCTCGTTGCCGGCCTCGTCAGTGAAAGACACCCGCACCTTGATAGTCTTAGCCTCGTCGTCTTCGACCAGGGTGTAGGTGTTGCCGGTGGCGTTCGAGATGTCCGAGTCCTCGGTACCGTCGTTGCGCACCCACTGGTAGGAGTAGGCTGCGTTGGTCAACCCGTCTGCGTCGGAAATTCCAGAAGTATCAGCCGTCAGGGTTTCACCAACGGTTGGCGACCCGTCAATGGTGGGGACACCTGTGGCGGGATTGTTGGGTGCCGTTTCCACAGCTGCCGTACCTTGGCTCGTCCATTCCTCGTCGTTCCCGGCGTCGTCGGTGTAGGGGACTCGCACCTTAATACTTTTGCCGGCGTCATTGGCAGTAAGGGTGTAGGAATCTCCTGTGGCGCCTGGAATGTCGCTTTCCGAGTCCGAGCTTCGTCGAGAGTGGGCAGATTTGGCTTGCGTGTCGGATTCCGAACTCTTCGGAGTGTCCGGCGACTCGGTGACCCGGACCCATTGGTAGGTGAAAACCGCGTTCTCAGTGCCCTCTGGGTCATCAATGTCCGAAGTGTCGGCGGTCAAGGTCTGGCCGACGGTAGGATTTCCGTTGATGCCTTGTATCTCGAGCCGTTTGACCGTGATGCGGTAACCACGGTCATCGTGTCCACCGTCGGTGCTGACGAGCAAGAGCAGGTTGTTCAGACCTGGGGACAGATCTACCTGGTGGCCGCCGGCGTCGTCATCCGCGTCGGCGGCGTACGACCACGAGGCGGTGTAATCTGGTTTCATGGTTGGAGTTAGCGTAATTTGGTCGATGTGGGACGGTACGTCAGGGATTACGTATACCAGCGAGTTCGCGTTGAACGCTGGTGACAGCGTGCCGTGGCTTGTCGTGAGCCCGGTGAGTGGCGGGCCGGAGGTGTAGGTGCCGGGCTTGGGCTTTTCCGCAGAGTTCACAATATGGTACGGAACGAAAACCTTGGAAACGGTTCCGTCTGGCCTGTAAGGGTCGGGAGAGGCAGTTGAATCCCCGCACAGCAGGAGTACGGTGTACCCGCGCTGGAAACTTTTGACATCGGAAAGTGTGCCGGTCAATTGGTTGCCGGCCGAGGAGGCGTCTTGGCTCCCGATGAGGTGCCAAGCGAATTGCGGTTCGTCCAAGGGGGTGTCGTACGCGTCTCCTGTGGAGACCAAAAGGTAAAGCTGCGCTTCCCCTTTGAGGAATGCCCGATACGAACGGGTACACGATCCGGTGTTGTTCCAGGTCAGGGTGTAGTCCGTGGTGTCGTCGTCGTTGGCTTCTACTACCACGGTCATCGTGGAGGCGTCGGCCTCGGGGGCAGTGGGAATGGCCTCCTCGTGCTCCAGGATGGTGATGGTCTGCGGAGAACTGTCTGCTTCAATATTTACCGGGCTAGCCCAGCCGGCCGAAATGAGCGACGCATCGGCGGATTCGATGAGGATTTCGAAGGACTCATCGTTCTCCCAGAGATCGTCATCCACGATGGAGATTGTGGCCGAGTAGGTGAACTGGTACGCAGTAACCACTCCGTCGTCCATCACCGGCTTGAACGGGGTCAAGGTGATGGTCTCGTTGTTGAGGATAGGTGAGGTGATGTCAGCCAGTTCGGCGGCGCCGGAACCAGTTCCCAGCCTGGCCTTGAGGCGCATAATATTCGGGAACGATGAGTTCGGTGCTTGAGCCGTGTTGGTGGTGACGGTTACGGTGGCGGTAATGGTGTCGCCTTCCGAGACTTGGTGATTGTCGATTGACAACACGGCGGTGGCAGGAGGCGCATCGTCGCTCTCTACAGAAACGGTGGAGGCTTCGGTGGAAGAACTCACGTCGTAGTTGTCGCCGTCCACAACTTCGACCTTGACGGTGGAATGCTCTTCCCAGGTGTCATCGGCGTTCGTCGGAAGGCTGAACAGAGCCGAGGCATGGCCTGCTGCAAAGGTCACGGTCGACTGCCCTTCGTTGGTAGCTGAAACCACGTCGCCCCCGGACTCCGTGACGTTAACGGAAACGGTGATGGGCTCACTGACGTCGGCAGTGCGGGTGAGCACGTATGGTAGGGACGCTCCCTCGAGGGCCGGATGGGAAATTCCATGGATGCTGACCGTGGGGATATCGTTCCCTGAATGACTGCCGGAACGTGTGATGGCGATCGTGTAGGTGGAGATGTCGGGGGCAATGAGCGACGGTACCGACGCAACCACAATGTGGTTGGTGCCGTAGGCAAGGTCGATCTGCTCATCGTCCCCGGTGCCTGGAAGTACTGATATTCCAGTCCCAATGTCCATTCTGTTGACGACAGTGACGGACACTCGTTCCACGTTGCTCGCCACGCTCACCGAGTAAGAGGTGGTTTCGGGAGCGAACGCGCCGAAGTCCAAGCTGGAACCATTCTGGTCGGTTACCGTCACGCAGGTAATCGAGTGGACGGACGGTGTTGGCTGTTCGCCCGCTATGGTTACCGGCTCGCTGGTCAACATTTCCTGGTAGCCATCGTCGTCTTCGAAAGTAATGCGGACCTTGATTTTGTGGCTGCGGTCGGCATCGGCAGCGCTATATGTGGAGTTCGTCCCGTTTGCGATCTCGCGGTCCACTCCGCAATTGTTGCGTATCCATTGGTAGGCGAAAACGGCGTTGGAGATGCCGTCGGCGTCCGCTATTCCAGACGTGTCTGCCTGTAGGGTTTCCCCGACCACGGTCGTGCCGGTGATGGTCGGGACGCCAGTTGCGGGCGCGTTTTCCTGCGCCGCGGTGATGGCGACCGTGGTCGTGCTGGCGGAGCCTGTCGAAACCCGGTCCGGCAGGTTCGATCCGATGCTCAGCATGACGCTCTCGCCGTCGTCATCGTCTTCATCGGCGGCGGCCGTGATGGTGAAGGTCGCGGTGGTCTGTCCGTCGCCGAAATCTACGTTTTCGGGGAGGCCCGAGTAGTCGGTATCGGTGGCCCCGTTCTGTGCGGTGTCGTCGAGCTCTATGGCCACCTCCCGCTGGGGATCCTGGTCGAGCCGCACGGTGATGGTCACGCTCTCGCCTTCCGCGACGGCGTAGGTCGATTGCGCAAACGAGACGACCACGGCGGGCGGCAGGGGCACTCGAGCGTTGAAGTAGCCGCTTTGCGGGCTCAGGCCAGCCCCGTTTCTGGCGTTGATGCGGTAGACGTACCAGACGCCGGCTGTCACGGTGGCGTCTGTGTAGGTGGTTGCGGCGCTGCCCGTGTTGTCCACCAGGACAATGAACTCCCCCGGCTGGTGCTTGGTGGTGTCCCGTCTCAGTACCTGGTAGCTGGTGATGGAATCGTCGCCCGGGTCGTCCCAGGTGAGGGCCACGCGGTCGTGCCTGACGGTGCCGGTCAGGCCGGTGGGCCTTGCCGGTGCGCTGGCTTCCTCTTCGGAGGTTTCGTCGTTGTCGGTGATGTTCACCGTCGCCGTGCTGGTGGAGCCGGTCGAAACCCGGTCCGGCAGGTCCGAGCCGAAACTGAGCAGGATGCTCTCCCCGTCGTCGTCGTCGTCATCATCGGCGGCGGCGATCGTGAAGGTGGCGCTGGTCTGTCCGTCGGCGAAGGCGACGCTTTCGGGGACACCCGAGTAATCCGCATCGTCCGCGCCGTTCTGTCCGGCGTCGGTGACCTCGATGACCACGTCCCGCTGGGGGTCCTGGTCCAGCTGCACGGTGATGGTTACGCTCCCGCCCTCCGTGACAGAGTAGGTGGCCTGTTCGAAAGTAACCGTGACCTGGGGCGGCAGGGGCACCCGGGCGTCGAAGTAGCCGCTCCGGGGACTGAGGCCGTTGGCGTTGCGGGCCTTGATCCGGTAGACGTAAAAGGTACCCGCTTCCACCGTCGTGTCGTTGTAGGACGTGTCGGTGACGGCGGTGTCGTCAAGGAGGATGATGAACTCCCCCGGCTGGTGCTCGGTGGTGTCCCGTCTCAGGATCTGGTAGCCGGTGATGGTGTCGTCGTCGGAGTCGTCCCAGGTCAGCGCCACCCGGTCGTGCCTGACCGTGCCGGTCAGCCCGGTCGGTCTGGCGGGCGGGTTGTCCTCCCGGCCGTGGACCCGGTCCGGCCAGGTTCCGGCCAGGAGGAGGATGGTCAGCGTCGCCACGGTGAGGACTATCCCCAAGGCGGTCCTGGGTGTGGTCAGTGGGTTGTTCCGCATCGTTGCTCTTGCCGTCCAATCGCGGCGCAGGGTCTCGG
>DAOUHZ010000052.1:0-33122 GCA_034428455.1 Dehalococcoidia bacterium
GCGAAATCGTCATCGTCGGCCCTGTGGAAGATCCGAGCACCGGTGAGATGCTCAAGGAAGTCAGCAGGCAGTTCATGCCCAACCGCGTCCTGGTGGGCATCGCCGATCCGGCCAACCCGCCGTTAAAGGACTCCCCCCTGCTGGAGCAGCGGGTGATGCAGGATGGCCGGCCCACGGCCTACGTGTGCGAGAACTACGCCTGTCAGCTTCCCGTCACCGACGCCGAGTCACTCTCCGCCCAATTGTCCGCGTGATTTCGAGCGCAGGTTACGTTCGCTGGGGCATCAGCCCGGCCTGCGTGACCGTTTCCCGATTGACGGTATCCGGCAATCGGTAACGCGGCCACAGGACGAATCCGAACAGAACCAGCACTCCCGCCATGACGGGCGCCAGGTGGATGCCCAGGGGATTTGCCGCCGAGTCGCCCAGTTGCAGCACCAGGCTCAGCAGCAACGGCGGCAGCGCGTAGGTGACCTTCTCAAAGAAGTTCTGAGTCGAATAGAACATGGCCTCGCGGCGCTCATCGCGGAGCAGGGCGTCATAGTCGGCGATATCCGCCGTCAGTCCCTTGGGCAGCAGGAACACCGCCGCCATGGGCATTCCGGCGATGAATACCAATACCAGGCCCTGCAGCAGCACGTGACTGTCGGAAACCACCCCGACCAAGCTCAGCAACGGGAAGATCAGACCGCAGGACACCAGGCAAATCCCATAAATCCGTCGCTTGCTCACCAGCCCTCTGGAGAACAGATACCATATCACCAGGCCGAACACGACCGCGCCGCCGATCACTCCGGTTGACAACCAGCTGGACGCAGCGCCTTCCCGTTCCTGCAGCAATACGCCGACCGCGAAAAAGGGAATCCAGCCTTGCAGGATGCCGACGCCCGTTGTGAACATGACGAACGTAGGCAAAAACGCGACGAACTGGGAGTTCCGCAGCGTATCTTTTACTCCTTCGAAAAACGGCTCCCGCGCCGGAGCAACGTCCCGACGGGCATAGCGCCAAACCGCCGACAGGGATATGTACCGGAATACCACCGCCGCCACCGCGAACAGGGAGCCGGCGACCTGGAATCCGAGCTCGTCCTTAATATATCCGCCCATTACCAGACCCAGGCCGGCGCCCCCCACGGCAAACAGGAATATGAAGCTCACCACGTGCATCCGGTCCTGGGCGGTTCGTGTGAGCTCCGGCACCAGGGCTTCCAACGCTCCGCTGGACATGGTGGCGGCGGTGAAGAACAGCTCCAGCATCAGCACGAAGTAAACCACGTTCCACCAGCTGCTCCCTTCGTGGGGAAGGAACCAGATGAGCGCGCCAAAGGCAGCGTAAAACGGCGTACTGAACAGGATGAATGGAATTCGCCGGCCCCAGCGGCTGCGGGTGCGGTCGCTCCACCATCCGATCAACGGGTCGGTAAAGGCGTCGATGAAGCGACCCGAGAAAATCAGAAATCCCGCCAATACCCTGGCGCTGATTTCGTAACCCAACAGGGCGATGTCAGGATCCGGAATCCGGTTGAATCCCTCACCAGGAGGGGGCGCCAGGAAGAACAACACCCACCCCTGCCTGAAGTAGCCGATGGCCTGCCAACCGACATGATCGGCCGAAAAGAGCAGTTTATTCAGCAGCGGCAAACGTGTTGCTGGTTGTCCCGGATCATTCATTGCAAATCGAGTCGGGGGTCAAATCACGGCCGCAATGTATCACACTGCGGATGGGTCGAACGGGCTTGCCAATCGGGGGTCGGGTACCGCCCAGCAGTTTTCGTGTGTATAATCTCTGTGGTTTGACCTGTGCCGGATGCGCAGCATCCGGTTTTCCCGTTCGGGCCTGTAGTCCAACAATCCTTGGCAACCCGCAGGGACCCGTGAAATTTACTTGCTGAGGAGGCGATCATGGCAGAAGCCGCCAAGATCATTTACACCGAAACTGATGAGGCGCCGTTTTTGGCAACGCACTCACTGCTGCCAATGCTGCAGGCGTTTACCAAGAGTTCCGGCATTGAACTGGAGACTTGGGACATCTCGTTGTCGGGACGCATCATCGCCAACTTCCCCGACAATCTGACCGACGAGCAGAAGATTCCGGATTACCTCCGCATGTGCGGAGAGTTGTGCCTGGAACCGTCGGCGAACCTGATCAAGCTGCCCAATATCAGCGCTTCCATTCCCCAGCTCAAGGGCGCTATCGCCGAATTGCAGGCCAAGGGTTATGACATCCCTGACTACCCCGACCAGCCGTCCAACGACGCGGAGCGCGAGGCCCAAGTCCGGTATTCGAGAGTGTTGGGCAGCGCAGTCAACCCGGTTATACGGGAAGGAAACTCCGACCGCCGGTCGTCCAATGCGGTCAAGGAACACGGGCAGCGCAATCCGCATCGCATGATGCAGGACTGGCCGGAAGTGTCCAAGACCCGCGTCGGCCACATGAGCGACGGGGACTTCTTCAGTTCTGAGGTGGCCGTCACTACCACCGAGGCCGGATCGGCCGCCATCCGGTTCGTGGCCGGCGACGGATCGGTAACCGAGTTAAAGTCAGGCATCCCTCTGCAAGCCGGCGAAATCATCGACTGCGCCGTGATGAACGTAAAAGCCCTGCGGCAGTTCTACGCTGACCAGATGGACCAGGCCAAGGCCGACGACCTCCTGCTGGGCCTGCACGTCAAGACCACCATGATGCGCGTGTCCGACCCGATCATATTCGGACACCTGGTTTCGGAATTTTTCAGGGACGTGTTCGACAAGCACGCCGACGCCCTGGCCCAGGTGGCGGTGGACCCGGACAACGGCGTCGCCGAACTGCTCACGAAGATCCAGGACTTGCCGGAAGACAAGCGCGCCGAGATCGAGGCCGACGTCCAGGCGTGCTACGACAGCCGCCCGGACCTGATGATGGTGAACTCCTACCGGGGCATTACCAACCTGCACGTGTCCAGCGACACCATCATCGACGCCTCCATGCCCGTGGTCATCCGCGACGGCGGACGCACTTGGGGCCCCGACAATGAGTTGCACGACACCATCGCGCTGATCCCCGACCGCTCCTACGCCACCATCTACCAGGCGGCCATCGAAGACTGCCAGCAGCACGGAGCCCTGAACCCGGCCACCCTGGGAAGCGTCGCCAACGTGGGCCTCATGGCCCAGGCCGCCGAAGAGTACGGCTCCCACGACAAGACTTTCCAGGCTCCCGGCAACGGGACGATCCGGGTCGTCGATGCCTCAGGCTCAACCCTGATGGAGCAGAGCGTCGAGACGGGCGACATCTTCCGAATGTGCCAAACCAAGGACATTCCGATCCAGGACTGGGTCAAGCTGGGCGTGACTCGCTCCAGGCTCACCGGACAGGCCGCCATCTTCTGGCTCGATGCCACCCGCGCCCATGATGCCGAGCTGATCAAGAAGGTGGAAAAATACCTGCCGGAGCATGACACCTCCGGGCTTGAGATCAGCACCATGCCTCCCGTTGAGGCCATGAAGTCCACCATCGCGCGCAGCCGGGCCGGTCAGGACACCATCGCTGTAACCGGAAACGTGCTGCGTGACTATCTCACCGACCTGTTCCCCATTCTGGAGCTGGGCACCAGCGCCAAGATGCTCTCGGTAGTTCCCCTGCTGAACGGCGGCGGGATGTTCGAGACCGGCGCCGGCGGTTCCGCCCCCCGCCACGTGCAGCAATTCGTGGAAGAAGGGCACCTGCGCTGGGACTCCCTCGGAGAGTTCTGCGCCCTCGTCGCCTCTTTCGAGCACTTCGGCGAGGTGTACGACAACGACGGGGCACGGCTCCTGGCGGAGACCCTGGACCAGGCCATCGGCGAGCACCTGGAGAACCAACGGAACCCCTCGCGTCGGGTAAACGAACTGGACACCCGGGGCAGCCACTTCTACCTGGCTCTTTACTGGGCGCAGGCCCTGGCGAACCAGGACAAAAACCCCGAGCTGAAGGCCCGCTTCGCCGAAGTCGCCCGGCAGATGACCGAAAACGAGGACAAGATCGTCCAGGAACTGATCGACTGCCAGGGCGAACCGATGGATATCGGCGGCTACTACCGCCCGGACCACGACATGTCCGCCCGCGCCATGCGCCCCAGCGCCACGCTGAACGCCATCGTGGACGCTATTTAACCACCCCAAGCTCAATCGGAGGACCACTCACCACATGCGAAGCAAAGTAACCGTCGTTGGCGCCGGCAATGTTGGCGCCACGACCGCCCAGCGGATCCATCAGCTCGGCTATGCCGACGTGGTTCTCGTTGACGTCGTCGAGGATCTGCCCCAGGGCAAGGGTCTCGATATGCTCGAGTCCGGCCCGGTCATCGGCACCGACGCCCTGATCACCGGCTCCAACGGGTACGAGGAAACTGCCGGTTCCGACGTCGTGGTCATCACCGCCGGTATCGCCCGTCGGCCCGGCATGAGCCGCGACGATCTGCTGCTCACCAACATGCGCATCACATCGGCCGTTACGGAAGAAGTGGTCCGCCATTCTCCCGACTGCATCATTCTGGCGGTTACCAACCCGCTGGACGCCATGGTGCAGAACGTTTTCCAGACCGCCGGCTTCCCGAGAAACCGCGTGTTCGGTATGGCCGGCGTACTCGACACCGCCCGTTATCGCACTTTTATTGCCCAAGAGCTCAACGTCTCCGTGGATGACGTCCAGGCCATGGTGCTGGGCGGGCATGGCGACGACATGGTGCCGCTGGTTCGTTACACCACCGTTGGCTGCATTCCGCTGACCGAGTTGCTGTCCCAGGACCGCATCGACTCCATCGTGCAGCGCACCCGAGACGGTGGAGGCGAAATCGTTGCACTGCTCAAGCAGGGTTCGGCTTTCTACGCGCCCTCCGCGGCCATCACGCAAATGGTCGAGGCGATCTTGCTGGACCGCAAGCGCATCCTGCCCGGCTGCGCCTATCTCGAGGGGGAGTACGGGATCAACGGCCTGTGCGTGGGGGTTCCCGTAAAGATCGGCGCCGGCGGCATGGAACAGGTCATCGAGATCAGTCTCACGGACGATGAGAAGGCCGCGTTGCAGTCCTCCGCCGCTTCGGTTCAGGAATTGGTGGACGTAATGGCCAAAGCCAGGGCGGAAGCTGAATAGCTCCGTCCGATCATTCACCGCGCACCCAAAGTCGGACTGGGGCGGGTTACCACCCGCCCTTTCGTCATTTTGCGGTATGTATAATGGAAACAACCATCACATGCCCAACAGGAGGCCAGCATGACCCAACGGACACCTCTGGAACGGGACCTCCTTGAAAAAGCCGCCCAGTATTTTCCCGGAAGCGGCACCGGCAACACCTCTTATCCCGACGACCTCAAATTCCTGGTGAAGGAAGGAAAAGGCGGGCGTATCTGGGACGTGTCGGGCAACGAATACGTCGACTGGTTGATGGGTTCCGGGCCCATGATTCTGGGGCACGCTCACCCGGCGGTGACCGAGGCCGTTCTGTCTGCCGTCGGTCGTGGGTCGACCTTTTTCACCACGAACGATCAGGCCGTGTTGCTGGCCGAAGAGTTGGTTAAAGCCGTCCCCTGCGCGGAGCAGGTGCGTTTCACCACCAGCGGAACCGACGCCTGTTTCCAGGCCATGCGCGTGGCGCGCGCGTACACCGGCAAGGAAAAGATCCTCAAGTTCGAGGGGGGCTACCACGGAACCAGCGATTACGCGATGATGTCCGTGTTCGCCTCGGCGTCGGTGGAGTTCCCGCAGGCCGAAGCCAACACCGCCGGCATCCCCAAAGTCCTGAACGACCTGATGCTGGTGTCTCAGTTCAACGATCTGGACACCACGGCCGCCATCCTGTCCGCGCACAAGGACGAGATCGCCGCCGTGATCGTTGAACCTCTACAGCGCACCATTGCCCCCAGTCCGGGCTTTCTCGAAGGTTTGCGCAAGATCACCAACGACGCGGGGATCCTGCTGATTTTCGACGAAATCGTCACCGGATTCCGCCTGGCTTACGGCGGGGCCCAGGAATACTACGGCGTGACTCCCGATATGTGCACCGTAGGCAAGATCATGGGAGGCGGCTACCCCCTGGCGGCCCTCATGGGCAGTTCCGAAGTGATGTCGGTGTACGACCGGGCCGCGGTTTCCGCGGATGATTATGTCGACCAAATCGGCACGCTCAACGGGTTTCCGATTGCCTGCGCCGCCGGCCTGGCCACCCTGGCGGAATTGAGCGGTGAGGGCACGTACGACCGCCTCCACGAGGTGGGCGAGCGCATCCGTTCGGCGCTGGTTGACGCTTGCGAGGAGGAAGGTTTCACGGTGCAGAGCGTCGGCGAAGACGCCATCTTCGACATCTATTTCGCCGACCACCCGGTGAGAAACTTCCGCGACGGTTTAGCCGCTGACGGACAGCCCCTGGCCCGTCTGAACGCGGGGCTCCTGGAGCGCGGGATCCTAAAGTCGTGGCCGCAGAAGTTCTACCCTTCCATGGTCCACACCGATGGCGACATCGAGCAGACCGTTGAGGCAATTCGCGAGGTAGCGCCGATGCTGCGGGGTTAACATCCCGCTGGGTCTCTCCGGAGCGGCATTTCGTCCACTCGGTACACGCGAGAGCCGGTGTAGCCGTCTCTGACGAACAGAGCTTGACCGGGATGCCGTTCCCGTATTTCTCTCTCGAAGTCTATGCGTGTCTCGTCCAGCCGGTGATGCAACTCATGGGCTAGCCCGTATAGAAATTTGAGATCCTCGTCTGTGGGACGTACAACCCTATCGACTTCGGGGCCGACCTTGCAGCCCAACACGTCGCAAGCGGCAGCTATGCAAGCGGCGTTGGGAACTTGAGGGCATTGATGTTGGCGCGGGTATCGGCCGACCTCGCTGCTGCTCCACACCGTGTAGGCAAACGAACTGCGGGTTTCTCCGGGTTCATATGATGTGGTGGCCAAGATGTTGACCTTCACATAATCTAAAGTACGCGGGTTCACGATGATGAAGTCGTAGCCGTCACGGCTGGGCTCTGTGTTCGGGAATACCCTGGCGCTGTGATGGAGGTACGCCGGCTCATTAGGTACGTTGATGAATTCGACTTGGAGTTCCCGATTGGTCAGGTCGTCATCGGGTTGCAAATCCAAGCCCACGACATATCGGTCAACGGTGTAAGGGCGTTTTTTGACTACGAAAGGCTGAGACATGTCTATGCGCTCCTTCTTGAAAGCTTATTTAGAACGGGGCGGGTTTCAAACCCGCCCCATTATTACGCCTCGATCTTCCGTTGTGGACTTAGCGGCGCAGGCCTGCCTTGACCTCCAGCGGGCCGGTGCTGATGATATGCCGTTTCATCCCCAACTCCGACGGCGACATGCCCATGGCCAAGCCGATCAGCTGGGGCATGTGGAGGATCGGCAGGTCAATGGACCGGCGAGCCTGGGAGGCTGCCTTGGGCTGGAATCCGTCCAGGTTGAGGTGACACAGCGGGCAGGGTGTGACCATGGCATCGGCGCCTAGGTCCTTGACCTCGGAGGTGTGCTTGCCGACCATGGCCATGGAGTTCTTCTGGTTGATGGTGAGGATCGGGAAGCCGCAGCAGCGGGTCTTGCCCTCGAAATCCACCAGCGTTGCGCCCAGCGTCTGAATCAGCATCTCCAGCGACTGTTGCCGCTCCGGGTGGTCGGCGATGTCGAGCGCCTCGGTGGGTCGCACGATGTAGCAGCCGTAGAACGGCGCGATCTTAAGGTCGGTGAGTTGGCGCGTGATATAGCCGCCCAAACGGTCCAGGCCGTAGTCCTCAATCAGGATCCACAGCAAGTGCTTGGGCTCGGAGTTGCCGCTGTACTCCAGCCCTTCCTCGCCCAGATAGGAATTGATTTCCGCCAGGTAGTCCGGGTTGCGCATCCGATGGTTGGCTTGGGACATCACGCCCTGGCATGTGCTGCAAATGGTGAGAATGGGGAGACCCATCCGTTCGGCTTTGGCGAAGTTCCGGGCGTTCAGGGTGTCCCCGAACAACTGGTTCTTTTCCTGGATCACGCCGGCGCCGGTGCACGTCCATCCGGGGATTTCCTCCAGTTCAATCCCCAGCCGCTGGCAGACTATGCGGGCTGCCGGATAGAGCTCGGGCGCGCCGCCCTGGGAAACGCAGCCCGGAAAGAAAGCGTACTTCACGAGTTCCTCCTCTGGATCGATTGACCACTAGTATAGGGGCGAATGGTCCTTCGCCCCTATTGACCTCGGGATAAGCGGCTCGTACCCGCTTTCCAGCGTCCCTCTAACCGAACGGTGAGTTGTTGCTCACCTGGGCCGCTGGTGGGTCCGGCTCCAACTGATTGAACAGCCGGCGCACGGCTTCGACGTTTTCGACGTTCTTATGAGCGATGGGCGGCATCTTGCCCCGCCGCAGCGCCCGGAAGGCGACGGGCATGTAGTCCATCAGCGCCGGCATGTTGGTGAACCCTCCCACCGACTTGATGGGCAACCGAAGCTCGTCCAGCCGGCCGCTGTGTCCAACTGATTCAGTGAACGCGTCGGTGTGTCGAGCGCCGTTGTTGTTGGTGTAGCCCTGCTGAATCGCCTGCTCGCGGATGGCCATGATGCGATCCATGGGAGCGACGCCCTTGGGGCAGGCCTGGACGCATTCGTTACAGCGCGTGCAGTCCCAGACGCCGGTGGGTTCGCTGAGCGCCCACAGCCGCTCCATGGAAACGCCCTCCCCGTCGCCGTCGCGGGGGTCGGCGGTGAACCGGTAAGCCTTCGCCAGGGCAGCGGGCCCCAGGAAGGTGGGGTCGACTTCGAGCACCGTGCAGTCGGAAACGCAGGCTCCGCACATGATGCAGGCGGTGACGCCGGAGAGGTGCAGCATCGCGTCGTTGGAAACGATGTACTCGCCTTCGGGTTCCTGACCCATGTGCTTCAGGAACGGGTCAACCGCTTCGATCTTTTCCCAGAACATGTCGAAGTTGACGACCAGGTCCTTGATGACCGGCATGACTCCTGCCGGCTCCACTGTGATCACGCCACCCTGCACCACCGTGTTGGCGATGGTCTTGCAGGCCAACCCGGCGTGACCGTTGATGCGCATCGCGCATGATCCGCAGATGGCGCTGCGGCAGGAGCAACGGAGCGACAGGGTTCCGTCGTCGTCTTCCCGGATCTGGATCAGCGCGTCCAGGACCGTGGCGTTATCGGCGATTGTGACCGGATACTCCTGCCAATAGGGCATCCGGCCCTCGCCAGTGGGGGCCTCCGGATTCTGTCGTTTTACCCGGATGGTAACGTCCATAGCCTAGTACTTCCTCTCCTCGGGCGTCCACTTGGTAATGGTGACCGGCAGTTCGGAGGTTACCGGCCCCCCGTCGCCCTTGGTCAGGACGATGTGGTGCAGCCATTCTTCGTCGTTCCGATCTGGGTAGTCCGTCCGGAACTGGGCGCCGCGGCTCTCCTTGCGCTCCAGCGCGCCGACCGCGATGGTGTCGGCGCAGTCCAGCATGTAGCCCAATTCCAGCGCGAAGATCAGGTCGGTGTTGAAGCTCTTGCCCTTGTTGTGGACCGGAACGTTCTCGTACCGGCGGCGCAGTTGATGAAGGTCGTCGATGGTCTCCTCGATGCCCTCTTCGTTGCGGAACACGGCGACGTTGCGGTTCATCGATTCGCCCATTTCGCGCCGGATTGCCGACCAGCGGTCGCCGTTCTCGGGGCGGTCCAGCATCTCCTGGATCCGGCGGCGTTCGCGGTCCAGGGCGGCGTTGGCGTTGAACTCGACGTAGTCCATGTTGCGGGTGAACTCCGCCGCGTGGTTACCGGACCGTTCGCCGAATACGATGGTGTCCAGGAGGGAATTGGCTCCCAGCCGGTTGCCTCCATGCACGCTGACGTTGGCGCATTCGCCGGCGGCATACACTCCGTTCAGGTTGGTGCGCCCTTCGATGTCAGTCTTGATGCCGCCCATGATGTAGTGCATGCCGGGACGGATGGGAATTGGCGCTTTGATCATGTCGACGCCCGCCAGGTCGATGCCGATTTCCCTGATCTGGATCAGCTTCTCCATGATCAGGGCTTCGCCGAGGTGAGTACAGTCCAGGTAAACGCAGCCGTCGACGCCGTTGCCGGCGTTGATTTCCGTCTGTTCCGCGCGGGACACCACATCGCGGGAGGCCAGCTCCATCATGTTGGGAGCGTATTTCTCCATGAAGCGGTTCCCGTCTTTATCCCGCAGGTATGCGCCCTCGCCGCGTGCCGCTTCGGAGATCAGCACGCCGCTGCCGGCCAGGGTGGTGGGATGGTATTGAACCATCTCCATATCCATAAGCTGTCCGCCGGCGTTGTACACCAGCCCCATGCCGTCGCCGGTCACGATCAGTGCGTTTGTGCTCGGCTCGAACAACCGCCCGCAGCCGCCGGTAGCAAGGATGACCGACTTGGCACGGATCAAGTGCAGTTCGCCGGTGCGCATCTCCATAGCGATAACGCCGGCCGCCTGCCCATCTTCCATGATTAGCGCGGTTACGAACCATTCCTCGTAGCGCTGCACGCCCGACTTGATCAATTGCTCAAACATGACGTGGAGCAGGGCCTGTCCGGTGAAATCGCCCACGAAGAAGGTGCGTGCTCGCCGCTGACCACCAAAGGCGCGCGTCCCCAGACGGCCGTCATCGTCGCGGTTGAAGGTGACGCCCATATGCTCCATGTCGATCAGGGACGCGCCCGCCTGACGACACATCACTTCAATGGCGTCCTGGTCTCCCAGGAAGTCGCTGCCCTTGATGGTGTCGTAAGCGTGGTCTTCCCAGTCGTCCCCGCGGTCCAGCAGGGCCGCGTTGATGCCGCCTTGGGCCGCGTTCGAGTGACTGCGAACCGGATGGACCTTGCTGATGATGGCGGTATTGGCGCCGCCGGCCCGGGCCGCGATTGCGGCGCGCATTCCGGCCAAGCCAGCGCCGACCACCAACACGTCGTGTTGCAAAACCTCTGCCATGTGTGTCTTCCTCCGGCCGGGCGCCGCAGGGTCCGGCGATTGATGGCGCTCACAAGCGGCGCGCCATTTAGCGGCGGCTAATTATCGCCCATAACCCGCATCGCAAGCAACAATGCGCTTATGCTCTTGGCGTCTCGTATGCATCCGTCGGCTATCAGTCCGGTTGCCTCATCCAGTTGGACCCTTCGGACACCGATGAACTCGTCCTCGTCGGCTGACAGCCGGGCCGGTGTGAGGTCCCGGGCCAGGAAAACATGCATGCGTTGGGTGCACAGGGCGGGTTCCGTATAGAAGACGGCCAACGGGTCCAGTCGTGCGGCGGTGTACCCGATTTCTTCCTGCAACTCCCTGAGCGCGGCGGTTTCGGGCAATTCGCCAGGCTCCATTTTCCCGGCCGGGGCTTCGAGCAGAAACTCTTCTGCCGGCTTCCTAAACTGGTGGACCAGCATCACCGTGCGATCCTCAAACACCGGCACCACGCAGACCGAGGATGGGTATTCGACGATGGCCGACGTGCATCTTTGACCGTCTGCCCGAACGATAACGTCCTCCCTCAGATTGATAAACTGGCCTTGGTAGATCCAGCTTGGTCCGGCAGCGGCCGGCCTGTCCGGTATGATCGCCATGCGTCGAGGATTAATCGGGGCCAAGGGCTCGCGCCGCCAGCAGCAGCGATGCCACGCTTTTGGCATCCTGTATCTCGCCGCGCCCGATCACGTCGGCAACTTCTCCCAGCGGCACCCGCACCACCTCGATGAATTCGTCCTCGTCCGAGTCCAGGTTCGCTGGCCTCAGACCGGTAGCCAGGTATGCGTACATGTACTCTGAGCACCAGCCGGGGGCCAGCCAGAATGCGCTCAACGCCTCCAGCCTGTCTGCGGTGTGACCGATCTCCTCCTGCAACTCTCGGCGGGTGGCCTCTTCCGGCGTTTCTCCCGCTTCGATCCCTCCCGCCGGAACCTCCAGAAGAAAGCCGTCGGTGGGTTTCCGGTATTGCCGCACCAGCAGGACATTGCCGTCGGCATCTACTGGCACTACGCATATCGACGGCGCATGGTCCACGATCTCCCGGGTGCTCTCCCGACCGTTTTGCAAACGGACCGTATCGACGCGCACGTCGATGATCCGCCCGCTGTAGATGTGGCGCGAGGAGATGGTGGGTTCGTTGTCCGGAAACGTGGTCATCGCGGTCCTGCCTAGCGTCCGGTAAGGCTGAATCCCAGCCGTCGGGTCAGGGTTGCCCAGAAATAGTTGTGATCGTTGGCTCTCAGGAACCTTGCCCGATACGGGCTGCGGGTGATGCGAACCCAGTCGCCCGGCTCAATTGGGTGGTTCTCAAACCCGTCCACGCTGATGATCGCCTCTTGCGACCCCTCCAGGCGGAAATCAACGCTGCTGGTGGGCCGGAGCACCAGCGGAGTCGTCAACCCCACGTGCGACGCCAGCGGAGTCAGCACCACGTCGTCGGACAGGGGATCCACGATGGGGCCGCCGGCGGCGAAGCTATAGCCAGTGCTGCCGGTGGCCGTCGCCAGTATCACCCCGTCGGCCCGGAAGGTGGACACGTCGGCGCCGTCGATCACCGCCCGCACCGTGATCACGCGGGACACCCGGCTGCGAGACAGCACCACGTCGTTCAGCGCGTGGTATGGCCCTTCCGGGACGGAGTCCTCGGCGGCACCTTGCCGGAACACCGCGGCCATCAGCATGCTGTGCTCTGAGACCCTCATGTCGCCGTTCAGGTACTTGGGCAATTGCTCCATCACGCCGGGCACCGTCAGCTCCGTCATGAAACCCAGGCGGCCCATATTTATGCCCAGCAGGGGGATTCCCTGGGGCGCGATGGCGCGGTTCACGCGCAAGATCGTCCCGTCGCCCCCGATGGTGATTACCAGATCGGTTCCCACCGCCCGCTGGCTCAGGTCCTCCACGTCTTCAGCTCGCAAGATCCAGGTGTCGGAGCCGAGGTTCAGGTCACCGACGATGGCGTGGGCCAGGTCCAGGGCCTCGGGGATCAGATCGTTGTACGCGATGCCGACCGTTTTCATCTGCACAGGTCCGTTCCGAGCCCTATCCGCCGGCCAGCAGCACAACGGCGGCCCGTTCTGCCGCGCTCACGATCACTCCCGGCGCAACGCCGAGCCAGATCATGCACAAGGCCGCCACTCCCAGCGCCACGTTGACGGGCCAGGACCCTCCCAGACGCTCCGTGTGGATGGCAGGTTGCAGGAACATGACCTTGATCACGCGGAGGTAGTAGTAAGCCGACACCACGCTGTTGACCACCCCGATGATCACCAGCCAGGTCATCAGCGATTCGCCCGTGTTGATGGCGGCCGCGAAGATGTAGATCTTGGCGATGAATATGCTGGTGGGAGGCACTCCGATAAGGGCGATGAGCGCCAGCGCCAACGCGATGGCCAGGAATGGAGCGCGCCGCAGCATTCCGGCGTAATCCTCGATCTCGTCGCTGTTGATCCGGTTGCCGATGCACACGATGGCGAAGAACGCCGTCAGGTTGGCCGCAGTGTAAGCCGCCAGGTAGAACAGCACACTGCTGGGTCCGAAAGTGGCGGAATCGCCGCTCACGGTAGCCACGGCGGCGACGCCAACCAGGATGTAACCGGCGTGTGCAATGGTGCTGTACCCGAACATCCGCTTGATGTTCCGCTGCGCTATCGCCACCAGGTTGCCGATGGTCATCGACAGCGCGGCCAGCCCGGCCAGCAGCACCCACCAATCGCCGCCCAGGGCCTCAAATCCGAGATAGAAAACTCGGAGGACCAGGGCAAACGCGGCGGCCTTGCTGGCGACCGAGAGGAAGGCCACCATCGGGGTGGGAGCGCCCTCATAAACGTCCGGCACCCACATTTGGAACGGCGCCGCCGATATCTTGAAACCGAACCCCGCCAGCAACAGGACCACCGCCAGCAGGACCGCCATGCTGCCAAAGGGCAAGACGCCGGACTGCGAGGTCGTCGCCAGAACCACGGCGATCTCGTCCAGGCGCGTGCTCCCAGTGAACCCGTAAATCAACGCCATGCCGTAGAGCATCACGGCGCTGCTGATAGCCCCAACGATGAGGAACTTCATTCCGGCCTCGCTGGAGCGGCCGTTGGGCAGGAAGGCGGCCAGAGCAGCCAGGGGCAAGGTCGTCAGTTCGAGCGCGATATAGATGGTGATCAGCTCGTTGGCAGCCGTCAGCAGCATCATGCCGGTGGCCGACAGCAGCATCAGGCCGAAATATTCTCCCTGCAGCCGCTCCACGCGTCGCACGTAATCGTTGGACACCAGCACCACCAGCCCAACCGCCGCCAGAATCAAGAAGTTGAAGAACAGCGCGAACCGGTCTATGGACAGGGTGTAGAGGATGACCGATCCCTCAGCGGTCAGCTCACTGGCGCCAGTGCTGGTCAAATCCACCAATTGCCAGGCGCTCAACGCCGCGGGCGCCGCCAGCCCGACAAAGGACAAGCCAACCAGCAAACCGGTGCGCCGAGTGACCAGATCCGCGACGATCACCAGCATGGCCAAAGCGGCCAGCGCCAAATAGGGCGAAACGAGGTAGAGGTCGTATGCAGTCATTGCGTTTACGGTCTTTGTTGCTACCGGCTGATCCCGGCCAAACCGGCATTGTAGCCGCTGACTATCGGTTCCAGCCCGTCGCGGAACACGTCCGTCAACCAGGCGGGATAGACCCCTACCGCGACGATGCTGATTACCAGCAACGCCACCGGAACCATTTCCACCGGAGCGGCGTCGGTCAGGTTATCCCAACGCGCCGGCCGGGGTCCGAACAGGGTGCGCTGCAACATCCAGAGGATGTATGCGGCCGCCAGGATGATGCCCAATACGGCCAGTATAGTCAGGGCGGGGAAGGCTCGGAACGCGCCGAAGAAAACCAGGATCTCGGACACGAACCCGCTCAGCAAGGGCAACCCCAGCGATGCCGCCCCCGCGATGAGAAACGCTCCGGAGAGCATCGGCATCCGGTTGGCCAGGCCACCCAGGTCCGGTATGTGCCTGGTATGCGTCTGTTCGTACAGGATGCCCACGGCCACGAATAACAGTCCGGTAATGGTGCCGTGGGTGAACAGTTGCATTGCCGCGCCGGTCAGGCCGGCGTCGGTGAGCGCCCCGCCGACAACGGCGACGGAACCGAGTCCGATCAGGACCAGCCCCATGTGGCTGACACTGGAGTAGGCGATGAGTCGCTTCAGGTCGGTTTGCCGCAGGGTGACCACCGCACCGTACAGCACGCTGATGACCCCGAGAGCTACGATGGGCAGGGCGAATTGCTGCAACTGTTCGGGGAACATTCCGGCGTTGATCCTCAGGAGGCCGTATCCGCCCATCTTCAGCATTACGCCGGCCAGCATCACGCTGCCGGCAGTGGGCGCGTCGGTGTGCGCGTCGGGCAGCCACGTGTGAACCGGCCAAGTGGGAAGCTTGACCGCAAAGGCGATGAAGAACAGCCAGAACAGGACTCCCATCGGCAGCGCGGCGCGGGAGGCGTCCAGCGCGCCGCCCGGCTCCAGCAGTCTCGTCATGTCGAAGCTTCCCACGCCGGCGCTGACGAACACCGCCACGATGGCCACCAGCATGAAAGCCGAGCCGAGGATCGTGAAGATCAGGAACTTCATCGCGGAGTATTCGCGCCGTCCGGTACCCCAGGTTGAGATCAGCAGGTACATCGGTATTAGCTCGATTTCCCAGAACAGGAAGAACAGCAGGAAGTCCAGGGCGGTAAACACCCCCAGAACGGCAGTTTGCAGCACGAACAGCCAGATGAAATACTCGCGGACGCGGTGGCTGATGTGGAAGGACACGAACACCGCACAGAGCCCAAGCAAACCCGTCAGCATGACCAGCGGCGCGCTGATGCCGTCCACACCCAGCAGGTAGCTGGCCTGCACCGTATCCGTGGTAATCCAATCGAACCGGTCCACCAGCTGGAATCTCTCGCCGCCTCGCTGGAACAGCGCGAATACGATCACTGACAGGACCAAGTCAGCGGCGGCGACGGCGGCGGCGAACCAGCGGATGCTCCGGTCACTGCGCACCAGGCCAACCGCCAGCAGCAGAGCCGCGACGGCGGGCAGGAAGACGGTGGCGGTCAGCAGGCCGTTGAATCCGGTGGGCATACGGGTTTATCCAAGGGCCAGATACAGGACGATGATGACGAGGCCGCCCACCGCAGCAATCAGCGGGTAGGTCTGCACCTGTCCGTTTTGAACCAGAGCGAGCAGGCTTCCGATGTTGCGGGAAATCCAGCCCAGCAACCCGACGATGCCGTCCACAATGTTGCGGTCAATCCAGTCGGTTATCGCGGCAACAGTGCGATAGAAGACCCGACCGACGATGACACCTTCGTAGAGGTCATCCATGTAGTATCGCTGGGCCAACAGGGTGTGCAGCGGCCCGCCTTTGCTCAACGGTTCGGCGGCAGTGAAGGGCCTGGGCCAGGCGTAGGTGAGTACAGCCAACCCAATGCCGGCGATGGCTACGACGTTGGAAATTACCGCCATGGGGATGCTGAACGGGGGCGCGTGATGCCCATGATGCAGGCCCAACGCGAAGTACTCGGTCAGCCAGTGCGAGGGGATCAACCCAAACAAACTGTGTACTCCGATGGGGTTGGCCAGCCAGCCGGCCACAATAGCGCAGATACCCAGGATCCCCATGGGGATCACCATCACCAGCGGCGATTCGCCCAGGTGGACATGGTGACTGACGCCGGTAGGGGCAGGCTGGCCCGCTTCCTCGGTATCGTGCAGCTCGCGTTCGCCACCGCCTCGAAATTCGCCGTGGAAGGTGAGGTGCACCATCCGGTAGCTGTAGAACGCGGTCAGCAACACGCCCACCAAGAGCATCACGAATACCAGCAGGCTGATTGACGCTGGCACCGGGCCGCCGGCGAGCCAGGACTCCAGCAGGATCTCATCTTTGCTCCAGAACCCCGCCAGCGGGAATATTCCGACCAGGCTCAATGCGCCGATCACCGTGAGCCAATAAGTGCCCGGCATCGCCTTGCGCAAGCCGCCCATGTACATCATGTTGAAGGTGCCCGCCGCATGGTTCACGCTGCCCGCCCCCAAGAACAGCAGAGCCTTGAAGAATGCATGAGTGAACAGGTGGAACAGGGCCGCGTTGTACGCTCCAACGCCCAGCGCCGCCATCATGTAGCCCAATTGACTGACCGTGGAATAGGCCATCACGCGCTTGATGTCGTTGGCCGCCAGGCCCATAGTCGCGGCGAAGACGGCGGTAAACGCGCCGATCAGCGCGACCACCATCATCGCCGCCTGCGATTCCGCGAATACCGGGAAGAATCTGCCCACCAGGAACACGCCGGCGGCGACCATCGTGGCCGCGTGGATCAACGCGCTTACCGGCGTAGGACCCTCCATGGCGTCGGGAAGCCAGGTGTGCAACGGGAATTGGCCGCTCTTGCCCGCCGCGCCGGCAAACAGTCCCAGGCACAACCACAAGAGGGCGCCACCGGCCACGATACCGGCGCCGCCGGCAGCCACGGGAGCTGCCGCCTCCCAGATGTGCGGGATGTGCAGGGCGTTCAGGCCATGGGCGGCAAAGTCATCCGCCTGGAAGAACAGGTAGATGATGGCAAGCAGGAAACCAACGTCGCCGATGCGGGTGATGATGAACGCCTTTTTGGCCGCCGCGGCCGCCGAGGGACGGTTGTGCCAGAACCCGATCAGCAGGTACGACGACAGGCCCACCAGCTCCCAGAACACGTACATCTGGACGATGTTGACCGCGAGAACCAGCCCGATCATCGACGCGCTGAACAGGGACATGTACGCGTAGTAACGGGCGAAACTCTCGTCTCCGTCCATGTACCCCATCGAGTAGATCTGGACCATCAGGCTGACGCCGGTCACGACCACCAGCATCACGTTGGTGAGGGGATCCAGCAGCAACCCTACTTCGATGGCCGCCGGACCCAGGTTCAACCAGAGATACGGCGCAAAGTCGTAGACCTCGCCGTGGGCATGAGACCGGAGCAGCCAGACCGACAGAATGAACCCGATGCCCAGCGCCGCTATCGTGACGTAACCGGCGGACTTGGCAAAGGCCGGACCGAGCGGGCGGATCACCAGCCCGATGAGCAAAAAGGATGCTACGGGCAGCAGGAAGATTGCCCAAACCAGGGATTCGGTCAGCATGGCCCGGCGATCCTCACAGCTTCCTGACGATCTCTTCGGCCACGTGTTCTCGGCCCTTGGGCACGTAGATCACGAAAGGGATGCGCTCGCTCCAGTCCAGGATGTCGCCCTCCGGCAGGATGCGGCTGGGCAGACCCTCGGCCTCCAGCACTTCCTTCCAGATTTCGGCCGCCATCAGGTTGGGGGCGCGTTTGAACTCTACCCACATGATTTTTGCACGGATGGAAAGGATTGGTTGATCAGTGACGCAGCGTCGCGGCGTCAGTCAGGTCGACGCTTTCGTTAGACCGGAATACGGCAAACACTATACCCAGGCCCAACGCAATCTCCGCGGCGGCAACGGTAATGATGAACACCGCGAACACCTGCCCGGTGAACACCGCGGAAAGCTGTTCCTGCACCGCGTAGGGCGCAACGTATCTGCCAAGGGCCACCAGCGTCAGGTTCACCCCGTTGAACATCAGCTCAACCGACATCAGCACCGCGATGAAATTCCGCCGCGCCAGCGCTCCATAGAGGCCGATGCAGAAGATGATGGCGGCTACGATCAGCAGCGATTCCAGCGACAATGCCCTATCTCCCGCGACCGCGCGCCAGCGCCAGCCCGCCGATGGCGGCGCCCAGCAGCAGCAGCGATACCGCCTCAAAAGGCAGGACAAAGTTGCCGATCAGCAGGTCGGCGAGACCGCCGCTGCTCACGCTTTCCACCTCGGCGGGGGTCAGGCCGGCGGAGGTCAAATCGGCTGCGTCGGGTATGCCGACGGCTTGGGTCTGCGCCAGTTGGGCTTTGGCCTCCAATCCCGCTCCGGCCAGGGTGGTCCAGTCGGTGGAAACGGCGGTCGCTATCATGGCGGCCAGTACCAGAGCGGATATGATGCCCGCCGGTATCTGCAAGCGGTTCGGCGCGTTGCCCTGCTGCACGTCCCGGGTGAGCATAACCGCGAAGATGAACAGAACGGCGATGGCGCCGACGTAGATCAGGATCTGCACCACGGCCAGGAATTCCGCGTTCATCATCACGAACAGCCCGGCGACGGCCACAAAAGCCGTGGCCAACATCAGGGCCGCACGAAACAGGTCGCGCACGAGCACGACGCCCAGCGCGCCGCCGATGGCGACCAATGACAGCGCCCAAAATACGAGGTGCTCAAACCACATCTAGGATTTACCCTCGTGTTCGTCGCCGCTGCCGGCCAGGCGCATACCGGCCTTTTCGTGCTGGTGCCAGCGCCAATTCTCCCGGCCGACCTCGCGCCATCCCAACGGGCGGCCGGCGCCGGGCCGATACTCCATTCCCTCCAACTGCGGCCGGAACCACGTGCTCGGATTCTTCTCGGCCTGCCGCAAACGATCGATGGTGATCACCAGGTCAGTTCGGCGATACTGGCCCTCTTCGAAT
Organism: Dehalococcoidia bacterium; assembly: GCA_034428455.1. Classification (GTDB taxonomy): domain Bacteria; phylum Chloroflexota; class Dehalococcoidia; order Lucifugimonadales; family UBA3495; genus Bin87. The sequence continues at coordinate 19,521 of DAOUHZ010000052.1, forward strand.
CCGCTGCCCATGAACAGCGCGTCGTAGGGGCAGGCTTCGACGCACAGGCCACAAAACATGCACCGTTGCAGCTCAATATCGAAGGTCTCCAGGCGATACTTGTCGCCCTGCAATGGGGCCGTTTCGCTGGGGGAGGTGACGATCTTGATGATGCCCAGCGGGCAGTATTTGGCGCAGGATGCGCAACCCGTGCATCGTTCCTCGTACCAGGTGAATTCTTCGCCACGGAAGCGCGGGTGCTGCCGGATACGTTGCTCCGGGTACGAGGTCGTGAATGGTTTCCGCATCAAGTTGGAGAGCGTTACCGCCAGCCCTTTCACCATTTCCAGTCCGTACACTGCATCACCCCCCGTTAGCTAGCGCATCCCGATGGTCGGCACGCCGGGCACCACCTGACCTGCTGTAGTTGCCGTGGGCGCGTCCGAGCGGACTTTTTCGCGGATAAAGCGGCCGAAGAACAGGATCGATCCGCCGGCCAGGACGATATTTATGCCCGCCATGATCCACAGGTCCGAGGTGCTCAGCGACCCGTTGGCATCACGCAGGAAGAATACCTCCAGGACGACCGCCGCCAGGTTGATTATGCTCAGGGGCATGAGGAACTTCCAGCATACCGCCATGATCTGGTCCAGACGCAGCCGCGGGTAAGTGGACCTGATCCAGACGAACAGGAAGACGCCGATGAAGGTCTTGATCAGGAACCACAGCCACCCGAGCCAGTCGGCCACGGGGCCCGCCCAACCCGCCAGGAACAGCGTGGCAATCAGCCCCGATACCACCAGCACGCCGCCGAACTCAGCGGCCTGGATCAGCGCGAACTTGATGCCGCTGTATTCCGTGTGATAGCCGGCGATGATCTCCGACTCGGCTTCCGCGACGTCGAAGGGGGTGCGGTTCAATTCCGCGGACATTCCGGCGACGAACACGAAGAACGCCAACGGCTGTACCAGGAAGAACGGCACCGCCTGGGCAACCACGATATCACCCAACGACATCGACCCGGCAACCAGCACCACGCCCAGCAGCGACAGCACCACGGGCACTTCGTAGCTGAGCAGCACGGCAACGGCCCGCCCGGCGCCAAACAAGGCGTACCGGTTGTTGGAAGCCCACCCGGCGGTGAAGATCGCGATGGAAGTCAGCGAACTCACGGCCAATATGAAGAGGACGCCCACGTTCAGGTCGACCAGCGCCACGTCCTTGGCGAACGGAAGTACGGCGGTGCCAAGCAGAAGAGCCGCCACCATGATGATCGGCACGGAGGTGAAGGCAAGCCGGTCCGCGCCATAGGGAATAATGTCCTCTTTGGTGATCAGCTTGGCCAGGTCGGCAATCGGCTGGAGCATGCCGAAGGGGCCCCAGCGGTTGGGACCCACGCGGTTATGGAACCGGCCCAGCAATCTCCGCTCGCCCCAACTGAGGAGGGCCGCGCCCAGCAGCACCGCGTTGATCAGGATCAGCATGATGACCAGGCCGGCGATAACGAGGGACAGCCAGCAGGGCAAAACGTGGGCCGCCGCGTTATAGATAAAGGCAAACAGCGGGTTGCCGGCCAGCGGGCCGTGGGGATTGAGGAGGCAGCCGCTCATCGGTCAACCTCGCCCATGTTTATGTCAACACTGCCCAAAGACACAATCATGTCGGCCAGTTTCCACCCGATGAGCAGGTGCTCGGTGATGGTCAGGTTGATGAGAGAAGGGGAGCGGATCTTACAGCGGTAGGGCGATACCCCGCCGTCGCTGACCAGGAAGAAGCCCAGTTCGCCCTTGGAGGCCTCGACCCGGCCGTATGCTTCAGCGCCGGGCGCGGCCCTCAACACCATGGGCAATTCTTGACGCACCGGGCCGGGCTCGATTTGCGCCACACATTGTCTGACAATGCGCAGGCTCTGGCGGACTTCCTGCATCCGCACCCAGAAGCGGTCGTAGTTGTCGCCGTTCTGGCCCACCGGGATGTCAAACTCAACCTGGTCATAGGCATCGTAGGGAGCGATCTTGCGCCAGTCCCAGTTGACGCCGCTGGCGCGCAGCACCGGCCCGCTCACCGAGCAGTTGATTGCCACGTCCGCCGGCAGCGGGCTGACGCCGCGGGTGCGCACCATCAAAATCTCATTGCTGAGCAGCAGGTTCTCGATTTCTTCCAGCTCACCCTCGAAATCATCGAGGAATTGGTCCAGGGCCGGCCAGAAGTCGGCTGGGGCGTCGGCGAAAACGCCGCCCGGACGCATGTAGCTGACGGTGACCCGAGCGCCGCACAGCATTTCGAAGAGATCGAGAATGCGCTCCCGGCTCCGGAAGGTGTACATCAGCGGAGTGCCGAAGGCCCCCAGTTCCTGGGCAAAGAATCCCACGGCGATCAGGTGGCTGGCGACACGCTGCAACTCAGCGGTCAAGGTGCGGAGGTACTTTCCCCGGGGCGGAGGCTCGATCCCCAGCAACTGCTCCACGGCGAGGCAGTAGGCCTGGTTGTTGATCATCGAGGAGGTGTAGTCCAGGCGGTCCGTAAGGGTCACCACCTGCACGTAGTTGCGCTCCTCGGCCAGCTTCTCGCTGCCCCGGTGCAGGTAACCCAGCACTGGCTCGACTTCGACGATATCCTCGCCATCGAAGGTGATGCGGACGCGGAACACGCCGTGCGTGCTGGGGTGCTGCGGCCCCACGTTGACCGTCATTGGCTCGGTGCGGATGGTCATGGCAAGCGGTTTCCGAACCCGGCGCAGGGCTCTAAAGGAAGTCCTTTCGCAACGGATGGCCGTCGAAGCCTTCCCAGAGCATGATGCGCTTCATATTGGGATGACCGTTAAAGCGGACGCCCATGAGGTCCCAGATCTCCCGCTCCTGGAAGTCCGCGCCTTTCCACACGCCTACCACCGAGGCGGCAGTAGGCTCCTCACGTCCGTAAACCCGGCTGCGCACTACCCCGGTGTGCCGCAGCGAGATTGAAGTCAGGTGGTAAACCAACTCGAAGTGCTCAACGAAATCGATAGCGCTGATGGCGTTAAGGAATTTGAAGTCGAACTCCGCGTCGTCGTGCAGGACGGCGGCCACCGAACCGAGCGAACTCGGTTCCACCCACACCGCCGTATCGTCCCAATCAACCACGGAGTTCGGCGCCGCCTCACGCAGGCGTTGCGCCAGGGTCTCGCCGGACACCACGCTCAACGTCACGGCTTGAAACCCCCGTCGCCGAGGTTGCGGTACTTCTTGATCTTCTCGTGCAGCTCCATGATCCCGTAGAGCAGCGCGTCCGGCCTTGGCGGGCATCCCGGCACGTAGACGTCAACGGGGATGATGTGGTCTACGCCGGGCACTACGCTGTAGGATCCGAAATACGGCCCGCCGCTGGTGGCGCACACGCCCATGGAGATAACCCAGCGCGGCTCGGCCATCTGCTCGTAGATGCGTTGGATGGGCGGCGCCATCTTCCAGGTGACGGTGCCGGCCACGATCATCAGGTCGGCCTGCCGCGGCGAGGCGCGAAAGGCTTCCATGCCAAAGCGCGAGATGTCAAACCGGCCCATGGCGGTTGCCATCATCTCGAAGGCGCAACACGCCAGCCCAAAGGACACCGGCCACAGCGCCGACTTGCGGCTCCAGTTCACCAAAGCGTCTACCGAAGTGACCATCAAGTTGCGCTTGAGGTCGTCCGGGACCTCAATGTACGGTACTTCGATGGGAGTTTGGGAAGCGGCGATGAGTTCGTTGACCAGTTGCCCTTCCGAGCGGTCAATGTCCCAAGTCCGGCTGTGCAGCGGTCCGCCGGACGACGGCATGGTGAAACCCGTCTGCTCTGCCATGGGGTTTAGCCCTGCCACTCCAGGTCCCGCTTGCGCCAGGCATAGGCCCACGCCAGGAGCAAGATGCCAACAAAGACTGCCATCTCGATGAGGGCGAACAGCTCCAGGGTCAGGAACTTGGTGGCCCACGGGTAGAGGAACACAACCTCAACGTCGAAGATCACGAAAAGGATGGCGAACATGTAGTACCGAAACTGGAACCGGTTCCAAGTGCCGCCGATGGTCTGCACGCCGCACTCGTAGGTGTCGTGCTTGACCGCGTTGGGTCGCGCCGGGCGGATGCCGAATCGGGAGAGGCCGTGCGAAGCCAGCAACATGCTGCACGGCACAACGATGGAAATGACCAGGAAGATGGCGATTAGACCATACTGGCCAAAGTAGTCTTCGAGCATCGGAGCGGCATCCCTGATCGGCAGACTGGATGGTCTGGATAATTGGGCGGCGGCATTATAGCATAATGGCCACTCCGAAAAACCAAACCGAAGGCCATCCGATGTCCGCCGCTTCCATAACCGACAACTGGACCAGCCGCTACGTTTCCGCTAACGGGATCCGGCACCACTACCTGGAATGGGGAGACCCGTCTAATCCCCCGCTGTTGATGCTCCACGCTACCGGGCTTTGCGCCGGGCCCTGGAAACCGATTGCGCGCCGGTTGGCTGAAAACCACCGGGTTTTAGCCTTCGACCAGCGCGGGCACGGCGATACCGACAAATCCGACAAGGGTTATAAATTCGAATACGCCGGGGAGGATCTGGCGGCAATCGCTGATGCCATGAAGCTCGAGTCTCCCCGTGTAATCGGTCACTCCTCCGGCGGTCTGGCAGCGATCATCGCGTCTAACCTCCTGCCCGGCAGGTTCGACCGGGTAGTGTTGGTCGAGACCCGGGTCAGCAACGACGTGCCGTCCGCGCCCAGCCAGGACCTGGCCCGGCGTGCCGAGCGAACGCGGATGAAACGCGCAGTTTGGGAGTCGCGGGAAGCAATGTTCGATGCGTACCGCACTCGCGCCGCGTTCAAGGATTGGGAAGACGAGCCCTACCGTCAATTCATCGAGGGGGGAACCAGGCTACTGCCCGACGGCCGGGCCGAGCTGAAATGCCACCCGGAAACCGAAGCCGCATTTTACGGAATGCGCGATGACTTGCCCGTCGAGAATTACCTGAAGGGATTGCCCGGCAATTGGCTGCTTCTTCTGGCCGACTACCCCGGTTCCCAGCGTCCCGACGACCCGGGCATCGAGCAATTCCGGAAACTGGTGCCCGGTTCTACGGTCAATCCCATAGGCAAGGGCAGTCACTTCCTGCCCATGGAATATCCAAACGAAGTACTGAATGCCATACTCGATTGGTTCGGCGACTGACCACAGACGGCGCACTCGTCGCGGCACTACCAATGCCTACCGTTTCGACCTGACAGGAACAGATTTTGACCCCTTCAGAATCAACATCAACAGCAGGACCCCTGGCCGGGCTCCGCGTACTGGATCTGTCCATCATAGTGGCCGGCGGAACCGCTTCCTCGCTCATGGCGGATTTCGGCGCCGAGGTGGTCAAGGTTGAGCGCCCCGGCTCCGGTGACCCGTTGCGCAATTGGGGACCCTTCTACAACGGCGTGTCCTTGTGGTGGAAGGTCCATTCCCGCAACAAGCAGTCCATAACCTTGAACATGGCCGACGCGCGCGGGCAGTCCATGCTCAAGCAGTTGGCAGCTCAAGCGGACGTCCTGATAGAGGGGTTTCGACCCGGCACGCTGGAGCGCTGGAACCTGGGGCCTTCGGATCTCCACGCCGATGACGTCAACCCCGGCCTGGTGATCCTGCGCTTCTCAGGGTTCGGACAGACCGGCCCCTACCGGGACCGTCCCGGTTTCGGCACCATCGCCGAGTGCATGAGCGGGTACATTGGCATGACCGGCTTCCCGGACACGCCGCCCAACCTGCCGCCGATTCCGCTGGCCGACGAGATCGCCGGCGTCTTCGGCGCTATGGCCGGCATGATGGCGATCTACCGGCGGGACGCCGACACCCGCGCCGGTGGCCGTGGCGTCGGCCAGGTGGTCGACCTCAGCCTCTTCGAGCCGCTGTTCCGCCTCTGCATCCCCCACCTGACCATCTACGACCGTTTGGGCGAGATCCGGGAGCGGGTCGGCAACGACTTTCCGGATGCGGCCCCGCGCAGCCTGTACAGAACCGGCGACGACCGCTGGCTCGGCCTGTCGGCCACCTCGCAAAACACCTGGGAGGGGCTGGCCCGGGCCATGGGCCTGGACGAACTGCTGGCCGACCCGCGCTTTGCCAACAACGCCGCGCGCCTCGAATCCAAAGACGCCCTGAACGAAGTGCTCCAGGAATGGCTGGGCTCGCGCAATACGGACGCCATTATGGACGAGCTGATCCCCGCCGGCGGGGTGGTTGGTCCGGTCTACAACAGCGCCGACATCGTCGCTGATCCGCATTTCCAGGATCGCGAAGACATCGTTGAGATCGAAGATCCCGAACTGGGCCATACCCGAATGCTCGGCCTGGTTCCGAAATTCAGCGACACACCGGGGGAGTTGCGCCACATGGGACCCACAGTAGGCGAGCACAACGCCGCCGTCTACGGCGAATGGCTGGGTTTGTCGGAAGAGGATCTTCAGTCCCTCGCCGCCGATGAGGTGGTCTAGTTATGTCAGTCCCAGTGCTCGTTGTCGCCACCCGCAACCAGGGCAAGATGCGGGAGTACCGGGAGCTGCTGGCCGATTGGCCGGTGGAACTGGTCTCGCTGGACGATGTTGGGGTTTCCGAGGATGTCGATGAGACCGGCGACACTTTCGTGGCCAACGCTCGCCTCAAGGCCGGTGAGTATGCTCGGCTGTCGAACTTGCCCACGATCTCGGACGACTCGGGCCTGGAGGTCTATGCGCTGGGCGGCGAACCCGGCGTGTATTCCGCCCGCTACGGTGGGGACGCCTGCCAGTCCGACGCCGACCGGGTCTCTCTGCTGCTCCGCAACCTCGACGGCGTGCCGTGGGAGCGGCGCATCGCCCGGTTCCGTTGCCTCACCGCCATTGCGGCTCCGGGCGGCGCGGTTATCGGCACGGTCGTCGGCTCCGTCGCGGGAATGATACAATTCGAACCGGAGGGGGAACACGGTTTCGGTTACGATCCCGTGTTCCATCTGCCCTCGTTAGGACAAACCATCGCCCAAGTGCCCATTGAGATCAAGAACGGCATCAGCCACCGCGCCGATGCTGCCCGAAAAGCGCGCGCAGTATTCCAGACGTTGTTGGACCTATAGCAAAAACTGGCCCGTCAATTATGATCGCCGACCTATTTGGCCGCCCTCTGAGAGACCTTCGCATCTCGGTCACTGACCGGTGCAATTTCCGGTGTCCGTACTGCATGCCCGCCGAAATTTTCGGCGAGGCTTACGAGTTTCTGCCCAAGGACGAAATCCTCACCTTTGAGGAGATTTCACGCCTGGCCTCGCTGTTCGTCGACGCCGGCGTCAACAAGCTGCGGATCACCGGCGGTGAGCCGCTGTTGCGGGTGGATCTGTCCAAGCTGATTTCCCAACTGGCCGCTATTCCAGGGGCGGACGACATCACTCTTACTACCAACGGATACCTCCTCGCCCAGCAGGCGACGCAACTGGCCGAGGCCGGCTTGGATCGCATCACCGTCAGCCTCGATTCCCTGGATGACGAGGTGTTCAAGCGGATGAACGGGCGGGGCTTCGGGACCCGTAGGGTGTTGGACGGCATTGGGCGCGCCTCCGACGCCGGCCTGAATCCCGTCAAGATCAATGCCGTTGTGCAGAAGGGCGTGAACGACCATACCATCGTTGACTTGGCTCGGCACTTCAAAGGCACTGGTCACATCGTCCGTTTCATCGAGTACATGGACGTCGGCAACCGAAACGGCTGGAAACTGGACGAGGTCGTGTCGGCCGCCGAGATAGTGGCCCGGATCGACGCGGAGTTGCCCCTGGAGCCGGCCGAGCCCAATTACGTCGGAGAGGTGGCCAACCGCTGGCGTTATCGTGACGGGTCCGGAGAAATCGGCGTGATTGCCTCGGTGACCCAGCCTTTCTGCGCCAACTGCACCCGTGCCCGGCTGTCCACCGATGGCAAGCTGTACACCTGCCTGTTCGCCACCGATGGCGTAGACCTGCGCGGCCCCATGCGCCAGGGGGCAACCGACGCCGAGGTGGCCGGCGTTATCGCCGGGGCGTGGAGCGTGAGACGCGACCGCTACTCCGAGGAACGCACCGAGTTGACTGCCGCCGAAGCCGCAGGCCGCACCAAGGTTGAGATGTACCACATCGGCGGATGACGAGGAACTGATGACCACGGAAAACGCCAACAAGCCGGCGGATCACCTGACCCACCTGACTGAAGACGGCAGCGCCCGGATGGTTGACGTTGGATGGAAGCCCGTCACCGACCGCATGGCCCAAGCTTGCGGGTACGTGGTGATGGAGCCGAACACTCTGGCCCTGATCCGCGACGGCCTGATGAAGAAGGGAGACGTGCTCACCATCGCTCAGTTGGCTGGCATCATGGGCGCCAAAAAGACGTCCGAACTTATCCCGTTGTGCCATCCGCTGCCGCTGAACAAGGTGGACGTGGAACTGGAGCTTGAGGAAGCGCAAAGCCGGGTGCGCATCACCACCACGGCGACCACTTCGGGCAAAACGGGCGTCGAGATGGAGGCGCTGACCGCGGTGTCGGTGGCCGCCCTCACCGTCTACGACATGTGCAAGGCCGTCGACCGTGCGGTTCGCATCGACGGCGTGCGCCTGCTGCGCAAAACCGGCGGTCAGTCCGGGGACGTGGACCTGACGGACGCCTAAGCTTCCCGCCGGGCAATCTCTGCGGCCAGGACGCGAACCGCCTCGGTCAAATAGGTCAGTCGGGCCGGCACGGGCAAATCCAACGACCGGAACTCCTCAACCTGGTCGACGTCCAGCACGCCAACCACGCCGGGAATAGCGGTTACGTCCAGTTCGGCGATTGTGCCGTCCGGCGTGACAACCACGCAACCCAGGTCCAGCAGCAGAGCCGGTGTCGGATCCAGCTCAATCGCCTGTATCGTGGTCATGCCCAGGAAAGCCGGAAATGGCTGCAATTGCCGGCACAACTCAACCACGATGTTTTCCAGTCCGGCGCTCGCTTGCCATAGGGCGTCTTGCCCTTCGCCGGGTCGATACTGCGCCGTCATTTGATTGACAACCCGGCTGGGCGAGCCTTACCATTGATTCGTCTGCGGTAGCATCGGCGTCTGGTCGAGGCCGCTCGGTAGGCGACGTAGCTCAGTGGCAGAGCGGGCGCTTCATAAGCGCTAGGTCGTTGGTTCGAATCCATCCGTCGCCACCATTGCTCCGTGAGAGCGCCAAACGAAAGCCGGGTCCCATGACCCGGCTCGTTTGTTTCTCGTTGGGCGGTGTTTAATCGTCGCGCTGCCCAAACTCCTCGCCCAGTTCGCTGAGGAACTGCTCGATCTCGGGTGAGAGCGCCACGGCATCTTCCTGGCTGACCGTTTCTTCGGTCGACGCGGCTTCAGCCTCGTTGGTGTCGTAGTAGTCTTCCATCTGCTTGATGAGGCCCTGTAGGTCGGAATTGCGCTCCACGGCAGCATTCAGCTCCCGGTATTGCCGTTGCCCGCGCCGTGTGGGCGCCAGGTCAGCGGGGATCTCTGAGTACACGGACGACAGCACCTCGATCATGCGCGCCGTCCCGTTGTAGTCCTCGTCGAGTTGGACGTATTGGGGAAGGTGCACCATGAAGTTGATCGCCTCAATCTCCAACTTGTCGATGCCGTCCGAAACCAGGTTCATGATCGTCGTGGGACCCTGGTAGGTACTTCCGCGCAGCTTCAGGTTGGGCACCGGCCGCGACTGCGGCACCGAGCCCAGCGAGCCGGTCACCAGCAGCGGCCGCGTGTGGGGCACCGCGTCGTACATGGCGCCCAGCCGGCAGTACCGCCTCACGTTGAACTTTTCGACGACTTCCAGGATGGAGTCGGTGTACGTCTCGCTGTTGGCGTGGGGCTCCCGGAGATGGAAAAACAGGTAATCCGGTCCATTTTCAGTGGTGGCGTACCGGATGATGCTGTTGGGGATGCGCACCCGCCGTTCGTTGTCCACCAGCCGCATGCTGGGGCGATACCGGGTGAAATCGAAGAACTCGCCGGGGCGGTGCAGACGGCCCAATTCCTTGGAGCCGAGATACCGTTCCAGCCGGTTCAGCGTCAACGTGCCGACACTGCCCACGTCCACCCACGGGCGAATCATCGCGAATACGTGCGGATCGCGCAGTTCGGGCAAGGGTTCCTGTAGTTCAAATGCGCCTACTCTCATGGTACCGATATCTTGCCAGAGTTGCCCCCGTAATTCAAGGTATGCGCAGTTGAACGTCCGTCTCCGTTGGCCTAAAATGCCATTACCCTACGGTTCCCGTTCGTGGATGACCGCTTTTGGCGCGTTTTGCGCTCGACTTCGGGAGGCATTTGATGATTACAACCTTTGACAGCTTGTACGCGGGCCACGTGGACATGGAGAACGTTGGCTACGGCGGGATAGCAGTTAACGATCGCACCTATTCCGACGAATACCTGGCCACGGCTTTCGACAAGGGCGTCGCCATCGCGCAGACCCTGGACAAGCATGGCTACGATACCTTCTGGATGGCCGAGCACCACTTCCAGCCCGAGGGTTATGAGTGCATCCCCAACCTCCTGATGTTCATCGTTCACCTGGCGCACGTGACCGAGCGGCTGCGCTTCGGCTGCGGGTTCAACATCGCTCCCATGTGGCACCCGCTGCGCCTGGCAGAGGACTTCGCCATGGCCGACTGGCTCACCAAGGGCCGAGTGATCTTCGGCGTGGGCCGCGGCTACCACACCCGTGAGGTCGAGTCCTTCGGCTCGCCCCTCATGGACCAGCCCGCCAATCGTGAACTGTTCGAGGAGCAGGTCGAAGTCATCTTCAAAGCCTTCCACGAGCGTTCCTTCTCCCACCAAGGGAAGCACTACAACTTCCCGCCGCAGGGAGTGCCTTACCGTGGCTACCCCCTCGAGGACATCACCCTGGTCCCCCGGCCCAAGACTCTTCCTGTGGAATGCTGGCAGCCCATCCAGGGCGGCACCGGGCGCGCCCTGGAATTCATGGCGAAGATGGGCATCAAGGGCGTCATCGGCGGCGGCTCTTCCGAAGGCGGCGCCATGGACGGGATCATGCATAGCTACCGCGACGCGCTCCGCCGCAACGGCAAGCCGGAGGCTGAGCTGGGTGAGGACCTGGCGGTCGGTTTCCACTTCCACATTGCCCCCACGGTTGAGGAGGCTGCGCAGCAGGGCGCCCGGTATTACGAGGAAAACCTCAAGATGTTCGGCCCGCTGCGCCTGACACGCGGCCTTTCCGATCAGCAGATCCTTGATATCAGCAATCCTGAGATCGCTCCCAACGCCGGCCTGCCCACCATCGAGGACGCCATCGAAAACGGCAGCGTCCTAGCCGGCCCCCCCGACCGCATCATCGAGTTGATGAAGGGCGTGGAAGAGCGTTACCCCGGCCTCCAGCGCGTCCAGGTGGGCCATCCGGTGGGCACGCCGCAGTCGGTGATCCTCGAACAGTTGCAATGGTTCGCCGAGGAGGTCATGCCCGCCTTCAAGGATATGAAGGTCGAGGCTGCGGTGCCTGCCGACGACTAGACGACGTACTCCACCTGTAGAACGTAGGGGCGAATCGAGATTTGCCCCTATTTTGTTCATCCGAGAGCGCACGCGATAGTCTCTGTACCGTCGGCCGAACCGCAAAACTGGTGACGCTGAATACCGGCGGGGTGCGTGTCTGCCTGCTATCCTCATTGGGCACCTTATTTTTTCGGAGACTTACCGATGCCAGAGATCACAGAATATGCGTCCGGCTCCCCGTCCTGGGCCGACCTGCTTTGCAAGGATGGCCAGGTCGCCAAAGACTTCTATGGCGGCCTGTTCGGCTGGACTTACGATGATCATCCTGTCGGCCCGGACATGGTCTATACCATGTTCAGTCACAACGGCGTTCCAGTCTGCGCGTCCGCGGAACCGGGGCCCGGCCAGGAAAACCTCCCGCCCCACTGGAGCGTGTACGTCACAGTGGACGACCTGGAAGCGGCTGTAGCCCGTGCCCGGTCGGCGGGCGGGAATGTTCTGATGGAGCCTTTCGACGTGCTGGACGTGGGCCGAATGGCCATTGTCCAGGACAAGGAAGGGGCCTTCGTGCGGTTGTGGTATCCCATCGCGCACGCCGGCGCCGGCAAGATGCACGAACCGGGTTCTCTATGCTGGTTTGAGCTGGCAACGACCGACCCGGAATCCGCGTCGGCCTTCTACACCCAATTGCTGCCGGCCGAAGCCGAGCCTGATCCGAATACCGACTTCCCGTACACGTTGGTCAAGGTGTCGGGTGTCCAGGTCGCCGGCATCGTCCAAATTGGCGAGGACTGGGGTCCGGTGCCGCCCAACTGGGGCGTCTATTTCGGCGTGGACGATGTGGACGCTTCTGTTGCGAAAGCCCAGGAACTTGGTGGCGGCGTAATCGTGGAACCCCGTGACATCGAGGACTTCGCGCGGTTTGCCGTCCTCCGGGATCCGGACGGCGCGGTGTTCAACATCCTGTGCCTGAACGAGTGGCCGGCGTAGTCTTCGGAGCGTCGCAGCGACGATGGGGCGTCCAGTGCGGGCGCCCTTTTCTTTGCGCCTATTGCAATGTGCCTGGCGGATATTTTTCCAGCCACCACCGTGCGATCTCATCGCGACGGGCGAACCAAACCCCCGGATGGCTCCGCGCATAGCGCAGGAACCGGTCCAATGCCCTCGACCGGGCCGGACGGCCCGCGATCCGGCAATGCAGACCCACCGACATCATCTTGGGGTGGGTCCGGCCTTCCTCGTAAAGTACGTCGAAGGTGTCCTTGAGGTACTCGTAGAAGTCGCCCACGCTGTTGAGCCCGCCCCGCCAGAAACGGGAGTCGTTGGTCTCGAAGCTGTACGGCAGCACCGGCCACGGCTTGCCGTTCACCTCGGTGTAATAGGGCAGGTCGTCGTTGAAGACCCCGCTGTCGTAGATGAAGCCTCCCTCTTCCACCACCAACTCACGAGTATTTACGCTGGGGCCGTACCGGGTGAACCAACCGATGGGACGCTCCCCGGTGGTTCGCTCCAGCGACTCTACGGTCATGCGGATCGCTTCGGCTTCCTCGTCGCGCGTCTTGTTGTGGTATTCCTCCCAGCGGTAGCCGTGGCCGCAGACCTCGTGGCCGCGTTCGACCACAGCCCGGGCCACCTCGGGGTTGCGCTCAAAAGCCACGGCGCAGCAGAAAAAGGTGCTGGGCACGCCGTACTTGTCCAGCAGGTTCAATATCCGCCAGACGCCCACGCGGCTGCCGTACTCGAAGAACGACTCGTTGAACAGGTCCCGCTGGCCGGCCGGCACCGGAGAAGGCACTTCGTTGTTGGTCTCATGGTACGCGTCGCCGTCCAGCAGCGACGCCTCGCTGCCCTCCTCGTAGTTCACGACTACCGAGACGGCAATGCGGGCACGGCCCGGCCATTGGATGACCGGCGGGTTCTCGCCGTAGCCGATGAAATCGCGCTCTAAATTCATCATATGCTAAACCCGCTCGTAAAGCTCTGTTTCGTCATCAATCTGCCGGGCGATACCGTTAAGTTGTTCCACTACGGCGGTTATCAACCATTGGTGCTAGTTTGAGTGAATTTTGAAAATGCCACGAAGTCCCGTTATGCTGTGGGTTGACACACTCTCAGCAAGGGGGACCTC
>DAOUHZ010000053.1:0-6318 GCA_034428455.1 Dehalococcoidia bacterium
CTATCTCTGTTTGGCGCAGAGTAGTGCTCCACCTTCCCGGGCAGGTCTCCTGGCTCGCGGATCAGCGCCTGACCGACACCTTCCCATCCACCTTGGTGGACAGTGGTTTTCGTCGGTCGACTCCCCGCTTACAGTGGCGCAACCGCGGCGGCTTCTCACCGCCTTCCCTATTAAACCGTAATGGTGCGCCGGGGGTGCTATTCGATTTTTAATGGGCTACTGCTGGGTCAGATCATATTCAAGGACTGGAGGGTTGTCAACGGTCCTGGGGCAGGGCATGCACGTCACAGCTGAGCGTTACAGGGCAGGAAGCGGTTTTTCGGTCGTGTTCCAGTTGTGACGGGCAGGAAACCTACCCCGCCGCCACGCCTTCAGTCAGTATCACACCCGAATCCAGCAGGGTTTGGTAGCGGCTCCCCAGGCCGTGTTCTTCCAGGATCTCCCGAGCGTGAGAACCCGGCTTGGGAGCGGGTATGCCCGGACGCACCGGGGTACGCGACAGGCGCGGCGCGGGGCCGCAGGTGGTCACCGGGCCCAGCTCATCGTGCTCCCTAGTGAGGCTGAGGCCGTGAGACTCCACCCACGGGTCGGTCATCAGCTCCCTGACGTTGGTGATGACCCGTTGGGCTCCGACGCCGGCCGCGGCAAGTCGCTCCACCCAGAACGCCACGGTGTTCCCCTGGAACCGCTCTTCCAGCGACGAGGCCAGGGCATCCCCTCGCAGGGAGTCTATTCCGGAGAGACCCTCCAGACCCGACAGTGTGGACAGGGCGGACTCCGGGGCTCCGATAAAGAACCAGCCGTCGCTCGCCTGGTAGGCCCGATGCAACGGGCCGGTTCCCAGGGCGTCCTGTCCGCTGGTCTCGTTCCACTCTTTGCCCTCGTAGAGCTGCATGAAGGGCGATTGCAGCGTCATGGCGGTGTAGGCCAGGGCCGAGTCGATGTGCTGGCCTTCGCCGGTGCGCTGCCGGTGCAGCAGGGCCAGGGCCACGCCGTAAGCGCCCATGAAACCGGTGCCGTAATCGTTCACCGGGTTGGGCTGCGACTCGGGCGCTCCGTCGCCGCCGAAACGACGGGTCATCCCGGCGGTGGCCTGGGCAAACCCCTCGTGACCGGGGCGCTCCGCCCAGGGGCCGACGTGTCCGTAGGCATTCAGCGAAGCGTAGATGATGTCAGGCTTGCGCTTTCTGACCTCTTCGTAGCCCAGGCCCAGCCGCTCCAGGCTGCCGGCCCGGTAGTTCTGGGCCACCACGTCGGCGTCCTCCAGCAGCGTCCAGAAAACGTCGCGCCCCTCTTCGGATCGCAGGTCCAGCAGGATGCTGCGCTTGCCCCGGTTGATGTCGTTATGCCGGGCCACCGTCGAGCCACGCCTGGGGTTGTCTATCTTGATAACGTTGGCCCCATACTCGGCCAGCGTCCGGCCCATGGTCGGGCCAGCCAGGATGATGCACAGGTCCAGAACCTTGACCCCGTCCAGGGCGGCGCGCATGGCATCCTGTGGCATCGGCGCATCCGATGCGGAGAGCGCCTTCAACTCCGTGAGAATCTCTTCCCGATGCTGGTCGGGAGTGGGAGCCGGGCCGCGCACCCGGCCGGGCGTCAAGGACATCCGGGCGTTGACTCCCGGCTGGAGCATCTTGCCGTAGGTTGGGTCATCAACCTCCACCACCATCTGGGAGGCCCGGGCGTGGGGATGGTCGAACCACTCGGCGCTGGTGCGGCAGACCGCGCCCTCGCTGCCCGCCTCGGCAATCAGATCTTCCCATTCCTGAGCGGTACGGGACAGAAATAGATCCCGTATCCGCTGCTGGGCCTCGGCGCGCAAACCGGGGACGTCCAGGGAACGGTCGAAGTCGGTGAGCCCTTCGTCGTCCCACGAAGTGATCCCGGCGGATTCGACGAACTGCCGGAAGTTCTGGTTGCCGGGGCCGCCGAAGCGCACGTACTGGCCGTCGCTGCACTCAAAGATGCCGCCCCACAACTCGCCCAACGTCGGCGTCGCCGGCGGAGCGTTGTGCACCCGCACGCCGAAACGCCCGATGGACTGGAACATGCTGTCAAAAAGCGGCACTTCTATGCGTTGGCCCACGCCGTCGCGCTCCCGGGCGTTCAGGGCGACGGTGATGGCCACCGCCGACTGGAAGGCCCCATACACCGAGGCGATGGGAATGGCCGTGTAGACTGGACGCGGGCTGTCCGGATCGGGCGGGCGGTAGCTGGCCGACGCCGCTCCCACCACACCTTCGTAAGCCGGCATCGCCGCCCGGGGATCGTCCGACGCGAATCCGGGGATGGAACAGTACACCAGGCGGGGGTTGGCGCGAGTCATCTCTTCGGGTCCCAGACCCAACCGTTCCATGGTGCCGGGCCGGAAGTTCTCGATCACGACGTCGGCGCTCTCGATAAGGGACCGGGCAACGGCCGCGTCCTGCGGCTGCTTGAGGTCCAGGGTTATGCTCCGCTTGCCACGGTTCCAGGTTGAGTTGGCTGGGGTCTCCCAGCGGGGTCCGCTGGGAGGGTCGATACGCACCACGTCGGCGCCCTGATCCGCCAGCAACATTCCCGCCAGAGGCCCGGCGATGTATTGCCCAAAGTCAATTACCCGAATGTGTTCCAGCGCTGAGGCCATGTTTGGACCTTCCCCCTGATTGGCAAAATTTGGCTTGGTCGATCAGCCGCACGCTAACATTGCGGCTATGAGTGGTCAACCGCCGGATTTGCCTCATGCTGATAATCCCGTGCCTGAAATCCCCCATCACCAAATCCTCTTCATTCGGTTTGATCTGTCGGCGCAGAGACAACATGATAGACTGCCGGCGCAGTGAGACTATGAACCGCGGCCCCGGCTGCGCGTCATGACGCTAGTGTCCAATTTCCGCTTACCACATGGGACAAGGTGCGTTGGGATGGCTTCTTTGGATCGTATAACTACGGACCCTGCCATTATGGGCGGGAGGGCCTGCATCAGGGGAATGCGCGTCACCGTTGGAACCGTGGTGGGACTGCTGGCCGCAGGACGTTCGCATGATGAAATTCTGGCGGCCTACCCATACCTGGAGCGAGAGGACATCGAACAGTCCTCAGCCTACGCCGCCTGGAGGCTGGAGGAACGCGAAGTCGCTCTCAATCTGCCATGAGCGTGAAGTTACTGATTGATATGAACCGCTCACCCGATTGGGCGCCAACGCTGCAAAGGCGCGGATGGGATGCTATTCATTGGTCTGTAGTTGGTGAACCGAGCGCAAGCGACCGGGAGATCATGGATTGGGCAGTCGATCACCAATACGTGGTCTTCACTCACGATTTGGATTTCGGTACGATGCTGGCCTTAACGCGGGCGACCGGGCCGAGCGTTATTCAGATACGGGCTGCGGATGTTTTGCCTGACCACTTGGGGCGCGTGGTCGCAGCAGCATTGCGACAGCATGAGGCGGAACTGGCAGCAGGCGCACTGGTGGTAGTTGACGAAAGCCGCAGCAGAGTCAGAGTTTTGCCCATCTGAACGAGTGTGGTGTGTCCAAGGGCGCCTCAATCCCGAACAGTTACGCCGGGAAACCCAAAATTGACCCTCTGGATATGGGTTACTATAATCGGCAGAGTTTCACAGCAGGAGCGGGTCTTTGCCCAGGCAGCGGAAACCGTGACTGTTGGTCCAACGAGTACGTTAGGAGGACTTTCATGGTTACACAACAGGCAGCAGTGCTGAGCCCGGAGGCTCTGGTCGAGGAGTTCGAAAAGAACGGCGTCACCCACGTGGTGACCATTCCCGACAGCGAGACCAACTACCTGTACGAGTTGATGAAGGAACAGGCCTGGCTGGATATCGTCCCCACCTCCCGGGAAGGTGAGACTTTCGGCATTGCCCTGGGGTTGCTGGTGGCCGGCAAGAACCCGGTGGTCCTGATTCAGAACACGGGAATGATGGAATCGGGCGACTCCATCCGGGGTATGGTCCTGGACGCCGGGTTCCCGCTGGTAATGGTGGTGGGCTATCGTGGCTGGAATCGCCACGGCATCATAACCGACTCGGCAGCCACCTATACGGAGCCGTTCCTGAACGCCTTCCGCATCAACTACTACCTGGTGGAGCAGGACGCCGACAGCACGCGCATCTCCACGGCCTTCGAGGAGGCCCGGGCCACCAAGCGGCCGGTTGCCATCCTGGTCGGCGACGAATACCACGGGTTCAACCGCTAAACGCTCATGCGCACCCGCTTTCCACCAACGTATCGTCAGAAGCAGGATTTTCAGGATTGCAAGGATTTTTGGGATTGGGGACTATCCTGAAAATCTGAAGAATCCTCTAAATCCTGCTTCTGACGAACTCCCGAAACTGGGTGCGCATGAGGTTCTACCAGCAAGATTCACTCAACGGAGGCAAAGTATGATTCAATCCGCGGACGTATTCCGAGTCTTCCAGGAGCACCGGGGCGATGCCATCGTGATCCCCACGGGCACTTCCGGTCGCCACTGGCGGGAATTCAGCAACAACGAAAACCGGGACCTGAACATGGGCGGCGCGATGGGCCAGACCACCTCGGCGGCCCTGGGGCTGGCCCTGGGTCTGCCCGATGAAAAGGTGGTGCTGTTCGATTCCGAAGGCGCGCTGCTGATGAACATGGGGATCCTGGCCACCATCGCAGGCAAGAAGCCGCAAAACTTCTGCCACATCCTGTTGGACAACGAGTGCTACGCCACCACCGGTGGGCAGCCGGTTCCCAACGCGCAGGAGATCAACTATGCCGGCATGGCCAAGGAGTCCGGCTATTCCTCCGCCTACAGCTTCGACGACCTGGAAGAGTTCGCCACCAACGTGGAGCAGATCATGCGCGAGCCCGGCCCGGTGTTCGTCGCCATCAAGGTAGTGCCCGAGGTGGAGAACGAGCCAATCGGTATGCGGGTCCGTCCCCCGACCCGCAGCCGCGCCGAGACCATCCGGGACCTGCGCACGGAGTTGGGCATCGCCGCCGATTAGTTTCCGTGGTTATCGACGCTCAGGAAACGATTACTCCTGAGCGACCGACGACAATGCCACAAGCGCGCCCCGGGATCTGAGACGATCCCGGGGCGTTTTCAGGCCCCCGATGCCGTCTCATGGGTACGCGTGAGCGACGACGCGAATTGCCACCTCTCCCCGGCGTGGTTACAATGCCGCAATTGCGGATGCCGGGCCTTGTTGCGTCTCGTCTCTACTACCTCTGCTCCGGCGTACCACTACCCCTCCTGATTCCTGGTAATGGAGAGTGACTCGGTTTGAACACCGGCGTTTCGGACCTGACGACCTACCTGCGGGAGCAGTACCACTACGCCTGGCTCGTGGTGGGGATGGGCACCATGCTCCGGGTCACCGCCAATTTCGTCAGCCAGGCATTCGCCGTCATCCTCGTCGTCCTCCAGACCGACTTCGCCTGGGGCGTCACTGCCATCGTCCTCGCTCAGGTTTTCCGCAGCCTCGCCAGCGCAATCCTGTCGCCCGTCGCCGGATGGGTTGGCGATCGCTACGGAGCGCGCAAGTCCCTGTTTGTCGCGGCAGCACTCTACGTTGGCGGGATGCTGCTCCTCAGCACCATCAGCGAACTCTGGCAACTCTACCTCTATTACAGCCTCGTATTGGGGCTGGCCCAGGCCCTCTTCACTGTCAACATCCCCACCACCGTCGCCGCCTGGTTCAAGAGGAAGCTGGGCGTCGCCGTCGGGATCCAGCAGTCCATTGGCGGCATGGGAGCATCGGTCACCGCCCCGGGCCTGGCGCTGCTGGTTTCCCTGACCGGATGGCAGGTCGGGTTCTGGATAATTGCCGCCGCGGGCGGGGTGATCCTGTTCTCGCTGCTGTTCTTCTTCCACAGCGAGCCCGCCGACCGCGGGATGAAGCCCCTGGGAGCCACCGACGACGATCCGCCGCCGGCGCCGGCGAATACCGCAACTGCCAAGCTGCGGAGCAAGGTCTTCCTGCAACATGCCCGCCGGACCCGGGCCTTCTGGAACCTCCCTTTCATCCACTTCCTCGGGTGCATGGGCCACGCCATCGTCATCTGGCACGTCGTGTTCTTTGCCACCGAGCAGGGATTGTCCCTGGCGGCGGCGGCCTGGATCGTCACCATCTACACCGTGGCCAGCGTCAGCAGCCGCCTGTTCATTCCCATCCTGGCCGACCGCTTCGGCGCCAAGGCCACGATGATCCTGCCCTACGCCCTGCAGGGCGTCACGGTCATCATGCTCTTCTGGGCCCAGAGCGCGTGGGAGTTCTACTTCTTCGCGGTTCTCTTCGGCATCGGATTCGGCGGGGAGATGTCGGCCTTCCTCATCGCCAACCGCCAG
>DAOUHZ010000054.1:0-10533 GCA_034428455.1 Dehalococcoidia bacterium
CTGGAATGGACTGGAACCCGACGCCAAGGAACACATCCATCGCTCCATTGCACACTTCACCCTCTGACACTAACTAGCACCAATGGTTATCACACCGGACAGGTCGGTGTTGGTTGGCAAGGCAATCGGAAAGTAGTAGTACCCCGAGTCCTCCAGGCAGGGAACGGTTTGGCTATTTATCCGGATAAACACCCGTTGGTCATCGGGGAGATATTCCTCTTTGAGCTCCAACCATAAAGGCGAATAGCCGTGTTCAGCCCAGCGACCGAATTCGACGCCAAACCATACTCCTACGCCATTGAGCCAAAGATACTTCCCGTACTCCACGCCATCGTTTCCGCGGTTTTGCTGTTCACCGAGCCAGTGGCCGTGATTTTTCGCCCTCTCGACGGCACCATCTACGACCTGACGCAGTGAACGCAGCTTCATCGGTACATCACTGGACATGTCGTACGGTTGCCAAGGCAGAAACTTGCTTCTCTCCATTCGCTCCACCAAATCTTGCAGTTGTCCGATGTCGTTTCGAGTTTGATCATTGCAACGCTCATCGCCTATCGCGCCGAGCAGATGTTGCCAGCTCGTTAGCATAAGGTAGCGATCTGTCGTGCCCGGCAATCTGGCTATACGCAAACTTCCAACATTCCTGACCGGGTCAACACAAAACTCGATTTTTGACCGGTCCACTATTTCTGGCCAAAGTGCTTCGAGCCGATACTCAGGGGCAACGAACAAAAGCGTGGCACAATCAGTTTCATCCAATGCTTTGAGGTAGCTATTGGGTTGATTGTGAGTAAGTTCAGCTGCGAATTTCGCTTCGATCAAAACAGCGACTGAATTGCGTTCGTCGTAACACGTTAAGTCAGGGACCGATCCATTTTCAACGCTCTCTTGAGTCCTGACCTTTGTGATTGTGCGTTCCCCGCAGCCACTCTCCTGCAAGATGCTGGACAGTGCCAGACGCGCGTCTTTCGATTGGGAAAGAATATGGCCCAGTGCCTCGACGGCCACATCCTCGTGCCGCCCGGTGAAATTCGCGATCCGCGTCAGCAGGGTAGTAGGGGTGGTCATGGAACAACAACCTCTCGGTGGTCATCAGCGGTCAATTTCCAGCCGGGAGCGCAAGGTCGCCGGCGTGATAATCGGCACTGCAAACACGGGCGCCAAAGCCAGCAGGTCTCCGTCGCCGGTGACCAGAGCGTCCGCTTGCGCATACAGGGCCAGTTCCAGGAACGGGCGGTCTCTGGGGTCGCGGCAATCGGGAACGTCCGGCGGCTCGGCTATGGTGACCATCTCGCACCAGGGACGATACCGGCGCATAACCTCTGCCCGCCTGGCAGGGGAAAGGCGAAACTTACTGTAGCCAAGAACCCGATCCAATTCTTCGAGAGTTTCGTCACTGGCCGAGGGCACAATTTCAAAGGATTGCCATGCCCAACTGACCCAGGACAGTCTGCCCAAAGGAAACACCAATGCAGACACCACCACGTTGTTATCCAGCACTATGCGGAGCGGCGGCATTAATGCCCCCGCGCCCATTTCACCGCATCGGCAACATCCTCCTCGGTGATCCCCAGAGCCTCGATTATGGCCCACACGCTTTCGATGGTAGCATCCTCGAAAGGCGTCAGCACGATGCGCCCGTCCTCAATCATCACTTCAAAACAGTCAACGCCGGGAAAATCAGCCAGTATTCCCTCGGCGAAGGTGAGTTGGTTCTTGTTGGTCACGACGGCCAGCGGCGTCAGGGTGATTTCAGGCGGCTCTGGCAATTTGCGCGTTGGCTTGGCGGTCATCGAACGTTCCTCTCGACCCTCGAAGTTTGATACTGATTGAGGGTACACCAGTCGGCCCCAACTGGACAATTCCAACTGTACGGTACAAAATGCCGCCAAATTCGCGCCGATATCGAACCGCCGCTCACGGTGACCAGTATGGCAATCCCGACCGCATCCACGCAAAAACTGACGCCGCTGCTCTTCCTGGAACGCAGCGCGGCCGTTTATCCGCACCGCGCCGCCTGCATCTACAACGGCGCCGTCACTACCTATGCGCTGTTCTACGAGCGCGTGCGTCGACAGGCCGCGGCGTTGAGGAGCGTGGGCGTCGTACCCGGGGATCGCGTCGCCTTCCTCATTCCGAACCTTCCCTCCATGCTTGAGGCCAACTTTGGCCCGATGGGTATCGGGGCCGTGCTGGTGGCACTGAACATCCGGCTGTCGCCACGGGAGATCGCCTACATCCTGAACCACTCCGGCGCGAAGGTGCTGGTGTTCGATTCGGAGCTGGCAGATACCGTGCGGCAATTGCGCGAGGATTGCCCGGGCGTCGAGACCTACGTGCAGGTGCGGGACACCGCACCCCTTGCCAACGACATTCCCGGCCCGGAATATGAGCAGTGGCTGGCCAGCGTTGACCCGCTTCCCGAGTTGACCGGCCCGGCGACCGAGAACGATACGCTGACCATCAACTACACGTCCGGCACCACCGGCATGCCCAAGGGCGTGGAGTACACCCCGCGGGGCGCGTACATCAACGCCTTGGGCGAGGCCATGGAAATGGGCATGAACTGGCGCAGCGTCTACCTGTGGACGCTGCCCATGTTCCACGCCAACGGGTGGTGCTTTCCCTGGGCGGTCACCGCTGTGGGTGGAGCGCACGTCTGCCTGCGTCGGGTTGATCCCGCCGAGGTCTACCGGCTCATTCGGGAAGAACACGTCACCCACCTCTGCGCTGCTCCCACCGTGCTCACCGGGCTGTATGCCGCTCCGGAGGCCGCCACGGCCGATCTCTCCGGCCTGACGATCATGACTGCCGGCGCACCGCCGGCTCCACAGGTGATCCGCACTATCGAGGGCATGGGAGCCGAGATCATCCACGTGTACGGCCTGACCGAAACCTACGGACCGTGCACCGTCGCCGCCGGGCAGCCCGAGTGGGACGCCATGGACAGCGACGACCTCGCCCGCGTCAAGGCCAGGCAGGGCGTACCCTTCGTCGTGTATGGCACCGGTCTTCGCGTGGTCGACGAGAGCATGGACGATGTCCCCCGCGACGCCGAGACCATGGGCGAGGTGGTCATGCAGGGCGATGCCGTGATGAAGGGGTATTACAACGACCCGGACGCCACCGCCGAGGCATTTCGCGGCGGCTGGTTCCATTCCGGCGATCTCGCGGTCTGGCATCCCGACGGCTATATCGAGCTTCAGGACCGCTCCAAGGACATCATCATCTCCGGCGGCGAGAACATCTCCAGCCAGGAGGTCGAGAAGGTCATCATGGAACACCCGGGGGTCCTCGAGGTCTGCGTGGTCGGCGTGCCCGATCAGCGCTGGGGCGAGGTTCCCAAGGCATTCGTCGTGCCCCGGGACGGCGGCCAGCTCACAGCCGACGAGATCATCGATTTCACTCGTGATCGCATCGCCCACTTCAAGGCGCCCAAGAGCGTTGAGTTTGGCGATTTACCCAAGACCGCCACGGGTAAAATCCAGAAATACATCCTGCGTGACAAGGAATGGCAAGGCCAGGAACGCCGCATCCAGGGCTCTCAGGTGTGAGCCGACGCTGCCGGTCTGTGAACGAAAGCAAGGAGGACAGGTATGGAGTTCGGACTCTTTCTAGAGTTTCCCCGGCCAATCGACGGTGACCATCACGACGCTTTCACGCAGTCGTTCCGGTTGGTCCAGGAAGCCGAGGACCTGGGTGTAGCATCGGTTTGGCTGGCGGAGTACCACTTCAACATGGAGCGAGTGCTGGCCTCTCCCGTAATGATCGCCACGGCCATCGCAGCCAAGACCCACACCATGCGGATCGGCACCGCAGTGTATTGCCTGCCGCTTGGCCATCCCATCCGGGTCGCTGAAGAGATGGCAACGCTGGACCACATCAGCGACGGTAGGATCGAGCTGGGGGTCGGCCGCGGAACCTTCCCCAACGTCCACGAGGGCTTCAACGTCACCTTCGAAGAGAGCCGCAGCCGTTTCGACGAGTTCCTTGAAATCGTAGTCACCGCGTGGACCCAGGAATCGTTCTCCTTCCATGGCGAACACTATTCATGCGACGAGCTCACCGTAACTCCACGGCCGTACCAGCAGCCCCACCCTCCTATCACCGTAGGGGTGACTTCGGCCGAGAGCTTCCCCATCATCGGATCGATGGGTTACCCACTGATCGTGAACCCCTCTCGCGTGTTTACACTGGAGCAGTTGGCCGGGCCCATGGCGGAATATCGCGCCGCCTGGAAAGCCGCAGGCCATCCCGGTGAGGGACGGGTAGGTCTTCGCGTTCCTATTTATGTCAACGAAGACGCAGAGGCTGCTTATCGCAACCCGATGGAGTCGGCGATGAACTCCATCACTCGACTGGGAGAGCGGGTCGGCTCCTACGCCGGCCGGACGGGTACCCTGGGCGATTGGGGCGAACAGAGCCGTATCATCCTGGGCATGGACTACGACGACTGGCTGCGAGATAAGGTCGTCTACGGCACCCCTGATGCCGTAACCGAGCGCCTGGCCGAGCTAGAGGAAACCCTGGGCCTGGACCAGTTGATCTACGAAATCAACTACGGCAACCTCATGCCCGACGAGATGCAGACTGCATCCTTGCGTCTGTTCAACAAGAAGGTTCTGCCGAGGTTGGCGTAGCGGGGCATGACTCTGCCCCTACTGGCGAAAAGCATCTCTCGGCGAACCGGATTGCCGGATAATTGAACTAAGGGTGCCCGGCTTAATGTCCTCAGCCAATTGGCTGTAGGACAAGGTAACGGACCAGCGTCGCCCGCTGTGGTTCGCCTGATAGACACGGTGCGACCCCTTCCCGTAACGCTCGAAAGCGAAGCCATGTCGCTCGAGAATGGAGACTACCTGCCGGTAGTTCACGAGGTTGGGGTCACAACAAAGCCAGCACGGGCAAAGTCGCGATCGTTAGAACAGATTTTCAGCGAATTCAGCAAGTAGAATGCCCGGTGCTTTAGCGCCAGTTGCAAACGCAATCTCAATGGCGCCTTGCGATTCAAGAACCTACCCTGCTCATTTTCCGGCAAATCTGCTACGTAGTCGAGATAGGTCTCTATGGCGTCGCCGAGCTCACGGCGAACTTCCTCAAAGTTTTCCCCTTGCGCGGCAAGGTCGAGGTCAACACAGAGGCCTTCCCAGTCCCCGGATTTCCCCCAAGCGTAGCACGTCAGCTTGCGCATAGTTTTCCTCCATTGGCCACCGAGGACCACCATCAATCCCACGTGAAGCAAACCTTTCCGGTCCCGCCGGCCTCGAAAAGTTTGTACGCGTCGTCGGCCTGGTCCAGCGTGAACCGATGGGTGAAGAGTTCCTTGAGTGGAACCTTCCGGTCGACAACGAAGCGCGCAACTTCCTCCAGCCCGTTCAGGCTGAAGGTCCACGATCCCAGGATGGTCAGTTGCTTGTGGATGATCTGCGGGCTGACGTCAAAAGTCGTGGTGTTGCCTTCGCCGACGAAGCAAACGCGGCCCCATAGCATCGCCGCGTCTACGGCGTTGATCCGCGCCTCTGGCCGGCCGGTGCAGTCGAGTGTTGCCGGCGATCCCTCGCCGTGGGTGAGTTCGCGGATGGCTTCCACCGGGTTCTGGGTGCCGGCGTCGATGCAAACGTCGGCGCCCAAGCGTTGCGCCAACTCCAGGCGCTCGGTGTCCACGTCCACCGCGATGACGCGCGCGCCCATCGCCTTGGCGAACATGGTTCCGCTGGCGCCTACGGGTCCCTGGCCGAAAATCGCCAGCGTGTCGTCGCCGGAGATGTTCAGCCGCTTCAGAGCCCAGAACGCCGTCCCGGTTCCGCAGGCGCACGCCGCTCCTTCGTCAAAGTCCAGACCGTCCGGCATTTTGACGCAGGTGTACGCCGGACAAATCAGGTAGTCCTCGTGTCCGCCATTAGCCCCGGATCCGTATACAGTGGAGCCGTGCAGGCACATCTGGGTGTAGCCGATGCGGCACATGGTGCAGGCCCGGCAGCCGGTGTAGTGGTGCATCACAGTTCCCGCTGTCAATATTTATGCTCAATTTATCAATATACATCGTGGGGCGCACGCATTTTGTGCAAATTTGGCGCGCACGTTGCATCATCACCCGGTCGCCGACCGCGACTTCCGTGACGCCGCGTCCGACCTCGGCAATCACACCACAGGGTTCGTGGCCGGCGACTTTCAGGTTGGCCGGGTCGCCGCGTTCCGACCTGGGTGCACGGTAATGGCGCAGGTCGCTCCCGCACAGGCCCGACGCTTTCATGGCGATCACGACCTCGCCAGGCCCCGGACGCGGGTCCGGTAAGGTGCGGATTTCGACCTCTTTATCTCCGGTGAAAACTACACCGTGCATTTTGTCCCTCCGGTATGAAAACCAACGATCGATCCTATTGCGGTTCAGGCGAAATACCGTGCTCGCGCAACAGGGCTTCCAAGGCTTGATTGCGCTCCGCCACTGCTCGCAGTGACGCTTCAGCCTCGATGCGAGCGGACTCCGACTCGGAAAGGTTGAGCAGCCAGTTCCGATTGATGGGGTCGTACAGCCGCAGCAAATCATCTCGGACGCAGATGTCCAGCCCTAACAGTGCGCTGTAACCGCGCAATATGCCGCCCGCGTCTTCGAAGACCGTGATGGGTTCGTACACGCCATCTACGAGGCGTTCTCCCGCCAATGGCGGATCAAAGCACTCACGCAAAGGGTCGAACCGCCAGTATTCCGTCACGCCGATGGCGGCGTAAACGTCGCGTTTATGTCCGATGTCCCGGTCGTAGGAACTCTCGGAGGCGATTTCCATGACAAAATCCGGGGCCTTGCCTTCCCGCCACACCATGTAAGAGCGGCGAGTGTGTTTGTCCACCCCGAACACCACGAACACGTCGGGGGCAACATTGGCGCTGGCGTCGTTCATCCGGTAGTAGACAAACACATCGCCAGCCACGTACACGTCCTGGCGATCTTCATAGCGTACTCGGAGGGCATGAACCATTTCCGTCAAGGGATTGAATTGGAAATCGCTCTCCGCCAATGGCTCACCGTCCGTATCCGGGTAGTTGACGCTGGGGTCTTCGGCTTCGAGAGGAATTTCTGAGCCGGTTCTGACGGGTTTGCTTACCATGATGAGACACTCCATGAGGACACTTAAATGATCCGGTTCGGAGCGGTCAGCCCAGGATCGGGTCAATCAGGACCCCCGGGTTCAGTATTCCGTTGGGGTCCACCGAACGCTTGACTGCCTTCAGGGCTTCCGCGAACGGATCCGGACGCTGCTGGTCGTACCACGGCCGGTGGGTGCGACCGACCGCGTGGTGATGCGTGATTGTACCGCCGGCCGCCATGACGGCGTCCGACGCCGCCTGCTTGATTTCAGCGTGGGCCTCGAGCTCACCGCCTACTTGGCCCAGACCTTCAAATGTGTAGTAGGGCGCCGGCCCGTCCGGGTAAATGTGGGTGAAGCGGCAGGACACGCGCCCGCCGCCGCAAGTACGATGCAACGCCTCTTCGAGCGCCCCGCGCACCGTCTCGTCCATTGCCGGCCAGCGCTCCCAGGTGATCGACGTTTCCAGCGTCTCGGCGACGATTCCAAAGCCAATGGTCGCGTTCCGCTCGTACGGCGCGTTGATGAAAGAATCTCGCCAGTTGCCCACCGCGCCCTGCCGCCCGGCCGAGGAACCTGACCGCTCGGCGGCATCGGCCACCATAATGTCGTCCTCGTTGATGATCCCGCCGGCGTCCCTGGCGATGGCAACCGCCTGGCGAATGTTTTCACCTTGCGGTATCTCCGCCGACTCGAAACCGACGATCAGCAGCGCCTGCTTTCCGTCCAGCCCCGCGAAGTCTTCGGCTTCGGACGGGTCGAGCATCCGCAGGTTGGCCGGCCACTGCTTGGCCTGCGCGATCAGCCGGGCACCTTCGGACGCGGCGTGCATGCCGTCGAAGACTACGCCGGCAGACGCGCGGAACCGGGGACGGGTCTGAATCCGCATCCACGCTTCGGTGATGATGCCCAGGATGCCCTCACTGCCGATCACCATGCGATCCGGTGAAGGGCCGGCGCCGCTACCCGGCAGACGACGGGATTCCCACACGCCGGCCGGAGTCACCATGCGCACCGATTCCACGAAGTCGTCGATGTGGGTGTGGTTGGTGGCGTAGTGACCGCCGCTGCGGGTGGCGATCCAGCCGCCCAGCGTCGAGAACTCGAAACTCTGCGGGAAGTGGCGCAGCGTGTAGTTATAGGGCCGCAGTTGCGATTCAAGAGCTGGCCCCAACGCGCCGGCCTGTATCCGGGCCGCCCGGGACATTTCGTCCACTTCCAGCACCCGGTCCAGCCGGGTCAGATCAATGGTGCAGACCTTGTCCGCTTCCGGCGGTTCCACCCCGGCGACAACCGTGCTGCCACCGCCGTAGGGAATCGCCACGATGTTGGAGTTCACACACCAATCCAAAACCCGCGTGACCTCTTCTTCGGTTCGCGGGTAAGCGATCACGTCCGGCGGATTTGGAAACTCGCAGTTAAAGCCGCGGATCCGGTCTCGGAAGCTGCGCCCGTAGGTGTGCGCCGCTCGGTCGTGATCGTCCATGCTGCAAAAATCGGCGACCAAGGGGTGCGGCGTGAAACGCGGCTTGCGAAGGTTGAGGTCGGCGTCAGTTGGAGGCTTCGGAGCCGTCAGCGACACGCCGTACCTGTGGTGTATCCTCTCGGCCATCGCCGCATAGTCCGCCGGCGACGGCTCCCGGTCCTCCATCCCCCAGGCCCAGAAACTGCGGCGCGCCATCGCATCCCTCCCGTTCGGGCAAAAAGAATGGTCGGGGTGAGTGGATTCGAACCACCGACCTCCACGTCCCGAACGTGGCGCGCTAGCCACTGCGCTACACCCCGACTATATTCAGATTGTAGCACACCCGCAGGCTGGCCTCGCAAACCAATCATCGCGCCTTTGCGTATGATGGGCAGCCGGAAGGGGGTAGTTGACATGCGTATCCGTAAGCTGAGAAGGACCTGGCTGCCCACATTGATGCTGGTCTTGGCGGCGTTGGCTCTTGCCTGCGGCGGCGCCGCTGAGGCTCCTGCGACAGCCGCGCCGGCCGCGCCGGCCGCGCAATACGCTGAAGACGCTTATGCCGAACAAGAATCACTGCGGCAAGAGTCCGGCCCGCTGGGTCCCGCTGGACCACAGGGCGCAGCCGGACCACAGGGCGCAGCCGGACCCTCCGACTCGGGCAGGTTCGACAGCAGGCAGCATTATCTCGTCGCAACCCCCGCAGCGATGGCTGCTGCGGCCATGCCTACGGCGGTCCCTCAAGCCGCGTCGCAGCAACCGGCGCCGGCCGCTGGACCGGTGAGCCGTGGGTCCACGCAACCGGAACAACCGCAATCGGCGCGTCAACTGATCGTGGAGTCCTGGATTAGCGTAGAGGTCACGAACATCGACGCTTCGGTGCGACAGGTTGAGACGCTGGCGGCCCAGAGCGGCGGTTGGGTTGAATCCGCTGAAGTACACGGTGAAGCCGGGTACCGCTCGGCCACCGTGCGCATTCGAGTG
Source organism: Dehalococcoidia bacterium (assembly GCA_034428455.1). Classification (GTDB taxonomy): domain Bacteria; phylum Chloroflexota; class Dehalococcoidia; order Lucifugimonadales; family UBA3495; genus Bin87. Next base: position 9,535 of record DAOUHZ010000054.1, read on the forward strand.
CCGGCCGACCGACTTAGCAATGGGCTGGATTCCCTGCGCGCGATGGGGCGTGTCACCGACGAGGGCGTTTCCTCGACCGACGTTACGGAACGGTTGATTGACAACGAAGCTCGACTCAAAGCCTGGTACGCCCAGGAAGAACGGCTGGTGACGCTGCTGGAAGACGCTCCCACGGTCGAGGACATCATCCAGATTGAGCAGCGCATCGCGGAAGTCCGTTCCGACATCGAGCACGTCGAGGCCACGCAGCGGGATTTGACCGGCCGCGTCGCCACTTCTCTGATCATAGTCAACCTCCGATTGCCCGCGCAGTACGCGGCCGATCCTCCAGTGGGCAACCTGGACCTCACCACGGGCGATCCGTCCGCCGCGGCAGATGCTGTTGTTGCCCGGGTCCGCGCACTGGACGGTTACGTTGGCCAGAAGCGTTCGTACGATGCAGGTGAGGGGCGCGTGGTTGATTTGATCGTGTTCGTCAAGCCCGTTGACCTGGCTCCGCTGATGGACTATGCGGGAACTCTGGGAGCGCCGTCGGGCCGGCAGCTGACCTCGGTGGGCCCGGCGCCGCTCAACGAGGTGCCCAATGCCCGATTCACGATAGCCATCCGATCCAACGTAGACCTTGAGGCGTCCTTGTACCTGTCGGCCTCCGATCCGCTGTCCGTCGCCGAGCAGATCAGGGAGAGGGTCGAATCGCTGGGGGGATACGTGGACAGTTGGAACGAAAGTCGGCGGCATCAGGACGAACACGTCACCATGGACATGGCCCTCGTGGTGAAGTCCTCAGACTTGAGGGACATCATGGAATATGGCGCCAGCCTGGGCGAGATCGAGGATTGGAACTACAGCGCATTGGGCCAGGACCCAGCCTCGGACGCCCCCGACGCCAGGCTTCGGGTATCGGTGTTCACCGAATATTCTGACGCAGAGATGTGGATCATCATCGGGGTAATCGTTGCCGTCATCGTGGTGGTGGTCATCGCAGCAATCGTGGCCATC
>DAOUHZ010000055.1:0-2895 GCA_034428455.1 Dehalococcoidia bacterium
CCGTTGCCTACGGAGTGAGCATGTCGCATGGAGAGCCGATGAAATACGTGGCATTGATCGCCAAAACGGGCAACGGCTATGCGGCGGACCTGCCGGATTTACCCGGTTGCATCGCCGCTGCCGACACCTTTGAGGAAAGATGGCAGTTGATCCAGGAGGCTGCCAATTATCACGTCGAACTGATGGCCGAACACGGCGAGACCATCCCCGAACCGCTGAACGTGGCCGTGGAAGTGGAAGTCCAACTCCCGGCGCCGGCCGCGCCGTAACCAGCTGCCGGTGAGAATGGGCAGATGAAGCAGTCGACAAATCTGACGGCAGGAGCAATCCCAATGTCAGATTGCGCAGGATCATCCAATGCCTCCCAGAGTACGCGAAGCAATCCGCATAGTTGAAAGGGATGGCTGGTATCACGTGAGGACACGGGGCAGCCATCGTCATTACCATCACCGGGAAAAACCGGGCACAGTGACCGTTGCCGGCAACCCCGGCGAAGAACTGGACATCAAGACTTGGCACAGCATCCTCGATCAGGCGGGTCTCGACAGGAGGGACTACCGATGAAATACGTGGCTTTACTCGCCAAAACCGGCACCGGATATTCGGCGCACCTGCCCGACCTGCCCGGCTGCATCGCCGCCGCCAGCACCTTTCAGGAAACCCTGGAATTGATCCGGGAAGCGGCCAATTACCATGTCGAAATAATGGCCGAGCATGGCGAAGCTATCCCCGACCCGGTGTACGTAGCCGCAGAGGTGGAAGTCCAAATCCCGTCGCCCGCCGCGTCGTAATCGGCAATAGTCGAGGCCGGTCGATGACGCAGCAAGTTCACATGCACCATCTGCCACGCGCGTGGGTCTGCACCAATCTGGACAGCGTATGCGAAATCATCGCAGGCTACGGGTTCCCCAAACGCCTGCAAGGAAAGCGTTCGGGGGATCTCCCTTTTTACAAGGTAGGAGACATTTCTAAGGCGTGGCAATCGGGTAGCACGTATTTGACCGAGGCAAATCATTACCTAAACCGCGACGAAGCTGCGACTATAAACGCCCATGAGTTGCCAGCGGGCGCGATCGTGTTCGCAAAGATCGGGGCTGCAATCGCACTTAACCGACGTTCGATCTTGTCGGAACCGTCATTAGTAGATAACAACGTCATGGCGCTCAGCCCGAAGCCGGGGGCTCTAACATCGCAATTCCTGTTTTATTTCATGTGCACCATCAAACTAGGAGACTTTGCGAGAGCGACAGCGGTCCCATCTGTACGGAGAAGCGACATAGAGACCATCTCATTTCCTTTGGCTCCCCTCCCCGAGCAGCGGCGGATTGTTGCCGAGATTGAGAAGCAGTTCACGCGGCTGGATGCGTCGGTGGCGGCGCTGCGGCGGACCCAGGCGAACCTGAAACGCTACCGCGCCAGTGTCCTGCGGGCCGCCTGCTCCGGCGAGCTGGTGACCACCGAGGCGGGACTGGCCCACGCCGAGGGCCGGGATTACGAGCCGGCCGACGTCCTGCTGGAGCGCATCCTGGCGGAGCGTCGGACGCGCTGGGAGTCCAAGGAGAAGCGGCGGGGCAAATACAAGGAGCCGGCCGCGCCCGATACGTCCGACCTGCCATCGCTGCCGGAGGGGTGGGTGTGGGCGAGCCTTGAGCAAGCTACAGAGATCCAAGGGGGAATCCAAAAACAGCCGAAACGGGCTCCGTTAGAAAACGCTTTCCCATTCTTGCGCGTCGCTAACGTGCTCAGGGGAGATTTGGATCTGTCCGAAGTGCATCGAATTGAGTTGTTCGGCGATGAACTCGCCAAACTTCGTTTGGTCTCCGGAGATTTGTTGATCGTTGAGGGCAACGGCAGTCCCGCGCAAATCGGGCGGATGGCTGTCTGGAACGGCCAGATCGAGGATTGCGTTCACCAGAACCACATCATTCGAGCACGGGCGCAATCAGGTATTGATTCCAAGTTCGTCGAAACTTACTGGAACTCGCCGATGGGGTCGGCGTCAGTGCTTGGCGTAGCAAGTTCCACCAGCGGTTTGTATACGCTAAGTGTCAGCAAGGTGGGAGGGTTACCCGTTCCCCTCCCACCCCTCGCCGAGCAGCGCCGCATCGTGGCCGAGGTGGAGCGGCGGCTGTCGGTGATCCAGCAGACGGAGGCGGCGGTGGAATCCAGCCTGCAACGGGCCGAGCGGCTGCGCCAGAGCATCCTGAAGCGCGCTTTCTCCGGCGAACTGGTGCCCCAGGACCCGTACGACGAGCCGGCGTCGGTCCTGCTGGAACGCATCCGCGTCCAGCGGGAGGCGGAGCAAGCGGCGGCATCCGCAGCGAAGAAACGGCCGGCGCGGCGGCGGAGTCGTCAGAATCAGGATTCCCAGGATTAGAAGATTGGTCGGATAGCAAATGCCGGCAACGATCATCATCCCATCCTGTCAATCCCATAATCCGGCAAATCCGGATTCTGACAATTTCCCGGAGAGAGTAGCGCCATGACCACCGCCACCACCATCGGCCAGAAGCTGTGGAATTACTGCGACGTGCTGCGCAACGCCGGCCTGTCCTACGGCGACTACCTGGAGCAGCTCACCTACCTCATCTTCCTCAAGATGATGCACGAGCGCACCCAGCCGCCGCTGTCGCTGCTGTCTGACCAGAAGCCGCCGCCCATCCCCGCGGGCTGCGACTGGCCCAGCCTGCTGGCCCGGGACGGCGCGGACCTGGACGTCCATTACCGCCACATCCTGGAAACCCTGTCCCGCCAGCCGGGCACCCTGGGCGTGATCTTCGGCAAGGCCCAGAGCCGCATCCAGGAGCCGGCCATGCTGACCCGGCTGGTCAAGGAGCTCATCGACAGCGAGAACTGGCACGGCCTCAGCGCCGACGTGAAGGGCGACGCCTACGA
>DAOUHZ010000056.1:0-11917 GCA_034428455.1 Dehalococcoidia bacterium
CGAAGCGCCGATTGAACCGAGGCACAAACTCATCAAGCACAGCTGATGCCTGCTCCAGGATGGCTGCGCCGGCCAGCCGCAGTTCGGCAACCAAACGGTCCTGAAAGGTGCCCGCCGTTCGTTCTACGCGTCCCTTGGCCTGGGGCGACTGGGTGAAGATATCTGGAACCCAATTCATCCATGGCTCGGCTGAACTGGGTCAGCGCCGAGGGGAGGCCGGATCCCGGCGTGTGCTTGAATACTGCATGGCGATCGGTGTAGAGGACCACGGGCACGCCGCGACGCTTCACCAAGGCGAGGATCAGGAGGAAGTAGCTGCGAGCATCTCACGAGCTTGGTGCCGCCGGCAGGAAACCGCAACAACCCAAAACGGCGGGGACATGCTTGCCTGCCGATTGATACTCAAAACGGAGAAGATTTGGTACCCCTGGAGGGACTCGAACCCCCGACGCGCGACTTAGGACGCCGCCGCTCTGTCCAACTGAGCTACAGGGGCAGAAACCAAGTGGTGGAGATAGCGGGGCTCGAACCCGCAACCTCGGCATTGCGAACGCCGCGCTCTCCCAGTTGAGCTATATCCCCACTTCTGCCATCGGCCCGCGAGCATCGCGCTGCCGACTATGAATCAATCGTAGCCAACAGGTGCCCTTAGTGTCAAGGAACCTGTCGTATCTTCGTCTTGACGTTCGGCTCGGTTGCCTTCAATATCAAGCCCGCCGGAACCGGAATCTCGGGCCGAAATATCCGGGCCGACGAAGCGCCCCTTGAGGTTAGGAGGAAATTTTCGCATGGCCACAGTCATCGACACCCACTGTCACGCCTCGCCCTACTGGTTCGAGCCGGTGGAGATACTGCTGGACGAAATGGAACGCGCCGGTGTTGACCAGGCGGTGCTGACCCAGTTCTTCGGTGTCTTCGACAACGGCTACCTGATCGAGGCGGTCAAGCGCTTTCCCGGGCGTTTCGCGGTCATCGCCATCGTCGATCACACCCAGCCCGACGCCGTCGACCGCGTGGCCGAACTGAAGGACCAGGGCGCGGACGGCCTGCGGTTCCAGTGCTCGTGGCGATCCCCCGGCGACGACCCCTTGGCGCTGTGGCGGAAGTGCGCGGACCTGGGCGTGGTGGCCAGCGTCATGGGTCCCGCGGAACACTACGCCGCGCCGGAGTTCGAAGAGATAATCCGCGAACTGCCCAATCTGAACATCGTGATCGAGCACTTGGCCGGCGTCGGAGCGTTCTGGGGCCCGGGCCGCGCGGACACGGAAATCCCCATGGACGCCTACCGCAGGTCGCTGGCGTTATCGCAGTACCCCAACGTGTACATGAAGATACCGGGCCTCGGTGAGTTCTGCCCGCGGCCCCAACCTTTCCGGCAGCCAATCCCCTTCGACAACATCCCGCCGCTGATTGAGCTGGCGGTGGAAGCCTTCGGCGGCGACCGCCTCATGTGGGGCAGTGACTTCCCGCCCTCGGCCAATCGGGAGGGCTATCGCAACACCCTGCGCTTCCCCATGGAGCTGATCGACTACCCCAGCGCGGAGGCGCGGGACATGGTCTTCGGCGGCACCGCGGCCAAGCTCTGGGAGTTCCGGTAGGCTGCTCCGCACTCGGCACAATCACACTTGGGGGCGAATGTTGATTCGCCTCTAGCCATAAAAGGAGGCGTAACGATGCCCCGATTTGCAGTTGACCTGAACACTGCCGACGGCCGGGCCAAGGTGGGCGGACAACCCTGGCGCGTCGCTCCCGGCCTGGTTCCCGGCGAGCCCAACGAAGGGCTCACTGCCCAGTTGCTGGATACGCCGGCCCGCCTGGCCGACTACGACGACTCCGGTTGGGACGTTTGCGATAATATCCGCCAGAGCCTGTCCATCGGCTTCACCTTCGCCTGGTACCGCATCGCCGTCACCCTGCCGGAAACCATCGATGGGACCAGCGTCGCCGGCTCGCGCGTCTGGTTCGAGACCAACTTCGACAACTACGGCGAGATCTGGGTCAACGGCGAAATCGACCGCGCTTATGGCAGCATCGTCGGCCTGAACACGCCCCACCGCGTGGAAATCGCCGAAGTCGGCGAACCCGGCTCGGAGTACGTCATCGCCTGCCTGTGCCTGAACGGCCCGCTGGCCGCGCCGCGCGGTGGAGTCTTCATGCGCTTCGCTACCCTGGCCTTCGAGGCGACGGACAACTAGAGCCGCAACGCTCTGTGCTACGATGGTAAGGGCGGGTCACTCAACCCGCCCCTACTGATTACGCGTACGGGGAGGCCCTGCGATGGCGAACTGGCAGCCCTGCCCAGCCGTGGAACGCGACGCTGCGGAGCACGGCGGGCTGTGGGTATTCAACGGAACTCGCGTACCCTTGTATGTTCTGTACGAAACCCTTGCTACAGGCGCAACGGTGGACGATTTTGCGGAGCGGTTCGGTGTAGGCGTTGAGCAGGTGGCGGGCGTGCTGAGATACGAGGCGGAGGAATTCCGTGATGACCTGCTGATTCGCCCTGATGGCCCAGGGGAAATTACCCCGATTCCGGTTATAGAGCCTGCTGGGAACGAACTGCCGGATTGGGACGATTGCCCGGTAGTGGAACGTGTTGCGGGCAAAGTCAGTGGAGCATGGATATTCATCAAATCGCGGCTGGCGCTGTACGTCCTGTATGACAACCTGGCGGCGGGCGCGACGATTGAGGAATTCGTAGATTGGTACGGAGGAGTCGAGGAATGGATGGTGTCAGCCGTTCTGACGCACGAAGCGAAAGCGTTGCGAATGTCGGCGCCGGTCTATGCTGATATTGTTTGACAATGGTACGCCACGGCAATTGCGGCGGCATCTGCATGGCCACACGGTTCACATTGCGTACCAACTGGGATGGCACGAGTTGCCCGACGGCCAACTGCTACCGATGGCCGAGGAAGCCGATTACGAATTGCTAATTACTACCGACCACAATATCAGGCATCAACAAAACATTGCCGGAATTCGAATGAGCATTTTGGTTTTGCGAGGCCACGCCTGGCCCGACGTTCGAGAATACGCTGACGAAATCAGGTGCGCCGTCAACCGCATGGAACCGGGCGCTTACGCCGAAATCGTAGTGCCCGCTGTGCCACGACAGCGGGATAGGCGCCGGTAGACCTAACGGTAAGAGCGGAAGTGACGCTCAACTTTGAAGGGGCGGATCGATGACCCGCCCCTTCAAAGTTGAGCCCGTATGTGATCGTCGTCTACGACAGGTGCTGCGCGTAGAAATCGAAGATGCGCGGCCAGGCGGCGTTGGAGGCTTCCACCGCGTAACTGGTCCGGTCGACCGCGACGAACCCGTGGCCGGCGTTGGGGTAGATCTCATACTCCCAGGACTTGCCGGCAGCCTTGATTGCGGCGTCGGTGGCCTTCACCTCATCGACCGAAGGTCGCGCGTCGTCCTCGCCAAAGATCCCCAGCAACGGACAGGACAGGTCGTTGACGAACTCGATGGGCGCGTGGGGCATGGCGGCCGTGGGAGGCTCGCTGTCCCGCGGGGTCACGCCGCCGCCCCAGCAGTCCACCGCTGCGCTGAGGCCCTTGAGCTTGCACGCGGCCAGGAACACCTGGCGGCCGCCGGAGCAGAACCCGATGATGCCAACCTTGCCGTTGTAGTTGGACAGGTGGCGGAGGTAGCTGATGGCGCCCTCAGCGTCGCCCAGCGTGCGGTCGTCGGGCATCCCTCCCGCCTCTCGGATGCTGTTGCTGTTGGCCACCGGGTCGTCGTGGCCCTGGCGGTAGTGCAGGTTGGGCATGATGGCGATGTAGCCATTGTGGGCGAACTTCCGCGCCATTTCCTTGCTGGCCTCGTCCCAGCCGGGCATGTGATGAAACAGCATCACCGCCCCGAACGGGCCGGCTCCCAGCGGGCGAGCCAGGTAAGCGTTGATGGCGTCGCCGTTGTGTCCTTCTACCCAGATGTGCTCGGCCGTCATTCCCTGGTAAGGCATGGTGTGTTACCTCCGATGCGAAAGGGGTTTCTTGGTTCAGTACGCGCTTCCGGGCCGTTTCGCTTCTCGCGCCTGCCCCGCCGCGCACGAAAGAAGATTACTATTCGCCCCCCTGCGAGTCAAATTGGCGTAACCGGCACGTGGTGTACCAGGGATCTGGAGGCATGGTCGTCTACGTTTTGCAGTTCATGGCGTTACCGTCGCCGTTCCGCTCGCAGGGCGTAAGGCTTGGGCGAGATTGCCAGGCCAAACACTTCGTCCTCGGACAGCGGCCTGCCGTCCGGCGTCTCGAAGCGAAGACGGTGCAGCATTCGGGTCAGGTGGAGCCACACGGTGGTCTCGGCGAAGCGGCGTCCTGGGCAGCGCCGGTGGCCGGTGCCGAAGGGTATGAAAGCGTTGCCGGTCAGCGCGGCGGCCGGTGACCCGTCAGCCTGGGGCAGGAACCGCTCCGGAATGAAGTCATCGGGCGAATCCCAGAAGCGCGGATCATGGTGGATGGAATAGATGTTCCCCAACACCTGCGCTCCCGACGGAATCAGGTAACCGCCCACTTCCGCGTCTTTCGTGGCCATGTGCGGCACGGCCAGAGGGCCGATGGTGCGGTAGCGCATGGACTCAGCCAGGCAGGCGAAGGTGTAGGGCAGTCGCGTCCGGTCGTCCACCGTGGGCAAGGCGTTGGGACCGATCACCTTATCCAGTTCCTCGTGGACCTTGGCCTGAACCTCCGGGCGGTTGGCCAGCAGCAGTAACGTCCAACTGGTGGTTTGCGCCGAGGTGTCGGTGCCGGCGAGCAGCAGATCCATGCACAGGTCATTGATCATGTCGCTCTCTATTTCACCAGTCTCCTCCTCGGCCAGCATCACCTCCACCAGGCAGGCAGGGGCCGACAGGTCTAGGCCGGGGCGGTTGCGGGTGCCTTCTACCAGGGAATCGATGATGGCCGCGCCGATTTCCGACTGCCTGACGGCTTCTTTGAGAGCATTGTTGGGCAGGAACTTCATCCAGGGAATGTAGTCAGCCAGGTTGGTCGCGTTGGCGTTGGCGAAAATCCAGTTGACGTGCTCCAGCAGCGCGCCCCGCAGTTGCACAAACTGCTCGGCGCTGTCTTCGTCCCGCCCAAAAACGGCGCGGAACATCATCTCGGAGTTGCTGCGGGCCAGCATCACCGGGGGTGAAACCAGATCGCCGGCCTCTCCCATTGCGGCCATCTCGTCCACCAGCCCGTTGACGATGCCCTCGATGTGACGCTCCCGCACATTGTCCAGATTGCGGGCGCTGAGCAACTCGCGGTTGGCGAAGCGCTGCATCTGCCGCCAGCGGTCGCCGTAGGGGGCCAGCACCAGGTCGTTCCCGTTGCTGAGAACATCCATAATCTCGCTGACCCAGCGGTCGGCCAGTTCCGGCCGGCCGAAAGCCTCCTGCAACAGATCCGGGTGGCTGATTATCACCGTCGGCACGTTGCCAAAGCGCAGCAGGCAGACGTCGCCATAGCGGTGGGCCAACCGATCAATGGCCAAGTGGGTGTCATGGCGCAGTTCCAGCAGCGAACCGAACACCGGCAACCCGCGTGGGCCCGGCGGCAACTGATCTGGCAGGACGGAAGTTGCGGTGCTCATATGGACCACCTCTTCATGGCGGAGGGATGTAACCTTGAAACGACGAGCTTCCTATTACCTTAACACTCTACCAGAGACAACGGTGGGTCAGCAGAATCAATCGATGTTGAAGCTCCCCGTGCCATATAATGGCGCCGGCAGATGCAAGCGAGGTGGACGTTATGGCGGAATTGCAACGGACAGCGATAACCAGCGACCTGGCCCCCCAACCCCTGGGCGCCTATTCGGTCGGCATGTCGGTCAACGCCGGTACGTTGATATACGTAGCGGGACAGGTTGGAGTGGACCTGTCGGGCGCCCTGGTAGGGCCCGGCGACGTCGCGGCCCAGACGCGCCAGGTTTTTCAGAACATCGGCGGCGTTCTGGAAGCAGCCGGCGCCGGGTTCGACAACGTGGTGGAATTCACGACCTATGTGGTGGGGCGCGACTCGGTGCAGGGTTTCATCGACGGACGAAACCAAGTCTTCCCTGATATCTTCCCCAACGGCGACTATCCGCCCAACACCCTGTTGGTGATCGACGGCCTGGTGCGCGAGGAGTTCCTGGTCGAGATCAAGGCCGTAGCCGCTCTCCCGTAGCAAGGGCAACAGTTCAGGGGTTGCGGAGAAAGTGTCATTGCGAGCGGAGCGCGGCAATCTCGTTGGGGCCAGGTCTGTCGCTACGCCAACGGGATTGCCACGTCGCTTCGCTCCTCGCAATGACAGGTTTATAGTTTCCTAGAAGTCGGGTTGGGGCGCGGCTCCCCAGCCCTGAGGGATGTTGACCAGGTTCGGCTCCAGGTCCTGTACGGAGGTCTGGCCACAGTAGGCCATAGCCCGGTCGACTTCTTCCCGCATCAGTTCCAGGACGCCGTGGACGCCCTCGGCCCCGTCGACGGCCAGCCCCCAGAAGAGGGGACGCCCGATGCCCACGGCCTTGGCTCCCAGGGCCAGCGCCTTGACGACGTCGCTCCCGCGGCGGACGCCGGAGTCAACGTAGACTTCGCAATTGCCCTTCACCGCATCGACGATCTCAGGCACCATCTCGATGGCGCCCATGGTCATGTCCAGCTGACGACCGCCGTGGGTCGACACCAGGACGCCGTCGATTCCGCTCTCGGCGGCGATGTGGGCGTCTTCGGCGGTGCGGATGCCCTTGAGCACCAGGGGCAGCCCGGTGAGGTTGCGGAGCCAATCGAGCTCGTGCCAGGTGAGGGGAACGGTGCGGTTGACGTTCCAGCCGACCGACTCGTCGGTGCCGCGCAGCACGTTCTCCGGCTCATTGACCCCCCGGAAGTTGCCCTGCTCGAAGTTCCGGTTGTAGCGGTTGCGCAGGTCACGCTCCTTGGGGCTGGGGGTGGGGGTGTCCACCGTCAGGGTGATGGCCTTGAACCCGGCCTCTTCGGCGCGGCGAACCAGCATTTCGGTGAGGTGGTAACCCCGGTGGTAGAGCTGGAAGAAGAGGGGGCTGGTGGCTTCCTCGGCGACCTCTTCCATGCTGCAATTGGAGCCGGTGCTGAGCATCATCAGGGTGTTGGACATGCTGGCGCCGCGGGCCGTGGCCACCTCTCCCTCCGGATGCGCCCGGTGATGGGAACCTGCGGGGCAGACGAACACCGGCATGCTGATCTCGTTGCCCAGCATGGTGGTAGAAAGGTCTCGTTCCCCGATGTCTCGGAGGAACCGGGGGCGCAGCGTCAACTCCTCGAAAGCGGTGCGGTTGCGCCGGGTGGTGAACATGTCCATAGCGCCGGCGTCGATGGTGTCCCAATCGTCGTGGGGCAGGACCAGCCGGGCACGTTCCTCGTAGTCGTAGAGGTTGATGGGGTCGAGTCGCATGTTGACCTTCCTTTGGAGACGGGTTTCACCGGTCGCTCCCCATCACCAGAGTATGGGTAGCATTCTCAATAGGTAGAAGGGATAGCGACCATACTCTACGGCCTGGAGCGGCTGCGGGCAAGTCCCCGGGGAACTACAGGGCGTGCAGCGCCGGTATGACCTCTTGGCCCACCAGGTCGATATGCTCCAGCACCTCGGCCTGAGACATCTCCGGGTAGAACAACCGGATCGACACGTCGGTGAAGCCCATCTCGTGGTAGGCGGCGATCTGCTCGACGCACTCCTCGGGGCTGCCCACCAGGAAGGTGTCGTCCATCAGGGTTTCCAGGTCGCCGGTCACCTTGCGGGTCAGCTCGTCGTCGGTGCCGTGGAGGCCGTGGTAGGCGTAGACCTCGTACTTCTTGGCGAAGTTGGCCCGGGCCCGCTCCAGCGCTTCCTCGTGGGTTGGGGCGCAGAAGAACTCCCGCACGATGACCATGTCCTCGGGGATCTGGTGGTCGTTCTCTTCCAGAGTCTGGTGGTACAGCGATATCTGGTGCCGGATGGTGGCGTTGGATTGGGCAGGTCCGACGTAGAGAATGTCGCCGCCCCTGCCGACGCGGCGCACCGCCGGATCGCTCATGGCGGCCTGCCAGATCTTGGGATGGGGCTGCTGGTAGGGCCGGGCGGTGGGACGTGCCCCGGTCACGTTGTAGTACCGGCCGTGGTGGGTCACCTCGTCGTCGGTCCACAGCCGGCGCATCAGGCCCAGGGCTTCGGTGCAGCGGGCGCCGCGCTGGGACATCCTGGTTCCGAAGGCTTCGCACTCCTCCGGGCGATAACCCAGCCCGATGCCGAGGATGAAGCGCCCTTCCGCGATGTGGTCCAGGGTCGCCACCTGCTCCGCGACCTCCACCGGATTCAGCAACGGCAGCAACAGGACCGAGGTGGCCAGCTTCATGTCGCCCGGCTCGGCGGCCAGCCGCGCCAGCACCGGCCAGGGCTGGAAGTGCTGGAAAGGATCGATCAGATAGTGATGGGCCCAGCAGTAGATGTCGAACCCGGCGTCCCGGGAAGCCCGGAACTGCTCCAGGTGGTTCTGCCACTGCTGCTGATGGTCGATGCTGTCCCGCTGCACCACCTGTCCGACTTGGTATCCAACGCGCATATCCTCACCCTGAACAGTCGCGGCCGACACTATCCGGATGCCAATCCCTCGGCTTCCCTGATGTAATCGGCAGTTCTCTCGATAAGTTGCTGAATTTCGTCTTCCGGTTCGCAAGAACCCAGATAGAAGCACCCGCCATGCAACTCCGCCTGACGCCGAAAATACCGACCGCGCAACGGGCGTAGTTCTCTATCCGTTCGGGCCAATGCATTTAATCTCCGAGTGGTGTCAGGCGAGAATTCGATTTCTACCCCGGTGCGGGCCAGGACCAGCGCGTCAGTGGCCCGTTTAGTGGCGCACCACGCTTTTTCCGCCGCGTCGCGGAGGTCGCCCGCTCGCAGACGCTCGATGGCTTGTGCCTGCATCAGTCGGGCGTCACCGAAGATCTCGGTGACCCGCTCTGATGTAGTAGGGGTGGTCATTCCACCGTCTCCATTTTGCTGGAACAAAGGGTTAGGCTGCCTTAATCGCCGCCCACGTGGCGGTACTTGATCAGCCTCTGCCCCGCGAGGTTCTGGTTCACGTAGATGTCGCCGTGGGAGTCGACCCAGACGGCGTGGGCTCCGTTGCCCCATCCCGCGTCCGAGGGACTGCCCCAACGGGCCAGGACGTTGCCCTCGATGTCCAGGATGGACATGAAACCGTCCAGCTCCGGCACGTACACCGCAAGATCGTCGTCGATGTAGATGTCGCAGGGCCGCGCCAGGTCCGTCCACTGCTCCAGGAAGTTGCCCTCGGAGTCGAAGATCTGCATGCGGTTGTTCTCGCGGTCGGCCACGAACACCCGCCCGTCGGTGTGGACCCAGACCCCGTGAGGGACGTGGAACTCGCCGGGCGCGGTCTTCCCCGGGGCACCCCAGGAGTCCACCAGCTCGCCTTCGGGCGTGAACCGGTGCACCCGAGCGTTGCCGTAACCGTCGGAGATGTACAGGAGACCGTCCGGCGAAATGGCGATGTCGCTGGGGCTGTTGAATGGCCCGGCCGCCCTGACCACCGGGTCGCTGTAGTTGCCCGACCAGCCGGTGTCCGAGGGCTGGTTCCACTCCCCCATGGTCATCAGCAGGTTCCCCCTGGGGTCGTACTTGAGGACCACGTGGCTGTTCTTGACCGGCAGGTACAGGTTCTCATCGTCGTCGATGAACATGCCGTGGGCGTCGGTCAGAACGCCCTCGCCCCAGGAGGCGAGGTAATTGCCCTCCCGGTCGAGGACGATCAGCGGGTGCTCGCCGCGGTTGAAGAGATACACCCGGTCCTCGGAGTCGGTGACGATGGCCGTCTGTCCCAACTCCCAGCCCTCGGGCAGCTTCTCCCAATTCTCGACCTGCTCGTAGGTGTACTTTCCACTGCCGACGGTAACCATGTCGTTGCCTCCTTGATTGCGCCCGGTTGGCCGGGAATTGGGTTGTTGGCTGCTCTAGAGCCTGATCAAGCGGCCTGACCGGTCGAAGCCGGCGGCAACTGGGATCCATTTGCCGCCGCCGAAAATGGTCCACTTGAGAATCTGTTGGTCATCCCAATCAAATATTCGCTCTCTGTCGCTGGGATTACTTCGATACGCGTTGAGGGTCCGATCTTCAACGTCTTTAGCATTGCGCCGCGTTTGGAACTTGGCGGCAAAGTGAAGATGGTGAGAGGACGCCGCTTCAAGGTCGGCAATCCGTCTGCGAAGGTCATTGGTGATGCCAACCTTTCCCACAGTGCGGTTCTCCTCCGGTACGATCACATAAAGGTAATAGGTGCCGGCGATGTCGGTCGGCGTCCAAGATTTATATGCGTTAAAGTGGTCCTCGGCTTCTCTGACAGTTTTTGTCTCGTATCTCAACTCCGCAATGAGTTGCTCCGGGCAATCGCCCGTGAGCATTCTCCGTGCGGCTTTGATGTATCGAGGAGCGACTGCAAAGAAAGGACGCAAGTATTCGGCTTGACGGTCCACATTTTCTTCGGGGTACTCAATCATAAATTTCGCCGCCGCCACGGCCCGGAAGCTCTCCGGATATGGTCTCCTCACTTTTCCAGGCTCTGCATTGTGAGCCTTGGCAATCTCGAAATGGTCAATGGCAACCTGTATGACGGCTTCCTTCAGCGCCGACTCTTGGTTTGACCTTATGGATAGGTTGGTGTCGATTTTCTGTGACCCCATTTCAGATCCCTTTTATGGGAGAGGGCAGCGCGCTCTAATACGTCGTCAGCGTATCGATAACCGCCTGTTCCAACTCTCCGGCGCGGGCCGAGACCTGCTCGGCCGTCAACCCACCCAAGGGGTGGGGATGCCCAGCGGGTGAAAGTCGCATCACCCCTGGTCGGTATCGTCGTCCTCATCCAGCCAGCCATACCTCTGGGCCAGTCGGACCCACAGGCGTTGCGTCTGCTGGGCGTCCCGGCGGACTTCTGCCAGCAATTCCTGGTGGCGCTCCAGCAATTCCTGGTGGCGGTCCAACATTTCCTGCTGCCGATCCAACGTTTCCTGCTGGCGCTCTCCAATCGAAATCAACAGGTTGAGCATCACGTCATGGGTTCTGGACGTACCTTCCAGCTGCGCCACACGTTCCTCGATTGTCGGAGTGGTCATGGATGCGGTCTCCTCTCAGAATGGCGAATCTGCCAACAGCCTCAGTAGGTTGTCAGCGTATCGATAACCGCCTGTTCCAACTCGCCGGCGCGGACCGAGACCTGCTCGGGCGTCAGGCCGCCCAGGGGGTGGGGAATGCCCAGCGGGTGGAAGTCGCCGCGGCCGAAGGTGCGGGCGTGGCGGAAGGCCGAGTTCAGGAACGGGTCGGTGCAGAGCACCACCGTGGGGATGCCGAGGTTCTCCAGGGTCATTGCGTCGTGCACACTGCACGCCGTGCAGGACCCTCAATCGGCAATCGCCGTCACCACAAAGTCGCACCGCTCGGAAAGCTCGCCTATGATCTCATCGGTGGCCGGCCGGGAATAGACGAACTTGTCCACTGCGATGATGTCGCCCAGTTCCAGGTCTTTGGCCATGCGCTCGCCGATGTTCCGCAGCAGCAGATCGGCGTTGGCCTTGCGGTTGCCCAGAAAGCCGCCGACCTTGTCGTGCAGCGTGTCCAGCCGGGGCGCGGCCCGCCAGCGGTTTGCAGCCTCCGGGTCGATGGGCAGGGCCAAGCCGAGTTCGCGCATCCGGTCCTGGTAGTTTGTGACAGTCATAGTTACCTCTGCTATTCGATTCGCCTGATCTGTCATTGCGAGCGCAGCGTGGCAATCTCGTTGCCGAAGGGATCGTCACTCAACCGCCGGGATTGCCACGTCGCTACGCTCCTCGCAGTATCTGTGTTGGGTGTCAAGGGTGTTTCAGGCGGTGGGTTGGGGATCGGGCTGCCACGGAGTGCCCCGGCGGGCTAC
>DAOUHZ010000057.1:0-25628 GCA_034428455.1 Dehalococcoidia bacterium
GGAACGGCGGAGTGGAGTTGAACCCCTGCGTCCCCCGCCGCATCTTCTTGTAGCCGCCGGGATAGCCGGATAGCGGCTTCAGCAAAAGGTTTTTCAGTCCCATACCGTTGCCCCCGTGTCGTGGCGCGTTCGATTCCCGCCATATTAGCAGAACGATGAAAGAACGGCGCACGGCTAAAATCGCACCGTGCTAATCGGGGCAAATTCAGAGGCAGATGAACATCCGCCCTCAGCAACTCGCAGACGGCCTGTCAGGGGAGAAGGTTAGAAGGGATACGGCTGTCCGCCGCCCACCGCCAGCACCTGGCCGGTGATATACGACGCGTCGTGGGAGGCTAGGAAGGCGATGGCCGCCGCCTGCTCGTCGGCTTCCCCGCGTCGGCCCATGGGGATTTCAGAGTTGCGGGTCGCCGAGCGGTATTCTTCCTGCGCGTCCCGCTCGCCGGCGGGCAGCTCGTGCGGGATGATCCCCACGCCGTAATCCCTCGGCGTCACCCGGTCGTCGGCCGCGGTGCCGCTGGGCGCCACGCAGTTCACCCGTATGCCGAGATGCGCTACCTCGCGCGCCAGCGAAGTTGTCAGTCCAATCTGGCCGGCCTTGGCAGCCGCATAGGGCACCCGAAACCGGCCCGTGACCGCGTGGGTGGCGATGTTGACGATGGCGCCCGACCCCTGATCGATCATGTACGGCAGCGCGGCCCGGCAGCACCACATTGCCGTCCAGAAGCTCCGGTCGATTTCCGCCTGGATCTGGTCAGGAGTGTAGTACTGCAACGACTGGAACCAGATGGTTCCGCCCGCGATGTTGGCGAGCACGTCGATCCTGCCGAAAGCGTCCTCGGCGCGGGCCATCAGGGCCTCAGCATTTTCCCATTTGGAGAGGTCGCCGATGGAAATTTCGCAGTCACCACCGAAATCGCGAATTTCTTTCCGAACCCGTTCAGAGGTTTCGGCAACCATATCACCGATGACTATCGACGCCCCTTCCTGGGCCAGCCGACGCGCGGTAGCCGAACCGATGCCCTGCCCCCCGCCGGTTACTACGGCGACCTGTCCTTCAAAACGCCGGGCGCCGGCGGCTTTGGGGTCCAGCATCCCCACCATCATTCACTGGTGGGGCCGTGCGGCGGGACGCCGCTATTGCCGTTGCGAAGGAGCGCTATTTCTGCCTCAAGTTCCGCGATGCGCTGCTGTAACCGCTCAATGACTGCGGATTGGTCTGCGGGAGCGCTGTGCCCGTTCCGCTCCAATATGGCGGTCAGCGCGGTGATCATGCCGGTCAGCGCGGTCATCGTCTCGTGGTGCCGGCGTTCGGCATCGGCCCGTTCTTCCCGGCGTTCACGGCGACGGTCCCTGCGGTCAAGGTAGTAGGTCAGCAACTGCGGCACTCCAAAGACGGCCAGCACAATGGCGATGTACGCTGCGCCCTCAAGGTATTGTAGCGCACTGCAGCAAGTTGCCGTCAGACCGGCGCTGAGTTCAAGCTGGGGTTGCATCCACGCTGGAGAAGAACTGCTTGTCCAGGTCGGGGTCTGTTACGCCGAGGAGGCCGTTGGTGTAGAGGCGGCAGGAACGCAGCCACAGCACCAGGATGGCGTTGTTGACATACATTTGCGGAAGTTCGCGTCCGTGCTCCATGCGAGCGTGGGCGCGAATTCCCGCCTCAAAGAACTGCTCCAGGAACGGCGTGGGCTCGTTGTCCAGCGCGCACGCCTCTAGGATTTCAGGCGGAGCCTCCCGGCAAAGCATACCGGGAGATTCCTCCGCCATCCGAACGTAGTCGGGTTCCTGCTCCTGGGTAATCACGGATCATCACAGGTTCATCTGCGGAACCATGTAATTTTCCATCTTGTTGTAAATCTGGAGCCGGCTGCGCTGAGCGTCCAGCACCACCAGACGGCCGGTACTCTCGTCGAAGTGCACGTCGGTGGGACAGGCGAAGCGCCACTCGGATTCAGTGGTGGGCACCTCGCGGCGACGCTTCAGGTAGTCGGCGTTGGCAACGACGGTCATGTCCGCCCACTTGCTCAGCCACTGGGCATCGCCGATGAGCGAGATGATGAAGCTGCCTTCCTTGTCGAAGACATGGACCTTGCCCGGGTGCATGCCGTTGTCGCTCCAGTCAGCGACGTAGACATCGCCCGTGTGATCCACAGTGACCTGCACGGGAAGGTGCATCTGGCCGCGCTTGGTTCCCGGCTCACCGAACTGCATGAGCCACTCACCATCGGCGGTGAACTTCTGCACCCGATGGTTCCGGTGGTCCGCCACGTAAACGGATCCATCGGTCTGGTCAACGGTGATGCCCCACGGAGAGTTGAACTCGCCGTTGCCCTCTCCCAGAGATCCCCAGCTGGTGACGAACTGACCGTCGGCGGTGAACTTGCGGACTTCGTGGCTGCGGCCGTCGGTCAGGTACAGGTTGCCGTCGGCGTCCACCGCCAGGCTGGAAGTGCCGTGTTCCTTGCCGTCGTCCGCGGGAACGGCGCTCCAGCGCTTGATGAAGGTGCCGTCCTTCTCGAACTCGGACACCATGTTCATCCACTCGTCGGCCACGTAAATGTGTCCGTTGGGAGCGAGAACCATGCCGGAGGGCCAGATGAACTCGCCTTCCCGGTCGCCGTACTTGCCGAACTCGCCGGTGAATTCCTCGTCGCCTTCCTGGTCGCCCAGGTCGATGATGCTGACCCGAGCCCCGTAGGCGAGCCTGTTCCACGGCACGTTGGAGATGCCCTCGATGCCACGGTTCAATACGTAAACCGTGTTCCCCTCAAAGGCCATGGAGGTGGGCTGGCTGAAGCCCATGCCGGAAGCGGCGCCCCGGCCCACCGAGTGGCTGTAGTCGTACACTCGGCCCTTAGCTATCTGCGTAAGCATATTTGTACCTGCTCATGCTTGTGTGTTGGTTTGAGCGCGGAGAACTATGCGGTCCAGCGCACCCAAAACATCGGGGCCAGCAGATCTGCACCCACTGGCCCCGGTCGATTTTGCCAATCAGCGCGTCCCGTTGACCGGAACCCCTGATCCCCTAGACAAACGCGACTTTCTCGAAGGTCCCGCTGACGATGGGGTTGGCGTCCAGGCCCATCCAGTCTTCCAGGATGGTGGAGTAGACGCCGCGGAAGTCGGTGCCGGGAACCAGGTCGCCCTGTTCCAGATCCTCGGGCTTGGAGGACGGGTACTCGCCATACTCGCCGCCCTTGATCGGATCACCCATCATTAGCACGAGGCCGGCGGCGCCGTGGTCCGTTCCGCTGCCGTTGTCGTGGACGCGGCGGCCGAACTCGGAGAACATCAACAGAATGACGTTGTCGCTGGCGTCATTCTCGCGCAGGTCATCGAAGAAGCTGGACACTGCGGCGGAAACGTCGCGCCACAGGCCATCGTGCATGCCAACCTGGTTGGAGTGGCTGTCAAAGCTCCCGTGGTCGCAGTAGAGCACGCGGGTACCCAGGTTGGCCTGGTGCACTTGCGAGATGCCCTTGAGCTTGCGGGCGATGGGGGTGTCGGGATACTCCACCGTGCTGCTGTATCGCTCGGGGGCAACCTTCAGGATGTCGGCGGCCTTGAGGCCGTCGAGGCCGGTCTGGCCCAGGTAATCCATGACAAAGCCGTTGCCGATGGTCGGGGAGTACAGGCGGGTGAAGCGGTCGATGATCTTGTCCCGCTGCATCTCTTCCTGGATGCTGGTCAGCATCCCGAAGTTCTCCAGGTCGTCCACGCAGGCCACGGGAACGCCGGGGAGCGCCAGGGCGCGAGGCAGGCTCGGGCCGAAGCTGACGGCGGTCACCACGTTTTCCTTGTTGGGGTCAATGTCGCGGGTGGCGCGACCCAGCCAGCCCTCGGTTCCCAGCTTGTCCGGCTCACAGGTGTGCCAGATGTCCATGCTGCGGAAGTGGCTGCGCGGGCTGTTGGCGTAGCCGACACCGTGGATGATGGCCATGTCGCCGGAATCCCAGAAGCGGCGCAGCGGAGCCAACTCGGGGTGGAAGCCGATGCTGTCGTTCAACTTGAGGATGCGCTCGTCCGGCACGCCCACCACGGGCCGCTTGTCGCGGTACAGGGGCTCGGCGTGGGGGATTACGGTGTTCATGTAGTCATTGCCGCCGGTGAGCTGCAACACTACAAGGACCGGATCTTTCTTCGTAGAGGTCATTTTGTTTGCTCCTGTGATAATCGTTCCGCGGGCGCGGAGAGCGAGACGGTCAATGTGGCGATGCTTTCAAGGGCATCGCCACGCTGGTTGCGTCAGGCGTACTGGTAATCGCGCAGCGAAACGATCAGCTGCAGCATTTCGGAGATACGCTCCTCGGAGGCGCTGACGTCCGCATCGGTGGCCCAGGAGACATTGCCGGAGATCCGGGCGTGGGCTACCAGCTCGCCGCGGGTGGCGTCGTCGACTTCCAGCGGGCCCATGAGATCCAGGCAGCTATCGACCAGGACGTCGGGGGTCAGATCGCCCTGGGACTGCATCCGATTGATCATGGAGCGAATGCCCGGGCGATTGACGTTGCTGACCATATCGGCGGTGAAGTTGATGCGGCGCATCAGCGACCCACTGTTGATCCACTCGACGCCGGTGTGCCAGCCTTCCACGCTGGGCGGGTTGAGCAGGTCCTGGCCCATGTAGGTGGGCTGGCGGGCCATCTCGCCCAGGCCGGGGCCGGGGAACTCGTAGCCGCCGACCAGCCGCAGGGTTCCGACCACCACTTCGGCGGGGCTCTTCAGGCGGGCGTAGCGGGCGTTCTTGAAGAAGTCGCTGTTGAACAGGACACGCAGAACGGCGGTCATGTCGCAACCGGAGTCGATGAAAGTGTCAGCCAGCAGGTCGATGGCGTCCTCGTCCTTGGGCGGGGTCACCTGCCAGGCCGGGACCTGCGCTTCGTCGGCGACGAAGAAGTTGTACAGGTGGCGGGCGACGAAGGTTGCCGTGGCCGGATGCTCGCAGACGATGTTGATGATGTCCTCGCCATTGAAATTGCCGGTCTCGCCGAGGAAGGTCTTTTCCCCGTCATCATGGTCTTCCGGCAGGTACTGGAACTGCCAGTCGTGCCGGCCGATGGGGCCGCGCGGCAGCTTGGGCTCGAAGGTCCAGCCGGTGAAAGCGCGGGAAGCCTCGCGAACATCAACCTCGGTGTAGGTGCCGACGCCCATGCTGAACAACTCCAGCAGCTCGCGGCCCCAGTTCTCGTTGACGGCGTCGGCGTGGTTCTCAAAGTTGTCCAGCCAGTAGATCATCGCCGGGTTCTTGGCGACTTCCAGCAGCAGATCCTTGTAGTTGCCCATGCCCTTCTCTCGGAACAGGGCGACCATGCGGGTGATCTCGTCGTAATGGTCAACCTTGGAAACGCCGGTGGCGAAGATCTGATGCCAGAACAGCACCATCTTCTCTTCCAGCGGCCGCTTGGTGTTGATCATGAAGTGCAGCCATTCGGCCGAACCCATGCCCTGAATGGTGCCCGGGCGCCAGGTCCACGGCTGGTAACGGACCAGTTCGTAGCGGTCAATAGCCGGCTGGCTCTCCGGGTTCAGCAGCTCCTCAACGGTAGCCTCGTACCCTTTTTCAACGAGCGCTTCCAGTTCGTCCCGGGTGGCCCCGAAACCGGCGCGCCGCATCAGATGGGCCATCAAGGCGATGTCCTGAGATGCCATCTTTTTGCCTCCTGTGCGTGTTGGCATTGGTGCGGGTCATTATCTGATATGCTCTATCTACCTGTCAACGACACTTCAACCTCATGCGTACCCACTTGGCCCGATCTGTCATTGCGAGCGCAGCGTGGCAATCTCGTCAGGGTAATGGTCGTCGCTGCGGCAACGAAATCGCCACGTCGCTGCGCTTCTCGCGATGACAAACTGGGTACGCATGAGTACTTTAACGCTTCGGCTGACGAACACCCGTACCACCGGAGGCCAACGACGTGACCACCGTAAAAATAGAGGTCGCCGAGAAGGTCAAAGCCGCCGCCGCTAAAGTCCTGGCCAGACAGTACGGCCCGGATGCGGTATTCGACCCCATCGTAGTCGTTCCCCGAGACGACGGTGACGGCGAAGTATATCTCCACGTCTACATGGTGTACGACGAAAACACCATCAAGACAGACTCCCGCCGGCGCATCCAGTTTTTGGGACTGCTGGCGGAAGAACTTGGCGAAGGTTTCTCTCCCGAAGTGCTAACCAAATCCTTCATACCCAGGTCCGAATGGCCTGAACTTTCCCGAAACCCCTATGTTGTTCCCCGCTAACCTCATTGCTACGGCAAGGGTGCTGTTCGACGCAGCGATACAGGAAAACGACCCGGAACAGGCCCAACCCACCTGAAGCGGGCCGTCAGCGCCGCCTACTACGCCATGTTTCACGCCGTTTGCGCCAGCGCCGCGGAATTGCTGCCAGATGCCAACACCGATCCAGCCGTCTCCGCTGCCTGGCTGAAAGCCTATCGAGGGCCGGAGCATACCCATGTCAGAAACCAATGCCGCAACGCTGGCTTGATGGTTCGGTTCCCGCCGGAAATCAGGAATTTCGCCCAGAACATTGTTCAAATCCAGAGTCACCGCAACCAGGCTGACTACAATCCTCGTTCCAATTTCTCCCTAACCGACGTATGGGAAATCATTGACGATGCCGAGCGCGCAATCAATCAGTTGTCATCAGCGTCGGCAGCAATTCGTCAGGCCTTTGCCATAACGGTTCTGCTGCGCAACCGGGCAGATTGATATTCCCTTGCGACTCTCATCGCCAACAACGCCATTGCCCGTGCCGACCCGTGCCGCGCATCCGCCCTCCCTGGGATGGATGCTGGCCCTCGCTGCGGCACTATTCGCGTTGGCTCTGCCCATTGTCGGCCCGATGGATGACCACCACTTCGCCGAGCGCGCTCACAACCACGACCACATTTATCTCAACGGCGTCCCGGTCGCTCACAATCATGCCTACGAAGGGCTTTCACTCCACTCCCACCAGGAGTCCAGTCCGCAGGAGTCCGGTCCGCAATTCCGCCAGCTATCGGGCTGGGAAAACGCCGGCGATGTGCTCTATCTCGCGCCGGCAACCGCTGGAATGACGCTGTCAGCGCTCAACGCTCCGTATCATCCGGCCCCGGAATCCCTGCGCCCTCCTCCTCCATCGGATGGCAGAGATAACCCGCTGGAGCGGTTCGCTCCAGGTTCAAATCGCACTCGCGGGGCGAACATCCCGCCCCCATTGCCGCCGCCCATCGTCTGAATCCTCCCGGATCCCGTTTCACTTCCGGCGCTCACTGTCTGCGGTAGAGCATTTACAAGTGCGCGTCAATTCTTGCGGAGGATTCTATCCATGGAACTCTTGCATCACTCAATCATACGGACAGCAGTGCCGCTGGTCGTCGCCGTCGTGTTGGTTTACACCCTGGGGTGTGGAGCCACCGCCGAGCCCAACCCCGTTGAGCCGACCCAACCCTCGGCATCCGAAGTGGGGCGCCAGACCAGCGAGCACGGCAACAATGGCCAATCCAGCTCGGGGATGTCGAGCCAATCTTCTGAGGACGGCGTGGTCATCAACCTGCCCATCGCCAATCGGGATACCACTCTGACCCGCGAGGATCTGCGTGTCTCCCAGGGGGACACGGTTCGCCTGATGTTCGAAGCCGACGAAGAGGGCGAGATCCACCTGCACGGCTACGACCTTACGGCTGAGGTCGCGCCAGGACATCCGGGCGAGCTTGTTTTCGAGGCGGCCACGGCCGGGGCGTTCGCTCTGAACTTCCACGTTTTCTCAGCCGCCAAGTCCGAAGCGGCAGATGACCATCACGGGGCCAAAGCGCCTGAACCGGTGGCGTTGCAAGCACCGGCAAGCGTCACGATTTCTGCCGAACCGGACGCTGACGGCGGGGTTGACGTGCAAATCGTCACCGAAGGCTTTCACTTCGCCCCTGAACTGGTGGACCAGGCCCATACGCCCGGCGCAGGCCACGCCCACATCTATGTGGATGGGGTGAAGCTGGGCCGAGTGTTCGAGAATGAGTACCACATCGAACAACTGGCGCCCGGCGAGCACGACATCCGTGTATCACTGAATACCAACGACCACAGTGAACTGACGTATGCCGGCAAGAAGATCGAGTCCACGGTAACCGTCAGCGTTCCCGACGTGGGCCAAGCAGGTGGAACCGACCATGGCGGGCATAGTCACGATGGGCACGACCACTCCCACGGAACACCCGGGGAACGCGAGATCATCGCCGAGGTCCACTTGGGCAACCTGGAGATCTATCCATAAGCGGCTCCCTCAGTGACCAAAAAACAGGGGCGGATGATCATCCGCCCCTGCGCATTTCGAGATTGTTCCCGGACTACCGCTGTTCGATGGGCACGTAATCGCGATCCATGGGGCCCACGTAGTGCAGGCGCGGCCGCAGCAGGATGTTGTTCCCGTACTGCTCGATGCACTGCGCCGACCAGCCGGGCACACGACCCAGGGCGAAAATGGGAATGAACAGATCGGAAGGGATGCCCAGCAGGTGGTAGATGGAGCCGGCGTAGAAGTCCACATTGACGTAGATGCCCCGATCTCGATAGGGCGCCATCACGTCTTCCGACAGGTGGGTCAGGATCTGGAACCAGCGGGGATCACCGCGCTTCTCCCCCAGGGCCTGGGAGCGCTCACGCAGGTGGCGCGCGCGGGGGTCTTCTGCCCGGTAAACACGGTGGCCGAAGCCCATGATGCGCTCGCGGTTATTCAGCTTGTTGCGGGCGTACTCTTCGGCGTTCTCGGGGTTGCCGATCTCCATCGACATCTTCATTACTTCTTCGGCCGCGCCGCCGTGGGCCGGGCCCTTCAGCGTGCCCACCGCGCCGGAGACGGCAGCGTGCAGCGTCGAGTTGGTGGAGGCGGAAACACGGGCGGCGAAAGATGACGCGTTGACGCCGTGCTCGGCGTGGAGGATGAAGTCCACGTCCATCAGAGAGATGGTCTCTTCGTCCGGCGCCTCGTCGAAGAGCATATAGAGGAAGTTGCCGGCGTGGTTCAGATCGGGGTTGGGCGCGACTGGCTCCAGTCCGGAACGGACGCGGTGATGTGCCGTGA
This sequence comes from Dehalococcoidia bacterium, assembly GCA_034428455.1. Lineage (GTDB taxonomy): Bacteria > Chloroflexota > Dehalococcoidia > Lucifugimonadales > UBA3495 > Bin87. Next base: position 9,061 of record DAOUHZ010000057.1, read on the forward strand.
CGATGGTCGGAGCCTGGGCGGTCAGACGCAGAGCCTTGCGGACGTTGGCTTCCCTGGAGTTGTCCTCGGATTCATCGTCGAACGCCGCCAGGCCAATAAGCGCGGTCTGGAGCACGTCCATGGGATGGGCCGACTTCACCGCGTCGATGACCGTGATGATCTCATCGGGTATGCGTCGGTTGGCGCGCAGGTAGCCGTCCGTCTCGGCGAGCTCCGCTTGCGTCGGCAACTCACCGTAGAGCACCAGGTGGATGATTTCCTCGAAGGTGGACTTCTCGGCCAGATCGTGGATGTTGTAGCCACGATAGAGCAGTTTTCCGATTTCGCCGTCGATGAAACTGGACTCCGTGGTGTCCATGTACACGTTCATCAAACCGCGGTGCAGTTCAGGCTGGTCGGCCATCTGTAGTACTCCTTGGTGAGGGGCTCGGCGACGGAGCGCCCACCCGTTAACGCCGGCGGGATTCTCCCGATCCGGCGGCTGATTATGCTAGCATCGGGTTCGGCGGAGTGTCAACTGAAATCCCCGCCGGCCGATCCCCTCAACCCACGGTTTTGAGTATGAAATACGGTGCAATCCTGCCCAACGTCGGCCCCCTGGCCCACATCGATTCCCTGGCGCGTATCGCCCAGAACGCTGAGCGTCTGGGCTACGACGGCGTGTTCCTTAGCGACCACATCGCAATACCCAGCGACCTGCGTTCGGCGTACCCATATCGCAGCGACGGACGGTTCCCCCTGACGGTCTCCGACCGCATTCTGGAACCCGTGACTACACTGGCCTACCTGGCGGCCGTGACCACGCGGCTGCAACTGGGGTTCAGCGTGCTGGTGCTGCCCTACCGTCATCCGGTGCTCAACGCCAGGATGCTGGGCACGCTGGATGTGATCTCCAATGGCCGGCTCATCGTCGGCGCCGGCGTGGGCTGGATGGCCGAGGAGTTCGCGGCCCTGGACTCCGACTTCGACGCCAGGGGAGCCGTGACGGACGAGCACATCGCCCTGCTGAAGGCTTTCTGGACCGATCCTGAGCCCGATGTGCGCGGTACGCATTACAGCGTCGCCGGCGTGGGCATGGCCCCGATGCCGGTATCGCAGCCCCATCCGCCCATCTGGACGGGCGGCATCAGCCCGCCCGCCCTGCGTCGCGCCGCTACCCTGGCCGACGGCTGGCACGGTGTCCGACAGAGCCCAACCGACGTGGAAAGAGTGGCAGCACGAATCAGCGAACTGCGCGCGTCACTCGGCAAGGCCATGGCTGGTTTCACGATCTCCCTGCGCGCCGGTTTGGATTTCACCGACGAGCCTTTCGACGGCACAGGCCGAACACCGCTACGCGGTTCTCCCGAGCAGGTCGCCGCCGACCTGATTGACTACGGACAGGCGGGTCTCGACTATCTCATCGTGGAGCCCAGGGCCGCCACTCCGGAGCAGTTGATCGAACAATTGGAGCGGTTCGTCTCCGTTGACCGCCCTTGACCTACTGGGCCGTCCAACCTCCGTCCACCACCACCTCGCTTCCGGTGACGAAGGACGACTCGTCGGAGGCCAGATAGAGCACAGCGTTGGCCACTTCCTCAGCCTCGCCGTACCGGCCCATGGGGATGCGGGCCAGCATGATCGACAGCCGTTCGGGATCGTCGCGGCCGGCCCGGGTCATCTCCGTGACAATCGGCCCGGGATGCACCGAGTTGACCCGGATGCCCCGGTTCGCGTACTGCAACGCGGCGGCCTTGGTGAAGATGCGGACGCCGCCCTTGGACGTCTGGTACGCGGAGCCGTTGTACGGCACCCCGACGATGCCCAGTTGGGAGGAGATATTAATGATAGAACCGCCGCCTGCATCCAGCATGGCAGGCACGGCGGTACGGGTGCCCAGGAACACGCCCTTCAGGTTCACGTCGATGGTCCGGTCCCACAGTTCTACTGGTTCCTCGTGGATTTCGAACGAGCTGCTGCCGATGCCGGCGTTGTTGACCAGCACGTCGAGACTTCCGAACTGGGACACCGCCTCAGCCACTGCGGCCTGCCAGTCGGCTTCCTGCGTCACGTCCAGGTGCACGTAGCGACACCGGCCGCCGTCGGCCGCAATCGATGCCGCCGTCGCCTCGCCTTCCTCGTCCAGGATGTCACCAATCACCACCGCGGCGCCTTCCCGGGCGAACAACCGGGCCTCGGACGCTCCCATTCCCCGTGCGCCGCCACTGATCAAGGCGACCTTGCCGTCCATCCTGCCCATTCTGTCACCTCGTCAGAAGTTGTATGGCGTCCAAGGCTTATGAGGCACTGCGAACGCCCAGTCCGCCCGCTCGACGGACCCGCCTGTGGTCTCATCCACCAGGCCGGCCTGCCGCAGCGTGCTGAAGCTCGCCGCGCCCAGGTAAACCGAGGCCAGCGCCGATGCGTCGATGGCCAGGTCCGCGCCGCCGGTAACCCGCACGCAATTGCCGCCCTCGGGCGACATCTCCAGACTCCAGCAACCCCGGTTCCAGTCGCAGAAATCGTCGCGGATTTCCAGGGTCAATCGGTCGCCGCTGGCATAGGTGCGCTGCTCCAAAGCGGCGGCGGCGTCCACCACGCGCACCCAGAGGCCGTCGCGGGTGGAGCGCTGCATCCGGCGCGGGTCGGCCAGCATCCAGGGCAGCGGGTCGTCCACGGGCCGCCTGCCGGCCTCGGTGCGCTCGTACAGGTCCAGGTCGAAGCAGAACCGCCACAGGGCAGCGGACGCCTCCCGCGTGACGGCCACCAGCTCGTTGACCGTCACCGTGGGCCGCTGGGTGCGGTAGCTGGCGTAGCCGTCGATGCGCCCATCCTCCACGTAGGCTACATAGAACAGACCGCCGGACCCTCCCTGGGAGTGAATGGGATCGCGCACCATGTCCTCCCAGTGGTGCACGGCGCGCTGAAACACCGCGGGCCGGCCCTGGGTTCCCCGCCGGGATGCCTCGGGCAGCTTCTCCATGATGTCTGACGGGTCGACGAACTCCAGGCGGCCGGGGCTGTCAATCCGGTGAGCGTAGGCGCTGTGGCGCTTTTCGATGGACCACTGCTCGTGCACGGCGCCGATGCCGTATCCGAAACGCCCGTAGATGCCGCTCTCGGTGGCGAACAGGGCGGCCAGGGGTTCCCCTCGTTCGTGGATGCCGTCGATCTGGTGGCGCATCATCTGTGTCATGATGCCCCGCCGGGTGTGGGTGGGCTGCACCTCCACGTTGGACACGCCGGCCACCACCGACGTGCCCCCCGGTATGGACATCTCCAGCAGGTGCGAGTGGCATCCGCCGACGATCTGCCCGTCCTCAAACACGGCGATGGACCGCCCCAGGTCGAAACGCGGGCGCAGCCGCTCCGGGTCGTGGGCCAGGCGGTTGCCGTGCGCACGTGACTCGGTGGCCATCCACCGCTCAAACTCGCCAGGCGTGATGTTTCTCAGTTCCAGCATGTAGATTACTCTCCGCCCCCGATTGAAGACAGGGCAACCACAGCGTTCAATGAGGAAAGGTCGCTGCTGGAAGCGCCCCAGGAGGCGGAGTTCGCAGTCATATACACAGTGGTGGGCCGTGTGGGGATCGAACCCACGACACCCGGATTAAAAGTCCGGTGCTCTGCCAGCTGAGCTAACGGCCCCCTCACGCGGCGGTCCGCGGGTCGAAAGCCAGTATAGCATAGGCGATCCGGGGCTCCTCGGAATACCCGAAAATCCCAGGGCAATCGCGTCTTCAACATAATTGATAATCAGGCGCGGACCAGGTCTCTTGATTTGATACCACGCCGCTCTTCCCCCACACTGGAAACCCACCCAACGGCCGAAAAATTGATTGACCGGATCAACCGAACCCTATCCTGTCCATCCCGTTCATCCTGTTCATCCCGGTGAAATTCACCGTTGGCTTTTGCCACGCGCCATAGATCCAACACCTTCAACATCCCGATTTAGACGCGATTGCCCTGCCGAAAATCCCTGGCGTGGCTGCCCTTGCCAAGTCATCCGATATGAGGCATAATTGCCGCGTTACTTTCTGGTGGTTCAAGCGGGGTGGCCCCACCCGTACCCATCCCGAACACGGAAGTGAAACGCCCCAGCGCCGACGATACTGCTCTGGTGACGGAGTGGGAAAATAGGTCACCGCCGGAAAGTACCAAAACCCACAGGTTAGTCAGGGCGGGCGTGATGGCGCAGCAAGGAAACGCAGGCGATTGTAGGCAACGCAAAACCATTGGCTGATACGCCAATGAAGCGGCTCCACCGCAACGAATCGGTGCCGAGGCCGCTTTTATTTTTGCCCGAATGCGGTACAATAACGCCGCCAGCCTGATGCCGCTGGCCCGACCTCAACCCAGGAGAGTCTCATGGGCAGCAGATTCGAGAAGTTCTCAGAGCGGGCGCGCAGGGTTTTGTCCCTGGCCCAGGAAGAAGCGCAGCGGTTCAACCACAACTACATCGGGACCGAGCACATCCTGCTTGGCCTGGTACGGGAGACCGAGGGCGTAGCCGCTCGAGTGCTGTCGGGGCTGAGCGTTGACCTGACCAAGGTGCGCTCGGCCGTAGAGTTCATCATCGGACGGGGCGAGCGCCCGGCGCAGGGCGAGATCGGCCTGACCCCCAGGGCCAAGAAGGTCGTGGAGTTGGCCGTCGACGAAGCCCGAAGGATGAACCACACCTACATTGGAACGGAGCACCTGCTGATCGGCCTCCTCCGTGAGGGCGAAGGCGTTGCCGCCGGCGTCCTGGAGAGTCTGGGCGTAAACCTGGAGAAGGTCCGCGCCGAGACGCACCGGATCCTCAGCAACTCGGGCACCGGAAGCTCCACCAGCCGGAGTTCGTCCACGCGCACCCCCACCCTGGACCAGTTGGGCGTTGACCTGACCAACGCGGCCCTGGGCGGCAAGTTGGACCCAGTGATCGGACGCGACACCGAAATCGAGCGGGTGACCCAGATCCTCAGTCGCCGGACCAAGAACAATCCCGTCCTGGTGGGAGAGCCCGGCGTCGGCAAGACCGCCATCGTGGAAGCGATGGCCCAGCAGATCTCCTCGGGGGACGTCCCGGACACCCTGCAGGGCAAGCGTCTGGTCACCCTTGACATGGGCGCCCTGGTCGCCGGCACCAAGTATCGCGGCGAGTTCGAAGAGCGGTTGAAGAAGGTCATTGAGGAAATCAAGACTTCCGGCAACTGCGTCCTCTTCATCGACGAAATCCACACGCTGGTCGGGGCCGGCGCCGCCGAAGGCGCCGTGGACGCTTCCAACATCCTGAAGCCGTCCCTGGCTCGCGGCGAGATCCAATGCATCGGGGCGACCACGCTGGACGACTACCGCAAGTACGTGGAGCGCGACCCGGCCCTCGAACGACGTCTGCAGCCCGTCCGGGTGGAAGAGCCTGACGCCGAGATGACCGTGGACATCCTGCGTGGTGTGAAGGGTCAGTACGAGGACCACCACAACGTCGATATCACCGAGGACGCAGTGCGGGCCGCGGCCACCCTGTCGACCCGGTACATCCCCGACCGCTTCCTGCCCGACAAGGCCATCGACCTGCTGGACGAGGCCGGTTCGCGGGTGCGACTGCGCGGCAGCCACGCTCCGCAGGAAGTCAAGGACGCGATGGAAGTCCTGGAGCGCGTGCGCAAGGAAAAGGACGAGGCCATCGCCTCGCAGCAATATGAAGTCGCCGCCGAGTTGCGCGACCGCGAGCTTCACTTGTCCCAGAACGTGGGCGACATGGAGCGCGAGTGGAAAGCGGACCGGAGCAAGGAACGCACGCAGGTCACCGAGGACGACATTGCCGAGGTGGTCAGCATGTGGACCGGCATCCCGGTGACACGGCTGGCGCAGGAAGAAACCGAGCGGTTGCTCCGAATGGAGGAGGAACTGCACAAGCGCATCATCGGTCAGGACGAAGCTATCGTAGGCATCTCCAAGGCCGTTCGCCGCGCCCGAGCCGGTCTCAAGGACCCGCGCCATCCCATTGGCGTGTTCCTGTTCCTGGGTCCCACCGGCGTGGGCAAGACCGAGCTGGTACGCGCCATGGCGGAGTTCCTGTTCGGCCACGAGGACAACATGATCCGGCTGGACATGTCGGAATTCCAGGAACGCCATACCACTGCCCGTCTCATCGGCGCGCCTCCGGGTTACGTCGGCTATGACGAGGGCGGTCAGCTTACCGAAGGGGTGCGCAAGAAGAATTACTGCGCCATCCTGCTGGACGAGATCGAAAAGGCGCACCCGGAGATCTTCAACATCCTGCTGCAGATCTTCGACGCCGGACAGTTGACCGACGCCCGAGGCCGCCGCGTGGACTTCCGCAACTCGATCATCGTCATGACCAGCAACCTCGGCTCCGACCTCATCAAGCGCGATACCTCGCTGGGGTTCGCCGTGAAGTCCGAGCAGTCACAGACGGACCGCCAGGCTTACGAGCGGATGAAGGACAAGGTTATGGATGAGGTCAAACGCTTCTTCCGGCCCGAGTTCCTGAACCGCCTGGATGCCACCATCGTGTTCCATGCCCTGAGTCCGGAAGAGATCCACCAGATCGTGGACCTGATGATGAACATGGTCCGCGAGGAGCTCAGGGAGCGGGAGATCAGCGTCGAGCTGACCGAACCGGCCAAGGAGTACTTGGGCGCAAACGGCTTCGATCCGGTGCTGGGAGCGCGACCACTGCGCCGCCTGATCCAGAACGAAGTCGAGGACCGATTGTCGGACGAACTCCTTGGAGGGAAGTTCGAACCGGGTGACACCGCCATCGTCGACATGGACGAGGACGGCAAGATCTGCATCAAGGTGCGGAAGGGAGAGATGGCCGCCTTGCCTGTAGCCTGATCCCACACTGGAACTTCAATCAAAACAACCGGGGGCGTCCAGAAAAAGGCGCCCCCGAATGCTACAATTTAGGGGTCAAATGGAGCGGTACTGTGGTCCCTCTCCCCAGTCCGACCCGGTTTTGGGTTGACGGCAATTGCAGTCTCTTTCTATATTTCGGCATTCTTCACGGCAAGCTTTGAGGTGACACGATGACCAGGCGTTTGCTCAAAGAACTGGAACGGTCCTATGGGTTTGATGAGGTCGCAATCGTACCGGGCGATGTCACGATCAACCCGGAAATGACATCCACCCAGATGAGCATCGGCCAGTATTCCTTTGAAGCCCCCGTGATGGCCTCAGCGATGGACGGTTCGGTGTCGCCGCGGTTTGCCACGCTGATGCACGAAATGGGCGGACTCGGCGTGCTGAACGGCGAGGGGCTCTACACCCGCTATGAAGACCCCTACTCGGTGCTGGAAGAGATTATCTCCATGGACCAGGGCGAGGTCACGGAGTACCTGCAAGAAGTGTACAGCGAGCCGGTGCAGGAGCACCTGATCGGCGAGCGCGTCCAGGAGATTAAGCAGTCCGGGTCGATAGCGGCCATCGCGTTCACCCCACAGACCACCAAGCGGTTCAGCCCGCTGGCCGTGGAGGCCGGGGCAGACATCATCGTCGTGCAGTCCACCGTGACCACGGCGCGCCACATGTCCCGCAGTTACCGGGGTCTCATCTTTTCCGAGCTGATCGAATCGCTCAGCGTCCCGGTGGTGGTGGGCAACTGCGTCAGCTACACCGTCGCCAGTGAGCTGATGGAAACCGGAATCGACGCCATACTGGTCGGCGTTGGCCCCGGCGCGGCCTGCACCACCCGCGAGGTGACCGGGGTCGGCGTGCCGCAGGTGACGGCAACCCTGGAGTGCGCGGCAGCCCGCGAGGACTATTTCCAGCGCACCGGTCGGTACGTCAGCGTGATCACCGATGGCGGCCTGCGCACCGGCGGCGACGTGTGCAAGGCCATGGCCAGCGGAGCCGACGGAGTGATGCTGGGCACTCCCTTTGCACAGGCGGCCGAGGCTCCGGGACGGGGCTACAACTGGGGCATGGCCAATGCTCACCCCGAACTGCCCCGGGGAACACGGATCAACGTGGGCACCAAGGGCAGCCTGAGGCAGTTGATGCACGGACCGTCCAGCGTAACCAACGGGACGCAGAACCTCGTGGGAGCATTGCGCGTTGCCATGGGCATGTGCGGAGCGTACACGGTGCGAGATTTCCACAAGACCGAAATGGTCATCGCCCCGGCGATCAAGACAGAGGGCAAGCACTACCAGATGTTGGGATAGACACTGGATCCCTGCTTTCGCGGGAATGACCGTTGAAAGAACGGGGAATGACGGCTTAAAGAATAAACGGAGGAAGCATGACGACCGCAACGATCCAGATCCTGGACCCGCGTCCGGAGCAGAAGACCGAGGAACGGGCGGCGACCGACCGACTGCCCAGCCTGGCGGGCAAGACCATCGGCCTGCTGGAAAACCGGAAATACCACTCCGATAATTTCCTGCAGGAACTCCAGGTCATCCTGGAAGAGGAATACTCCGTCGAAAAGGTGGTCTACCTGCGCAAGTTCAGCTTCAGCGCGCCTTGCTCCGACGAGACTATCGACGAGCTGATCGAGCAATGCGATGCGGTGGTGCACGGAATTGCGGATTGAGGGAGCTGCACGGCGTGGGGTCTCCACGACACAGTAGTTACCGAAACCCGCGGCGTTCCCTCCGTGAGCGTCATCACCGAGAGTTTCACCCGGGCAGCGCACGCTCGCGCCTCCTCGCTGGGCATGCCCGGCGTCCAGATCCTGGCCCTGCCCAGCCCGCTGGCCTCGCGGTCCATACCGGAAGTGCGGCAACTGGCCCACAACTACGCCGGCCAGATCGCCGAGATGCTGACCAACGGGAAGTAACCATCGGTCGCATCGATTAGCGCGCCGCTTGCGGCATGAGAGTGGTCAACTGGAATGTTCAATGGGCTACGCCTGCTTCGGCGCGTAGCCCAGAAATTTTGCGCCGCATCGAGCGGCATGACCCTGACATCGTTTGCCTCACCGAGACCGACGCGGACTTCGAGTTGGGACATGGTCACACCGTATGTGCGCTCCCTGATTACGGGATGGGCGTCAAGCGGAAGCGGCGCAAGGTAGTCCTGTGGTCGCGCAACCCGTGGCGTCCGGCCATCGAGCTGGGGCGCGCGACGCTGGTACCCGGCCGCTTCGTGGCTGGGACTACCGACACGCCCATCGGGCCGCTGACCGTGTTAGGCATCTGCATCCCGTGGGCGGGTTCACGCACCGCCAGATTCGGGGGCAAACAGCGACAGTGGCAGGACCACGAGGAATATTTGGATGGCCTCAAGAGGTTGCTGGCGCCGGTACGCTCATCCCGGGTGTTGCTCGTTGGCGACTTCAACCAGCGCCTGGGCGGGAGAAGCAACGTTCCGCTCCGGTTGCGAGAGAAGCTCCGGCAGGGGTTGCCATCGACGATGACCGTCGTAACGGCAGCTACGGAATTCGCCGGGCGCAGGACCATCGACCACATAGTAGTCAGCGACGATCTGATGGTCGGGGCCGTAGACACCATAGACAATTGGGATGGTGAACGGCGCCTGTCCGACCATTTCGGTGTGGTCGCCGACCTGTCCACGCGCGAAACGCAACAAAATCCACCTCAGAAGAGTGATTGTCATGACAACCAACAGCCGGGCCCTCAACTCCCGTCGAATCGACGTGCCTGACACCTACGACGCAATCCAGGACTATTACGAAGAACAGGGATGGACCGATGGTATGCCGGTCGTCCCGGCCACAGAGGAGGCCGTCCAGCGGATGCTCGGCCCGTGGGGCGAGGACCCGTCGCTGTCCCTGGGCATAGCGCAGCCCTCCAACTCGGAGGTCACTATCGAGAAGGTCGCCATCAACGCGGTGATGGCCGGCTGTCGGCCCGAGTACTTTCCGGTGGTGGTGGCCTGCGTGAAAGCGGCCCTGCAACCCCCCTTCAACCTGGCCGGATGCCAGGCCACCACCGGCGGCGCGGCTCCGGTGGTGATCGTCAACGGTCCGATTGCGGAGCAGCTGGGCATCAACGGCGACTCCGGTGCATTCGGCCCCGGCTACCGGGCCAACGCGACCATCGGCCGGGCGCTCCGCCTGTTCGTGCGCAATGTGGCCGGTCTGATAATCGGCGACATGGACAAGGCCACGCTGGCCATGCCGGGCAGGTACTCCTTCTGCTTCGCCGAGAACGAGGCCCGCAGCCCGTGGGAGCCGAGGCACGTTGAGCTGGGCCTGGACCCGGACGATAGCATGGTGACCCTGCACGCCATCCGGGCCTTCTACCCCGTCATGGAAACCACGGTGTCGCGGGGTACCGACGTGCTCAACACGCTGGTGCAGGCTACCCGGGCCACCGGCTTCTCCAACTTCTACCAGATCGGCACCGGCGCGCAGATCACGTTGGTGATCAGCCCCGAACACGCCGCTGAAATGGCGGCCGACGGGTTCACCAAGCAGGATGTGCGCGAGTACGTCTTCGCTAACGCGCGGATGTCCATCGCCGATCTTTCCGGGCTGGGACACTGGGGGAACCGCAACTACCCCGACTGGGTCGACGACGAAAACCCGGATACCATGGTGCCCATCGCCCTCCAGCCGGACGACATCGTCGTGGTGGTCGCCGGGGGCGACGGTCGCCACTCCGCCTGGCTGGCCGGCTGGGGAGTGACCCGGGTCGTGACGGAGAAAATAGAGATTCCGGAGTAGCGACGCCGACAACAGTCGGCGCGCAGTGCTATAGTATTCGGGGACGGCAGTGACCAGGGTGCGGCATTGCCATGAGGATCTTCTCCAAGAGGACGCTCCGGGAATACTGGGAACGTCATCCTGATGCGGAAGGTCCGCTAGAGAATTGGTATCACACTACCCGGACCGCGGATTGGGATACGCCCGACAAGGTCAAGGCCCGGTATGCCGATGCCAGCATCATCCCCCGCAACCGGGTGGTGTTCAATATCAAAGGCAACGACTACCGTCTGGTAGTCAGGGTTGATTACGTCAGCCGAATGGTCTTTATCAGATTCATAGGCACCCACGCCGAGTATGACCGCATCAGCGCCGTGGAGGTATAAGTTATGTGCAACATCAAACCGATACGGACTGAGGAGGAATACGAAGTGGCATTGGCCCGTGTCTATAACCTGATGGATTCCGAACCAGGCACTCCGGAAGGCGAGGAGCTTGACCTGCTGGGCGACCTGGTGGAGCTCTACGAATATCGAAACATACCGATGCCAGTTCCCGAAGGCCGTGCGCTGCTGGAATTCTGGATCTACGAAAAAGGCTGGACCGCCCAGCGCATCAACGACTTGTTGGAGGGTCAGGGCGATATTAACGAACTAATGTGTGGTGAGCAGACCATGACGCTGGAGATAGCCGAAACGCTGCATCGGCACTTGGGTATTCCAGCGTCGGAACTGCTGCGGGTCGCCAACACGCCGCCTGCGCCTGGCGCTATCCTGCCCGTTCCGGGCATAACTCGTTCCGCCGTCCAAAAGGTTTGAATTCCGGGATAGCTCCTCCGGGGTTGCCGTTCCTGCACGGCCTGCCGCTTATCGCAACGGCGGGCTATAAATTGACCCTGCGGCGTGAAGCCTCGGGGAAGCGCAGTATTCGTTCCGGGTAATGGCGCGGCGAACCGTCCGCTGCTATTATTTTCTGGCCCCCATATATTCAATCCTTGACCAATAACAGGCTCGCTGATCGTGTTCACTCACCTGCATACCCACACCGAATACAGCATGCTCGACGGCATCAGCCGGATACCGGACCTGGTGAACCGGACCCGCGAACTGGGGATGGACGCCATGAGCATCACCGACCACGGTTCGCTTTACGGCGTGGTCGATTTCTACTCCGAGTGCAAGGACGCCGGCATCAAGCCCATCATCGGGTGCGAGTTCTACGTCGCCCACGGCAGCCGGCACGACCGCACGCCCAACGAGCGCACCGCCAACCACCTGGTGTTGATCGCCAGGGACAACACCGGCTACCGCAACCTGCTGCAACTGGTGACCCTCTCCCACCTGGAGGGTTTCCATTACCGGCCGCGCATCGATAAGGAGTTGATCGAGCGACACCGGAGCGGGCTCATCTGCCTGTCGGGTTGCCCGTCGGCCGAGGTGCCCACCCTGCTGGCCGACGGCAATTACCAGGACGCCAAGCAGATGGTCGGTTGGTATCGAGAGCTGTTCGGCGAGAACTACTTCCTGGAGTTGCAACGGCACGAGCACATCGATCAGTTGCCCCGGATCAACGACGGCCTGGTTCGCTTGAACCGGGAGACCGGCGTACCGTTGCTAGTCACCAACGACGCGCATTACGTCCGCCAGTCCGACTACCAGTACCAGGACGTGTACATCTGCATCCAGACTGGCACCAACGTAATGGATGACAAGCGGCTGCGCATGGAGGACTCGTCCTATTACATCCGCTCCGCCGACGAGATGGCAGCGCTGTTCCACGATTTCCCACAGGCCGTGGACATCACCGGCGAGGTGGCCCAGCAGTGCAACGTCTCGCTGGGGTTCGGGCAGATGCACCTGCCCCGGTATCCCACGCCGAACAACGAGGACGCCGACGCCTACCTGGAACGCATCTGCTGGGAGGGGTTCAACCAGCGGTACGGGATCAACAACGACGCCGCCCGCGCCCGCATGGAATACGAGCTGGAAGTCGTCCGGCAAACCAGCTTCGCCAACTACTTCCTCGTGGTGTGGGACATCATTTCCTTCGTTCGCCAGCGGCAGATCCTCTTTGGCGTGCGGGGCAGCGCCGCCGCCAGCGTGGTGCTGTACTGCCTGGGGATCACCGACATCGACCCCATGCGGTACAACCTGGTGTTCGAGCGTTTCCTCAACTTCGAGCGCAAGGAAATGCCTGACATCGACATGGACTTCCAGGACGACCGGCGCGACGAGGTGCTGCGCTACGTCATCGACCGCTACGGCAGCGACCGGGTGGCCCAGATCATCACCTTCGGAACCCTGGGGCCCAAGGCCGCCCTCCGCGACGTGGGCCGCGGGCTGGGCATGAGCTACGGTGACGTCGACCGCATCGCCCGCATGGTGCCGTTCAAGTCCCGGACCATCTCCGACGCCATGTCCGCCAACCAGGAGATGGCTGACACCTATGTGCGCGACGCAGCGATCCGGGAATTGGTGGACAACGCCCAGGCGCTGGAGGGCATCGTCCACCATGTCAGCACCCACGCGGCGGGCGTGCTGATTGCCGACGAACCGCTTACCGAAACGGTCCCATTGCAGCGTCCTTCCCGGGGGGACGAGAACAGCCCGGTGATGATGACCCAGTACTCCATGGACCCGGTGGCTAAGCTGGGCCTGCTCAAGATGGACTTCCTGGGCCTCACCAACCTCACCATCCTGGACCGGACCATCAAGCTGCTGGACGAAGAAAGGGGAATCCGCATCGACCTGAGCCGTCTGACACTGGATGACGAGGCCACCTACGAGCTGCTGGGCACCGGCAACACCACCGACCTGTTCCAACTGGAAAGCGCCGGGATGCAGCGGTACATCAAGGAGCTGAAGCCGTCCGACCTGGGCGACATCGCGGCGATGATCGCGCTCTATCGCCCCGGGCCCATGGAGCATATCGACCGGTTCATTCGCTCCAAGCACGGCCGGGAGCAGGTGACCTATCCCCATCCCAGCATGAAGGAGCTGCTGGACGAGACCTACGGGGTCATCGTGTACCAGGACCAGGTACTGCACGTCCTGCAGAACTTCGCCGGCTATTCCTTGGGCGAAGCCGACACCGTCCGCAAGGCAATGGGGAAGAAGATACCGGAGTTGATGGCCGAGGAGCGGGAACGGTTCGTATCCGGCGCGGTGCAGAAGGGTTACTCCGAACAGATGGGCGCAGAGATCTTCAACCTGATCGAGCCTTTCGCCGGATACGCCTTCAACAAGGCGCACAGCGTGAGCTACGGGCTCATTTCCTACTGGACCGCCTACTTCAAGACTCACTACCCGCTGGAATACATGGCCTCGGTGCTCAACTGCCGCCTGGATCACGGCGACCGCTACGTCGCGTCGATCAACGAGTGCACGCGCATGGGCATCGGGATCGAGCTGCCCGACGTGAACAAGTCCGGCATCCATTACACCATCGATACTCCGGCAGATCGGGCGCAGACCGGCAAGCTGCGCATCGGCCTGGCCGCGGTCAAGACAGTGGGCGAGGGCGCCATAACGCCAATCGTCACCGAGCGCACGTCCAAAGGCCCCTATGCTTCAATCACCGATTTCTGCCGTCGGGTGGACGTTTCGGGTCTGAACCGCCGTACCCTGGAGGGACTGGCCAAGGCCGGGGCCTTCGACTCCCTGGCGCCGCGGGCGACGGTTATCGACAACTTGGACCGCATCTGGGCCCTGGCGCAGCAGGAAACGCGAAACCGCAATTCCGGGCAGGTCGGAATGTTCGGTGAAGAGCTGGACAGCGGCGCCGGCGGCACCCTGCTCGAATTGGACACCACCCACGACGACTACACCGCCCAGGAAAAAGCGAACCTGGAAAAAGAGTACTTGGGCGTCGCTCTATCCTACAACCCGCTGCTGGCCCTGGCCGCGATAAATCCGGGCGACGCCTACAACTCCATCGACCAGCTGGACGAGGAGATGATCAGCAGCACGGTGACCCTGCTGGGACACATCGCCGGGGTCAACGAGCGCTATACCCGGGACAATCGAAAGTTCCTGCGCGTCGACCTGGCCATGGTGGGAGGGCAGGTTGAGGCCATGGTCTGGCCGGACTCGCTGGAAAAGACGGCGCACGTCTGGCAACCGGGCCGCGTGGCCAGGGTCACGGGCCGGCTCCAAATCCGCGGAGACGACTTCTCCATCGCCTGCTATGACGCGCAGGAATACCAGTTGCCGGAAACCGCCGCGTCGAGTCCCGTGAGCCGGTCGGCTGAGGCGCCCGCAGGCAATCCGGCGCCGGCAAGGCCCAGCGTTCCCGCAAAGGCTACCCGGCCAAACGGCAGCAAGCCGCCCCCTTCACCATCGTCGGACCACCCTTCAAATGGTCACCGGGAGTCGGGCGTCCTGGTTCGGATGATCGAAACCGACCAGCCGGACGAAGACCGGTACCGCTTGCGTCAAGCCATCCGGGTCATGCTCGAATACACCGGGGAGGACAAGGTTTACCTGGAACTCAACCTCAAGGAAGGGCGCAAGGTCCTGATGGAGATTCCCACCGTTTCAACCGCGGTCTGCGACGAGTTGCAGCAGCGCGTCCAGGACCTGCTGCTCCAGGACGAGAGCTGCACCGAGTACCCGGCGAAAGCCGCTTAACTCCCGGCATGTGCCGGCTCTTGCGGCTGGCGGCGGATCAGTCTGCTGCCGGGATCTGCAAACCCAGTCCGGCGGCTATGAACCGCCGCCCGTTTTCCTGGTAGCGTGCGGTGGGATTTTCCAATCGCTTGCGGTGAACCTCGGGCAGCTCCCGGATCCGGCCGGGCACGCCGACCACCAGCGACTCGTTGGGGATGGGCGTGCCGGTGACGATGGCGCCGGCGCCGATGAGCACGTAGTCGCCCACCTTGCAGTCCTCCAGGCAGACCGCATTTACCCCGATCATCACGTTGTTGCCGACGATGCCGCCGTGGATTACCGCGCCGTGGGTCATCAGCACGTTATCGCCCAGTTCCAGGTAGTCATCGGTGTGCAGGACGCAATTGTCCTGAATGGAACAGTTCTTGCCGATCACGATCTGACCGTAATCGGCCCGTATCACGGCACCCGGCCAGATGCTGGTCCCTTCGCCGATTATGACGTCGCCGACGATATAGGCGGTCTCGCTTACGAACACGCTGGGGTGGATTTGCGGTGACTTGCCGTCAATGCTGCGAATCAAGGGGTTCCTCCTGTTGGTTATCGGTTCCGGCAATTATAGCCGGCTGTCGGTGCGGTTAATTGGCGGACGCGTCGCCGCAAGTTCAGGAGACGATTCCTAAACCCGAACGGCTATCACGTCGGGTGGCGGTTGTCGGCAGAATGGCGCCGGCATTCTCAGCTGGGTTTTGCGCAATTCAAGCGGCGTAGGCGAGGGGATCCACCATTCGGTGGTACAGAGTGGCGGGGAGTTCTCGTACATCAGGGTCGCCGACTGGCAGTTCGAAACCCTCCGATGCTAGCCACAGATGGCGTCGCACCATGGCGATGGTATCCACGAAAGTCGGCGACGGTTTGTCGTACCAAGCCGCCGTGCGCTGGGTGATGGGATGATGTTCCTGCGAGGCGTGGGCGGCCAGGGCGGTCCAGGAGAAGAGACCCAACAGGATGGGAGTGGTGCGGGCGATGGCCAGATCTGACCACTGATGCTGGGTCTCCATGCCAGGGTGGGTCCGAACTTCCTGAAAGAGCCTGCCCCGTACTTGATACGGGGTGACCTCCAGTTGCCAGCGCAGCACAAACCACTGGACGATCTGGGCTGGGTCGGCATTGGTGTCGGTGCAGAGCAGTGCCTGGGGTTGGAACCGGTGTTGGGGATCGCGGATCAGCGCCCAGCGGATGGGCAAGTGTGAAACGCCGCGGACATTGAGCCAGTGATCGCCAAGGACTATGTACCACCCTGGGCGCGTGGCGATTTTGATCAATATCAGTTTGTGGTTTCCCGGTCAATCACCCCCTTT
>DAOUHZ010000058.1:0-9733 GCA_034428455.1 Dehalococcoidia bacterium
CTCCCGCCGCTCGACCAGGTATCCGTCGGTCCAGGGGTCGGTGACATTACCGCTGCGGAGTTCGCCCCGGAAGGCCCGGACGGCGGTGAGCCAGTGGCTGGGCGGGACCTCCCAGCTCATACTCCGCCGGGTCTGGGTGTCGGTGGTCAGCCGCAGGTTCCGAGGGCTGAAGGGCCGCCCGCTGTCCGGGTAGAATATGATGATGGCGAGGAATGACGGGCCCCTTTCCAGGCCGAAGCCGCTGGCGTGGCGCCGGAGGTACTCGATGAAGTAGACGTAGCGGTGGTCCTCCTGCCCGTACTTGTTCCCGTGCCGGTTGAAGCAGTCCTGGAATCTGGCGCTGGTGTCGTTGACCCGCTCGTGGATCACCTCTCCCTTCTCCCTGACGAAGTCGGGACTCAACACGTGGCGGGTCACCCGGTACCCGGTCCAGGTGGCGTCGGTGGGGCGGGTCCAGGTGATGGTGAAGCAGTCCGGCTCCGCGGAGGTCACCACGTTGGTCAGGTGGTCCGGCTTGGGGCAGGGCCCGGTGCGCCGGTTCTCCAGGGTCAGGTAGGGGCCGAAGCCGTCTGCGTATTGGGGACGCTGGCCCTTGAGGCTGAGGCGCAGGTCGTAGTCGGTATCGCACTCCAGGCCGGCGGCCACACCCATGAGGCGGCGGTTGTGGCTGATGCTGGGCGACTGGTCGAAGTCTCCAACGGTGGCCCGGGTCCAGGCCCCGGTGTCGCCGATCCTGCGGTACTCTAGCCGGTACTCGGCGGCCCCCTCGACCGACCACCAGAAGACCCAAAGGCCGTGGGCCGGACTGTCTCCGTAGCCCAGCCTGTTCAGGAAGCCCCTGCTCCTGAGACCCTGGCGGGGGACGCCGATCAGGGGCGGCTCTTCGTCCTTGACTGTCACCGTCACCGAGGTCTGAGCGCCCAGGATGAAGGGGACGGGCGGCGGATCGGCGATGCTGAAGGTTGACTGCCGGTCGCCGGTATACACGTCGTCGCCGACGGTCACTATCGTCTCGCCCAGCGCCGTCTGTTTGCTAACGAACCTGTAGCTCAGGGGTGTCGCATTCGAGATGGCTCCCGTGGGACCCCGGTAAGGCACGAAGACGGTCAATGAGGGGAGGGACATCGCGGTAGACATGCTGAGAGTGAGGGTGAATGACTCTCCCTCGTTCACCTCGGTCGCCGAAGCCGAGAGGGTCAGGACCGGCGCGTCCTCATCATCAACGACGGTGATGGTGACCGGTGCGCCCAGGTCGGTGGCGCCGAACCTGGCCTGCAGAGAGTACGCGAGCTCTCCCGTCCGGGAATTGAATTCGTTGTCGTCGTCGTCCACCAGGGTGACGGCGCCCTGACTCTGGCCGGCAGGAGTGGTGATGGTGTGCACCCCGGCCGAGCCCTGGAGGACGTCGGTCGGCATTTTTTGAGATCCGGTCGGATCCGACGCGAAGTCGTGGTACAGGTCCGCGACTATCGGGGAGTCGAAGGTCACGCCGTTGGTGATGCGCAGAGTAGCGGTCACACCGGTGGCGTCGCCCTCGGTGAGACGGTTGGAGGACAGGCTCAATTGCCACTGGGCCGCGGAGACGTCGATGGCGCTGGTGGAAAGGGTCTCCTCGTAGCCGACGTCGTCTCTGAAGGTGACCGTCACCTGCAAAATGCAGGTCAGGTCGATGGCCGTCACGGTGCAGGTGGAAGAGGTCTCCCCGCTGATGTCCCCGTCGTTGACGGAGGTCGGCGCAGTGGCTGCGGCTTCACTGGTAGGTGTAGGTGGGACTGGTGAGGCCGTTGGCGTCGGTCACGCCGCCGGTGTCCGCCGTCAGCGCCTCGCCCGTCTGGTGGGCGCCGGTGACGGCAAGGCCGGTGGCGTCAAAGTTCCTGGCGATGATGAGGGCCACGCCGATCCTGTCGCCGTCGGACCAGCCGAGCCCACTACCGCCCCATTCATAGTTTGTGCCATCTGCCTCATTGAGCTTGGCTGCGTCCTCTGACCGGCGTTTGTGCGCTGCTCCGGCAGCCACGGTAAATTCCAGGGGTAGATCGGGGTCGACGATGAAGCTGAAGCTGCTGGCGCGGTCAGTAATGCCCTTGACCGTGTACTGCTGGCCTTCCAGGGTGAACGTGTCTTCTGAGATGCTCCCAGCGGTGGAAGCGGTGTATCCGTGGTATCCGAAACTGAGTCGTGCTCCCCCGTGACGGTGGCCGACCAGGGGAGGCTCAGGGTTTCGGATGCCTTGATTGTGACGTCGGCCGTGGGATCGAGCTCCAGGCTTTCGATGATGACGGCCACCGTTTCACCGTCGGACCAATCGACGGTGACGCCGGACCAGGTGAAAGTCTTGAAGCCCTTGGATATTTCCAGATTGGACCCGGCCGCGTCGGCGAGGGCGAGTCGCTGGTCGTCGAGGGCCAGCACCAAGTCGGTTCGGTCTGTTTCGCTCAACCCTTCACTTAACTCAAGACGGACCTCTTCATTTGCGGGAACGAAATCCAGCAAGGTGACGAGGCGGGTCACGCCGCGATATGTGAAGCTCGTCGGGGTGATGGAGGCGTCGGGGTAATCGACGGATGGGCCTATTCCAAGATTTCCGTTGGTGGTCTTGTCCACGGTCATCGTGGCGAAGAAGACGGCCGTCGGCGTGGCCCGGCCGGCGCTGTTCAGCGGCCCCTCGTAGTAACCGTCGTCGTCGGTGATTCTGACCTGGACGCGGACGTGCGTGCCGACGTCAGCGTCGGTGGGGAAGTAGTTGGGAGCCGTCGCGCCGGGGATGTCGGTCCAGTTGCTGCTGCCGTCGTGGCTGCCCTGCCACCGGTACCTGAAGCCCTGGCGGTCGTCGGGCTTGCCGTTTTCGTCGACGATGCGATGGGTGTAGGCGGACAGCACCTCCCCGACCTGGGGAGTTCCCTCGACAACGGGCACGCCGGTGGCTTCGACGTTTGGCTCCTGTATTTCCGATACCTGCGGCATGATGTTGTTGGTGAATGTGCTCCACGCGCCGCCCGACTCGGAGTAGCTGTCGTCTCCGATGGACCAGCCGGGGGCCCCTCCGTCGTCCTCGTCGTTGCTGGCGGTCATCCTCAGGTTGGCCAACGGCCAGGTGGCGGAGGCCCCCGGGTCATGACGACGAAGTAGGTGGTGCTGACCGTCAGCGTGCCGCAGGCGCCGGGAGCAGTGAAGGTGTTCACCGCGTCGGCGGCGTAGCTGGCCGGGTTGATCAGCGTGCACACGACCATGCTCGGTTCACCGCCGTCATCCTCGTTCAGCGTCACCGTGAAATCCGACGACCCGGGGACCGACGATCCAAACCGGAACCCGTAGTAGTCCGGCTCGTACCCGGCGGAGTCGGAGCCGGTGGTGAACGAGACGGCGAGGGCCGGCGTGGCGGTCCTGAGGTTGGCGGCGTTGGTGAGGAGGGCCTGGCCCGTGTTCTTGACCAGGGTATTCACGCCGACGATGGAGTAGAGGTAGAGCTTGTCGTCGGTGAGGTCCGTCACGTACATGGTTTCGCCGTCGCCCCACATGCCCTTGGGGTCGTCGTTGTCGGGATGAAGGTCGAAGCCCTTGTCGGTGTCCCGGCTCTCGTCGGCCGTCTTGTAGGCGTAGACCTTGCCGTCGTACGGGTCCAGCGCCCACATGGTGACGCCGTCGGACCAGATGCCCTCGACGTCCGTGTTCCCGCCCCGTTCAGGGTGTCGAAGTCTCCGGAGGAATCGTAGCTTCGGCTGGAGCGGCTGTAGGCGTAGATCTTGTTGTCCGGTTCAGTGTCGTCCTCGGACACCCAGATGGTGTCGGAGTTGCCCCAGATGCCCCTGGGATTGTTGTTGCTGCTGTCCAGGGTGATGTCCTTGCCGCTGTCGCGGAGCGTGTCGGACATCTTGTAGGCATAGACCTTGTCGTCCATCCGGTCCACCACGAACATGGTGACGCCGTCGGACCAGATACCCTCGATATCCCTGTTGCCGGGCGGGGCGAGGGTGTCGAAGTCCTTGGAGGAGTCCCGGGTGCCATCACGGGTGTAGGCGAAGATCTTGTTGAGATCATCGTCGGCCACCCAGATGGTGGTCCCGTTGCTTCAGACCCCGCGCGGTGCGTCGTTATCGCTGTGCAGGGAGATTTCCGTGGTATCGACCACCAGCAGCGCTTCGGCGGAAACCCCGCCCGGGGTGTACAGCCAGCAGGGTGATCGCCAGCAGGGCCGGAGGCAGGCGGCGTTTCCCGTCCCGAACACGAGCCGGCGGGCCGGGGGGCAGGGAACGGCTTCTCAAGGCGGAGAGTAAGCTGGATCTGCACATGGACTACCTCGTGCGTTTTTTGGGCTGCCGGTGGCGGCGCGGCTATTCGGCTGCTGACGAGGGAGGCTGACAACGGAAGGCGTGCCTTCCGGTCAGGGCCCGGTCGGGAGGGCGTCCGCGACGGTTTGTTGCCGGGCGTGTGCCAGGCGAGTGCCTCCCAACGCAGGGACAGACTGGTTTGTCAGTTTACTAGCCGTATATGAAATGACTGTGAAATATTTGGCGATTTTCCGTAAGATTAGTATGAGATAGGGTAAATGCGTGGTGAAATCGGCCCGGAAACGCCCCAAAGGGCCTGGTCTGGCCGGGGCTCACCAGCGAGGAACATGGGTCTTCGCAATCCCAAACGAGGCGGCGAAAATGGACAGGGAAGATGCGCGAGACCGGGAAGTGGAAGCCCTGAGGGACCGGCTTTAGCGGTTGAGCGAGGCGAGCCTGCGCATCAACGAGAGCCTGGACTTCGACACGGTGCTCCAGGGAGTTCTGGACAGCGCCTGTGCGCTGACGGAAGCCCGCTATGGGGGGCTGGCGCCCTTCGACGAAACGGGAGACGTCAAGATGGCGGAGGCCTTCTCCTTCGGCATGAGCCCCGCTGAGAAGGCGGCACTTCAGGACATGCTGACCGGGTCGGAGTTCTGCGATTTCTTTGAACAGCTGCCGGGACCGACGGGTGTCCGAGACCTGCCGGCTCACTTCGCTTCCCTGGGCCTTCCCGACTTTATGCCACCCTTGGCTTTCGATCCCCCGCTTTCGTTCCTGGGAGTGGTGCTCCGTCCCGGCGGTGAGCCTATCGGCGCCATTTACCTTGTCAAGAAGACGTCGGGTCCGGAGTTCACAGCCGAGGACGAGGAGACCATGGTAATGTTCGCCGCTCAGGCCGCGCTGGTCATGGCCAACTCGCGGCGCTACTGGGAAGAGCAGCGGGCAAGAGCGGACTTGGAGTCTCTGATCAACACCTCGCCGGTGGGAGTTGCGGTTTTCGATGCCAGGACCGGAGCGCCGATGTCATTCAACAGGGAGGCGGTCAGAATCCTGGATGACCTGCGGGACCCTGACAGCCCGCCGGAGCAGCTGCTGGAGGTCCTGACCGTCCGCAGGCCCGATGGTCGGGAGATCTCCCTGGAGGAGCGTCCGATGGCACAGTATATGAGCGTCGGGGAGACGGTGCGGGCTGAGGAGATGGAGCTGCGGGTGCCCAACGGCCGGAGCGTGACGGCGCTGGTCAACGCCACGCCCATCCGCTCGGAGAGCGGCGAGGTTGAGACCTTCGTGGTAACCCTGCAGGACATGACGGATATGGAGGAGATGGAGCGGCTGCGGGCCGAGTTCCTGGCCATGGTCAGCCACGAGCTGCGCACCCCCCTCACCTCGGTCAAGGGGTCCATCGCCACCCTGCTGGACCCTCCTTCCACACTCGGCCCCACCGAGATGCGACAGTTCTTCCAGATCATCGACTCGCAGATCGACCGGATGCACGTGCTGATAAGCGACCTGCTGGATGTGGCCCGCATCGAGACGGGCTCTCTTGCCGTCGCGCCGGAGCCTACGGACGTGGCCATCCTGGTGGGCGAGGCCCACAACGGGTTCCGCAGTGGAAGGGGAAGGCATAACGTCGAGATCGACCTGGCCCCGGACCTGCCCTGGGTGATGGCCGACCGGCTGCGCATAGTGCAGGTGCTGGGCAACCTGCTTGCCAACGCGGCCCGCCACTCGCCCGAGTCCTCCACCATCCGCGTGAGCGCCGCGCGGGATGGAGCCCACGTGTCGGTGTCAGTGTCCGACCGGGGCCAGGGCATCCCCGCGGAGAGCCTGCCGAATTTGTTCCGCAAGTTCTCTCGGATCGAGTCCGAGGAGCATGGCGGCGACACCGGCTTGGGCCTGGCCATCTGCAAGGGCATCGTGGAGGCCCACGGAGGCCGCATTACGGCCGAGAGCGACGGGCCGGGCTTGGGCGCGCGCTTCACATTCACCCTGTCGACGGTGGAGGCGTCCGGGTACGTTTCCCCTGTGGGATCACCCCGGTCATCTTCACGCTCGTCGCGGCGGCGTGGTGAGCAGCTGCGCGTCCTGGCGGTGGACGACGACCCCCAAGCCCTGCGGCTGGTCCGGGACGCCCCGGTGAGGTCGGGGTTCGAGCCGATGATGACCGCAGACCCGCAGGAGGCGCTGCGTCTGGTGGTGGAGGAGAGGCCCCACCTCGTCCTGCTGGACCTGGTGCTGCCGGGCATCGAAGGGATGGACCTGATGAAGCAGATCATGGAGGCGCGGGACGTGCCGGTGATCTTCCTGTCCGCCTACGGCCAAGAGCAGCTCGTGGCCAGGGCCTTTGACATGGGCGCCGCGGACTACGTGGTCAAGCCCTTCTCGCAGACAGAGCTGTCGGCCAGGATCAGGGCTGCTCTGCGCCGGCGGGAAGCCCCCAGGCCGTCCCAGCCCTACGTCCTGGGCGACCTGACCATCGACTACGACGAACGGCGGGTCATCCTCGCCGGCCGGCCGGTTGAGCTGACCGCCAAGGAGTACGGGACGCTGGCTGAGCTGTCGATGAACGGCGGACGAGTAATGACCTACGAGCAGCTGCTGCGCCGGATCTGGAGGCTCGAGGCCGACGCCGACGTGCGTCCCATGCGGACCACTATCAGCAGTCTGCGGCGCAAGCTGGGCGATGACGCCGAGAACCCCAGCTATATCTTCACCGAACTCCGCGTCGGCTACCGGATGCCGAGGGCTGGAGGGTAGAGACAGGCGGTGGATGAAGAGTCAGGGAAGGAGGGGTGACGCCATGACCGCCAGGAGCGTGACCGACCGCGCCTCCGGCATTGCTTCCGCAACATGGAGCACGCATTGGACCTCGGCTTCTGATGCAGGCTTTGGGCGCGGTGGGCGGCGCTGCCGTGGGATGTCAGGTTCCGACGTCGCCTGGCGGTGGGGGTGGCTAACGGGAAAACGGCGTAGCGCCATTTCCCGTTCCTATTGCCGCCGTCGCTTATGATTGCCCACTCTGGGCGCCGAACGTGCGTGGAATGATGCGGAGCCTCTGGCTGGGGTTCCCCCGGCGGCATGGTTCAGTTGCACTTTTCGAGGAACGTCGGCATGCCGCCCTTGTGGCGAAGAGAAACTAGGGAGCACCAATTCGATCCAGTTTTGTCGGCTTGGATTCTGGCCGCCGTCAGGCGGTCGCTGAACCAGACCAACCAACGAGTGACGTCCATCGAGCCGACTTGGGCGCTGGCCGGCATCTGGTATTATCCGCACAGGTTGCGGGATTGCCGCGCTGCGCTCGTAACGGCAAAGGAGGATGGCAATGGCCCTCACGATTGACTGTCAGGTACACGCGTACCAACGGAACTCTCCTGAGCGTCCGTGGATGGGGTTTCTGACCGGCCCGGAGGAGGTTACAGGGGACGACATGGTGGAGGCGATGGCGGCGGTGGGCGTGGACGGCGCGATATTGATCTCGCCGTTTGCGATTTACGCGTACGACGCAAGCTACGCGCTGGAGGTGTACGCGCAGCACCCCACCAAGTTCGGCCTGGTCCGGCCTTTCGATCCCAACTCGGCGACGATTGACGCGGATGTGGAGCAGTGGACGTCGACGCCGGGCGTGGTGGGCTGTCGGATCATGCTGACCAACAACGACTACGAGGCGGACCACCCCGGGCTGAACGCCATCCTGGCGGCCGGCCAGCGTGCCGGCGTGCCGGTGAACATCATGGCGGCGGGGAAGCTGCCCCTGCTGCGTCAACTGGCACGACAGAATCCTGACACCCAGATCATCATCGACCACCTGGGGCTGGCCCAGCCGTTTGATCCGCCGCCGCCCGATGAGCCTTTCGCTGACCTGCCCAACGTCTTGTCGTGCGCGGAGCTGGACAACGTGGCGATCAAGATCTCAGGGGCGGGCACGCTGTCGCACGCCGGGTTTCCGTATTCCGACATCTGGGAACCGGTGCACCGCATCTTCGACGCCTACGGGCTGGAGCGGTGTTTGTGGGGGACGGATTGGACGCGGGCGGTGAACCTGCTGACCTACGAGCAGGGAGTGGAAGCGTTCCGGCTGACGGATACGCTGTCGGACTCGGACCGGGAGATTCTGATGGGCGGCACGCTGGCGAACATCTACAAGTGGACACCAGCGACGGACGAGTAGCGAGTGCATCCTTCGACAGCCTCAGCCGTAGCGGGTAGGGCGAGATGTGGACACCGTGGTCGTGGTCGTCCCTGCCTTGCTCGGGGCAACGCTCCGCGATCATTCGCGTCTGCTCGCTCACAACGCGCTCGCGATGTCGCAACCCAGGAACTGGCGTCCCACCTGGTGGGCAGCGGTCATCACGAAATAGCTG
The DNA here is from genome assembly GCA_034428455.1 of Dehalococcoidia bacterium. Classification (GTDB taxonomy): domain Bacteria; phylum Chloroflexota; class Dehalococcoidia; order Lucifugimonadales; family UBA3495; genus Bin87. Next base: position 8,633 of record DAOUHZ010000058.1, read on the forward strand.
CCGGCCACCGGGTCGAGCACCACGTCGCTGGGGTCAGTGACCGCCTCGATCAAGCGTGACTGAAGGTGCACGGGCTTGGGGTGAACGTTTCCGATGCGTTTGACCTTTTCCGTAACTACGTCGGAAAAGTAGTCGCATTGCCAGCCCGCTCCGACCTGCGTTGGCGGTTTCTACAGGATGAACAGGTATTCCGCGAAGCGCCGAGTGCGGTAGCCCATGCCCATCCGGCCCTTGTTCCAGGTGACGGGGTCCACGACTTCCAGTCCGCCGTCTCCCAGCCAGGTTTCGATGCCTTTGCACAAGTGGAACTTGTCGACCCACAGAAACAGGTGGCCGGACGGGATAACACGTCCGAGATGCCGGCGATGCATTCGGTGATGGTTTCCTCGCTCATCTGAGGGAGCGCCGAGCGTCGTCGTCCCCGGCTGACGCCTTCGTTGCCGTAGCGCATCTTGTCCAGCACGCCGCGGTATTGCGGGTCGAAGATACACAGTGGGATTGACTCCGGTTTCAGCGCCGCCAGGAGTTCCCGACCGTCGCACTGGTTTCGCTGGTTGAGCGGCAGCGGCCATAGGGCAGCCTGAGTTACGACCGACTGGGGAAATCCGGTGGTCGCGGAGATGGTCATGAGGCAACGACAAGGCCCAAAAGGTCGACCGGCATAATGGGTGGGTTCAAGCCTACGCGGTGGTTCGGTTTCCGTACAAGGTAGAACTCCGGCCGATTGACGGCGGGCTTTCAGAAGTCGGCAGTAGCCCCGCTCTCGGGCTCGGAGACTTCGTCAACGCGCTGTGGGCAGTCGGCACCGTGATGTCGCAGAACCGGCATTCCTAAACCGAAGCCAAAGTGAGATCTACATTTGCAGGGCGGACAGGGTTGGCTTGGGCATCACCAATTAATTCGTCGGCTCTTGCTTGCAGCACGGTGCGGCAGCGGCGCTTGACTTCCTCCCTGCGCTGGGACAGATTGGCGAAGCAGTCGCCCACTTTCTCCCGCACCGCGGCACGGGTTCCCAGGCACAGGTTGGCGGTTGCTTCCTGGCGTACCCAGCCCCAGATGGCTTCATCGGCGTTGAAGTCTGGACTGTAACTGGGCAGGTTC
>DAOUHZ010000059.1:0-46369 GCA_034428455.1 Dehalococcoidia bacterium
CCGGGCAGGAATGGTGGTTGGTAACTCATTCCTTACCCGGAGTGGCCGTCCCTTTTCAACCCTGCAACGTAAAGTGGGTACGCGTGAGCCGTAGAGCGCTCACTCCTACCCAGTTTGGTCGGAACTTTCATTTCCAGCGCGGCGTGGCGATCCCGTTGGCGCAACGACCTGTCATCTGACAACGAGACCGTCGCGCGATCCTCACGCCATCAAACCGGACGCCATCAAACGGGTCTGCTTGAAATCGGATCGTCGTATTGCGCAAGGCTGACGGATTGGTATAATGGTAGCCCCTGTGGGCCTGTAGCTCAGGCGGTTAGAGCGCAGTCCTGATAAGACTGAGGTCGTTGGTTCGAGTCCATCCAGGCCCACCATTGCAAACCTCGTGCTGAAGCGAGGTTTCTGCATTATAGGAGCCCAGGCGCCTAACGCCGCCCGGCTCTTTCGTCCCTGAGCCGCACCCGCGCACTCCTCACGGTGACCCGTGGCGAGCGACCGGTCGCGCGATGGGGACCCACTCTAACGTTTTGCAGGCTTTCGGGTGATTGCGGTGGCAGATTTTATCGACATCGAATGGGTGAGCTTCGACTGCTACGGAACGCTGGTCGACTGGGAAACAGGGATTTCCTCCGCGGTGTCGACATGCTTGAAAGCCCATGGGATCCGCAGGACTACGGCCGAAATATTGGAACTGTTTGCCGACGTGGAGCCGGTGGTGCAAAGTTCAGGGGCGTTCAAGGAATACCGCGTCGCCCTGCGCGAAGTTATGGTCATGATCGGCGAAAGACTCGGCGTCCAACTTGCCGAGGCCGAGATCGATTGCTTGTCCAGTTCCCTGCCCCATTGGCCGGTCTTCCCGGACGCCGGTCCCGCTTTGCGGTTCTTGCAACAGAGATACAAGCTGGCGATCATTTCCAACGTGGACGACGACCTGTTCGCCGGCTCAGCGCGTGCGCTGGGCGTTGAATTCGATGCCGTAATCACCTCACAGCAGGCCAAGGCGTACAAGCCGAACTCTCGCAGCTTTGAACTTGCCGAGGCAGCCATGGGCGTTGGCAAGGATCGATGGCTCCACGTTGGCGAGAGCCTGTACCACGATATCGAGCCGGCCAACCGGTTGGGGATCAGATCGGTTTGGGTCAACCGCGTCGACCGTGGCGGCGGCACCAGGCCGACCAACGCGAGACCAGATCTGACCGTGCCGGACCTGGCGGCGCTGGCCGAAATTATGGTTCCGGCCTGACCCGTCGATTATTCCTCGGGACTGCGCGCCTGCTCCTGCAGCTCGTAGAGCTTGTTGATCGCTTCAAGCGGGGTGAGGTTCGAAACGTCCATCTCCACCAGAGCCTGGGCTAGCCGTTCATGCCCGGAAGGGAACAGCGGCAACGGCAATTGCGGGGATGGGTCCGATTTGCGTCCTTCACCCCGGCCAGCAGCAACATTCGACCCGCGATCCTGCTCCAGATGCGTGAGCAACTCTTGGGCCCGGCTCACCACGGAGGCCGGCATGCCGGCCAGCATCGCCACGTGAACCCCATACGAGCGGTCAGCCCCGCCCGGCACGATCCGTCGCAGGAACGCCACGCGACCATCCTCCTCGGACACAGCGACGCTGTAGTTTCGGACGCCGGGCAGCGTGGATGCCAGTTCGGTCAGTTCGTGGTAATGGGTGGCGAACAGCGTTTTGCATCCCAGACGGGGATTGTTGTGCAGGTGCTCCACCACGGCCCGGGCGATGGACAATCCGTCGTAGGTGCTGGTTCCCCGGCCGATCTCGTCGAGGACAACCAGGGAGCGCCAGGAAGCCTGGTTGAGAATGGCGGCGGTTTCCACCATCTCCACCATGAAGGTTGATTGCCCGGTCGCCAGGTCGTCCTGGAGGCCAACGCGGGTGAAGATGCGGTCTACCAGGCCGATGGTGGCTGAGGATGCCGGGACGAAACTGCCGACCTGGGCCATGAGCACGATTATGGCCACCTGTCGGATGTAAGTGGATTTGCCAGCCATGTTGGGACCGGTGATGAGCATGATCTGGGCATCGTCGGAGTCCAGCGCCGCGTCATTGGGGACGAATGCCCCAGCGCCCATCACTTGCTCCACCACCGGATGTCGGCCGTCCGCGATGCGAATTGCCACGCCGTCGTTCAACTCGGGCCGCACGTACCCGTGTCTTACCGCCACGTCGGCGAGGCCAACGAACACGTCCACACGGGCAATCGCGGACGCCAGCCGGGATATCGCCGGGCCGTGGTCGGCGATCTGTCGGCAAACCTGGCGGTACAGGCTGCGCTCCAGTTCTTCGAGGTTCGCGCGCGCCTCCAGCGCCTGGATTTCGAATTCCTTGAGCTCGGGAGTGATGTATCGCTCAGCTCCCGTAAGAGTCTGGCGCCGTTGATAATGGTCGGGCACTGCATCCAGGTTTGACTTGCTGACTTCAATGTAATAGCCGAAAACCTGGTTGAAGCCAACCTTCAGGTTGCGGATCCCGGTGCGTTCCCGCTCTTCCGATTCCAGGCCGGCGATGAATCCCCGGGCGTCCCGGGACAAACTGCGAGTGCGATCCAGTTCCGGGGAAAATCCGGACCTGATCACTCCGCCCTCGCCCACGGAGCCGGACGGTTCCGGCTCGATGGCCTGTTCAATCAGCGCCTGCATATCGGGAATTGGCCGCAGTTTTTCCGCGATCCACGCGACGCGCTCTACCTGATCACGCGCGAAGATCAATCCCAACTCCGCCGCCGCTACCGCGCTGCGCTTCAACGCCAGAAGGTCCCGGGGTGTTGCCGTATTCATCTGCACGCGGCTGAGAATGCGCTCCAGATCCGAGATTTGCGCCAGGGCGGACGCCGCGTCATCGCGCCGGAACGCGTCGTCGTGAAAGAATTGCACCGCGTCGAGCCGGCGCTCCAGTCTTTCCAAATCCAGCAGCGGCTGTCCCAGCCATCTGCGCAGCAGGCGCGCGCCCATGGGAGTCCGGGTGCCGTCCAACGCCTTCAGCAGCGACATGTCACTGCTGTCCCATCTCCCGGCGGCGAACAGCTCCAGGTTTCGCCGGGTTTGCGGATCCAGGGTCATGTACGAGGCCGTATTATAAAGGAAGGGCGCCGACAAACCCGGCCGTTCGCCCTGCCAGGTGTATTGCAGATACTCCAGGATCGCTCCGGCGGCCCGCACCGCCAGCGGCTCGGTCGGCGCTCCGTTGGATTCCAGCCCGTAGGCCTCCAGCGACAGCACCTCGTAGTAGTCAAGGAGGGTTCTCCGGGCCGATTCGAGGCTGAAAGCCGCGTTTGCCAACTGGTTTACGGACGTGGTTTCGCCAAGTCCACCCTGGCCGGCCACGGAGTCCTGAAACGCTTCCCGGTCGGGGACCAGGATCTCCGACGGCTGCAGTCTGGCCAACTCCAGGGCGAGCAAGTCTGCCGTCATCTGGCACAGGCCGAACTCGCCGGTGGTGACATCGACATAGGACAAACCGGCAAGGTCATCGCTGACACACACGGCGGCCAAGTAGTTGTTGGCCTGGTTGTCCAGCAGTGCCGCCTCGATTACGGTACCCGGAGTCACCACGCGGACAACCCCGCGCTCGACCAGGCCTTTGGACGTGGCCGGGTCGCTCAGTTGCTCGCAGATCGCGACCTTGTGCCCCTGCTTGATGAGCCTTGCCAGGTTGGTTTCCAGGGATACTGCGGGCACCCCGGCCATGGGAACCCGGGTATCTTTGCCCATTGTGCGGGAGGTCAGCGCGATTTCCAGAGCCGATGAGAGCGTATGCGCATCTTCATCGAAGCACTCGTAAAAATCGCCCATCCGGAACAGCACCACGGCGTCCGGGTACGAGTGCTTAATGGTCAGGTACTGCCGACGTACCGGCGTCAGGCGTCCGACGCTCACCCCAGTAGACATGGCGCGATTTTACCCTATGCGCCAATTCGCCGGGTCTGAGAATCGAAGCGAAGTGCCCGGCCGGAACTGATCGGCTCAGGCCGATGATCCGGCCCGGACTAGCGAGCGCCGGGCGCGGATCGTTTTTAGAACCCCGTCCCGAATGTCTCCGGCGGAGCAGGTGATCGCAAAATTGCGGGAACTTTTATGACTATTCATAAAAATTGGGCAAGATGGGACGCGGGTTCAGTGTGCGCTCATGTGGCATTCGTGTATGATTGCGCCATCGCATCGCCCGCCAGCCTCGTTTCGCAGCGACGCTGGCGAATAACATTGGGAAGAGAGGATATGGCAACGCAGCGAATCAGAAAGACTAAGTTAATGCGCAGCGTGGAAGAAAAACACGGCAGACAGCTGGAGAGCCTGGTGCCTGACTTGGTCAACGAAATGGGAATGAGCCGTGCGGCTTCCCACCTGGGGGTCAGTCCCGCTACCCTCGGATACTGGATGTTGAAAATGGGGATCCAATACCGCCGCGTCGCCTTGGCCGACGGCGAGACTATCGAGGTTCGACGCCAGGGGTAACTTCCGGAGCCGCAAGGGTAGGCGCGCCCAACCCGCCCTCCGGCGCTTCCACCGCCTCGTCCATGCCCGGCCAGGCCGGCATGGTTATGCAGACAAACCTCATATCTGAACCGGCATCCGCCCGAAACTGGAAAGCCCAGCCGATCGGTATCACAAGGGCGTCTCCGGCCGCTACTCTTACCGGCGTGACTTCCTGGGCCGACGCCCCCGGAGCACAACGCCACGCCTCCCCACTCCCCGACAGTATGTACCAGGCTTCCTCAACCGTGCGGTGACGCACCGGGCGGCTGGTTTCCCCGGCGCCAATGGTGACCTCCACCATACTGCAACGGGTGGCCCCATGGGCGTCCGTCAGCAGGAGCCGGACCTGCGACCCATCCGGGGCGATGATAGCATCGCCTGATGCCGTTCCCACCGGGGGCGCGGACACCCGCCGGGTGTTCTCTGACACGCTTCCTTTGCCTGATTTACGAGTGTCAGAATCAGGCGGAACGGGGCTTTCGCCCTTTCCGGGCCAGGAAGTCCGAGAACCCCTCTTCCACCGTGAGCCCCTTGAAACGACCGGTGCGGCCCTCGATCTCGTTGCGGTACTGCTGTTCGACGGGCAGCCCGGAATGTTCCAGCAGCAACTGCTTGATGTTGGCCAACCCCTCAACCCGGTTGCGGGCGATCCCGGCCGCGATTTCCAGCGTCCGTTCCATGAGCTCTTCAGAGGGAACCAGGTGGTTGATGAGGCCCATGTGGTAGGCCTCTTCGGCGAAAACTTCCCGGCCGCTGAGCAGCAGTTCCTTGGCCCGGTGGATGCCCACCAACTGCGGCAGACTCCAGGTCGCGTTCATCTGACCGTAGTTGACTGCAAGGAACCGGAAGCTGCTCTTTTCGCAGCCCACCAGGAAGTCCAGGCTGGTGGCGAGCACCGTGCCGCCGCCGTAGCAAAGCCCGTTTACTGCCCCGATAACCGGCTTGCTGCTAGTGTGGAGGTGCCAGGTGTATCCAGCCCGCTCCGCCTGCCCCGCTTCGCGCTCCTCCGGTGAAAGCTCCCGGTTCTCGTGGATATCGGCGCCGGCAGAAAAAGCGCGCTCGCCAGCCCCGGTAATGATTACCGCGCCCACGCTGTCGTCATCTTCGTATTCGGTAATGGCCTGGTCCAGCTCGCGCACCAATTGGAGATTGAGGGCGTTCAGAACCTCGGGGCGGTTCAACGTAACCACGCCGATATGGGTTTCAACTTCGCTCCGGCCCATCATCGTTGGCCGCGTCACGGTTTCGGTGTTGATGCACGAGTAAGTGGTGACCATGTTTCCGTCCTTGCCGTCCGGGAAAGGGATTGCCGGCGTTTTGCCGCAGCGCCCGCATTATAGCGGCACTAAAGAAGGGCCGCCAATTCCAGGCGGCCCTTCCTTAATGGCGGTGTTTCCCGCCGGGCGGAGGTTAGCATCGTGCGGCGAGGATGCCTTCGTCGTCCAGCACGAACTCAACGGGAGATTCCCGGTGGCCGCGCATCTGGCGCCAGAAGAAGCCGCCGCGCTGGTAGCCGGCCTTCACCCCACGCCGGATGTCGGATCGGGTCTCCCGGCCGCTCTTGGGCGCCAGCAGGATGCCCCCGGCCGCGCCGACGGCCAGGCCAGTAAGTATGAGGGCGGCGTTGCGCTTCACGTTCTTGTTCATCATGTTTTCCTCCTGTCCGTTATCGGCTCCGAAAAGTTGGGTTGGATATGGGTCGCAGCTCGTATACGTCGCTGTTGATATTACGAATTATAATATCAATTAGCACGTTTGTCAATAATGTCAGCGCGACGCTCTCAGGCGTTTCAGGGTAATTCCAACAATCCCCCTGCGGCATCAAGATGAAAAGCCCGCAGTTCACCGTGCCGCTCACGAAGCAGGCGAACTACTTCGGAGGTCGGGCAGTTGCCAAGCCGTATCCAGACCACTTTGGGCGGATGCCCGCGGGCCGAACTCAGGTCGTAGTAGTCGACATCTTTGGTGACGACAACCAGGCCATGCTCGATAGCGTAGGCCCAAATTACGGTGTCGGGCGCATCGGCCAACCCTATTTCCCTGACTCGCAGAGACCCTGGATAAAGATCAGACAGCAGTATTCTGAGGTGGCATGACAGGTTCTGGTCGAACAGCAGCCTCACAACGGCTCCGGATGTCGGATGCGTCGATTCGGCTCGGCGGCAAAGGCAAAGCAGGCCAGGATGTCCTCGTGGGTCAACTCCGGGAAGTCGTGCAGGACTTCTTCCTCCGACATCCCGCCGGCGAGGTATTCCAGCACGTCATACACCGTGATGCGCATACCCCTGATGCACGGCTGCCCGCTCCGCTTTCCCGGCTCAATGGTGATGATTTTCTTGTAATCCACCGACATTAGGTCTCTCTGCCCTCTGCTGGAGGCCGTATTCTCCTCCGGCGCTATATCAATCATAACCCCAAATCCCGCCCACCCAAGCAAATAAACTCTCCATCGGTTGAGCCTTCGGTTTTGCGCTATACTGGCGCCGCTTGGCCGGACCTACTTGACACCTTAATGCCGGCTGACGGCTTCCACGGAGGGACATTATGCTGGACTTGATCATCCGCGGCGGCCAGGTCGTCACGCCTTGGGGCGTGGGCGACTGGGACGTTTGCATCCAAGGGGAGAAGATCGTCGCCATCACCGCGCCCAACACGATGACAGACGACGTCGGCCGGGTCATCGACGCCACCGGGAAGGTCGTAGTTCCGGGTGGGATCGAACCCCACGCCCACATCGACGCGCCCATCATGGGGCCCGGAAACCTGCGCACCGCGCCGCCGGAGCAGGTGAGCCGAGCCGCCCTGTTCGGCGGCACCACCACCCTGCTGGACTTTGCAATCCATCATCCCGGCAACACCATCGAAGAAGCCATCCAGGAGCGGACTAACTCCTGGCGCGGCAATTCCTACGCTGACTACGCCCACCACCTGATGCTCCTGGGCGAGATCCCACAGCGCACCCTGGAATCGCTGCACGAATACATCGAAGGTGGCTGGTCCAGTGTCAAGATCTTCACCACCAACATCCGCCCGCCGGAAATGTCCGGCGAGCCCCGCAAGGTCGGCATGGGACACCTCCATGACCTGATGGAGGTCATCCAGCGCAACGACGCCATGCTCCTCGTCCATTCCGAGGACGACGACATGGTCCAGTACATGTACGAGAAGCTCCAGCGCGAGGAGCGCAACGAGTGGTGGAACATGCCCCTGGTTCACAGCAACGAGTCGGAGGATGTGTCCTTCCGCCGCGTTCTCCGCGTGGCGGAATGGACCGGCTCGCCGGTGTATTTCGTCCACGTCAGCGCCCGAGAGGGCATCAACGCCATCGGCGAGGCTCGCAACAAGGGCATGGCGATCTATGGCGAGACGCTCCACAACTACGCCTGCTTCAACGCCAACAATTACAAAGAAGAGAACGGGATGAAGTACCACACGTACCCGTCCCTCAAGTCGCCGGAAGACGCCGCCATGCTCTGGAAAGGCATAGCCTGGGGCGGCCTGCACACCATGGCCACCGACGAGTACTGCACCAACTGGAATTTGAAGATACAGGGCAAGTCGGTGCGCGACGTCACCGGCGGGCACAACGGCGCCGAAACCCGCGTCGGCATCACCTACAGCGAAGGGGTGTCTAAGCGTGGCATGTCCCTCCAGCGATTCGTCGACGTAACCTCCGCCAACGCGGCCCGCATCTTCGGACTGTACCCGCGCAAGGGTGCCCTGGCGCCCGGCAGCGACGCCGACATCACTCTCATCGACCCGTCGATCAAGAAGCGCCTGACCATGGACGACCTGCACATCAGCGACTACAGCATCTGGGAGAACTTCGAAATCGAGGGCTGGCCAGTGATGACCATCATGCGGGGCACGGTTGCCGTGGAGAACGGACAACTCACCGCCCCCGCGGGCGGCGGCCAGTGGATCTCCCGAAAGGTTGACCGCGAGGTCACCAATCGGCCGATTGGGTAACCACAGCGATATGAGTGCCTGAAGGTAGGGGCGAATGATTATTCGCCCCTATATCGCACAAATACCCATGGATTTTGACGTGACTACACAGAGCGAAAATTTCCAAACCTGGAAATCGGTTTCGGAAAGAATGCCGGAGCTTTTGGAAGTCCTAGAGTCCTCCGAAGTCTTGCATCGAGACCGGCAGGATCAACTGCCGCAAGTTCCTGAACGCGGCATCTATGTTTTCTACCTCGGGAATAGTCCCATCTACGTAGGCCGAACCAATCGGATGCGTCAGAGATTGCAGGAACATGGCCGGCGCAACTCCACACACAATTCCGCCACCCTGGCCTTTGCGATGGCTTCCTGTATAGCAGCATACCAAGGGATGGACTCGATTGATGCCCTCTCCAGGGACAAGTTGCAGCATGATCCAGAGTTTAAAACATGGTTCGATGCGACAAATGAGTTCTAACGGTCAACGCCGAAAAATATCGGACAAGGCTAATTTCATTGTGCGGAACTAGCCTCTCAACCATGGCCAATGGATTTAGCCACTTCAATGCCGGGCGGTTTTTCAAAGATCCGTAGTACAGGTTCAAGCCGTCTATGTATGCAATCGCTTCCGGCATGATGTGTCCTTAAATGCGCAACCGCCCACTAGGGGCGGTTCGCTGCCCATCCGTCGAAACAGGATGGGGGGGTCACTAACATGCTACTCGTGTGGGCGTCGGTCGTCAATCTCCGAATCTGCTGCCGTTCTTGCCTCAGTTGCCCCCTGTTGAGGGTTGGGATAGACTGCTCGCTAATCAACGTGAACGATAAGAACAGGAGCAAACTCCAAATGAAAGCAGCCCAACTGGTAGCCCCAAAGCGGTGGGAGTTCACCGATGTCGAAACCCCCGCTCCGTCCGACGGCCAGGTCCTCGTCAAGATGGAAAGCGTCAGCGTCTGCGGTTCGGATATCCGACACACCTACGGCCCGGTGCTCGATGAGTCGGAGTACCCCATGGCGCCCTGCAAGGGCGCTCACGAACTCGCCGGTGTCATAGTCGAAAGCAGGACCGACGATTTCCAGGAAGGGCAGCGCGTGATCGCGATACCCTATCCCGGCACCGGGGGATTGTGCGAGTACATCCTGTCCGAACCGGGTCGGCTGGCTCTACTCCCCGACGAGGGTGGATTGGACGAATGGGTCATGTGCCAGCCGCCGGGCACGGTGCTGTATTCCTGCCGCCAGTTGGGCAGCCCTCTCCAGCAGAGCATTCTGATTTTCGGCCAGGGCAGCATCGGTCTCAGCTTCACGATGATCCTGTCCCGGATGGGCGCCCGCCACGTCATCGTCGTCGACCCGCTGGACTACCGTCTCGAAAAGTCCAAGGAGATGGGCTCCACCCACCGCATCAATCCCGACAAGCAGGACGTCGCCGAAGCCGTCATGGAGATCACCAAGGGCCGCGGCCCGGACGTGTGCGTCGAAGCCGCAGGTTATCCGGAACCCCTGAACGAGTGCTTCCGTCACGTGCGCCAGTTCGGTCAGGTCATCATCTTCGGCATCCAGTCTGACCACATGGTGCCCATCGAGCACAACCTGTGGATGGACAAGCAGCCGCGGATCATCCCGACCACCGGCGCCCGCAGCGGCGACCCCATCAGCCAAATACAGGACATGGTGGACCTGCGCGCCCGCGGCTGGGCTGATCCGGCCGAACTGATTACGCACCGCGTTGGCTTTTCCGACATCCAGAACGCTTACGATATGTACGAGCAGCGCGATGACGGCATCATCAAGGTGGTCATGGACATCAACTCGTAGACCAAAACTTGGTGGGCAAACTGCCCGGCGCTCCAGGGGCGGATGATCATCCGCCCCTTCCTTGATCGGCTCATTGACCAACCCCCCGTCGACATCCGCGTTGTCGCCCGGCCAGCGAATACGGCTGGCCCGGGAAAATCTGTGCGTCGCCATGGCGTTTTACGCGGCTGCACACCGGGGACTGATCACGCCGGCGTTAGTGCCAGCCAGCACCGAAGTCTACCCCCCGGACGGGCAGCCGGTGGACGCCAGCGTTCCCCTGGAGATGTCCGACCAGATCAGCCTGCTCCGCTGCGCCGGCAACCAGGTCCGCGCCGCGTTCGCCCTGTGCGCGCTGCAGACCCAGCGCGAACTGGATGGTGTCTCGGCAGACGAACCGCTGGATGAGCCTGACCCCAGCTTCAGGGCCGTGCGGGCAGTGTGCTTTGTTGTTGGGCTAGCCCTTGACCGGGAACTGCTGAACCCGACCTGGGTTGTGCCGACAGAATACCGCCAACGCTTCGAATGCCCAGCGATGGGTCTCACCCTGGACCCTTCCGCCTGGAATGGTCGGGAGATGCGGTGGGAACACCTCGGCGGGCTGCCAGCCTATCTTGACCTGGTCCTGTTCGCGTCCTATTGTGTGGACGGCATGGCGGTTGCGGATGCTGCCAGCATCGCCAAAGGCGATTACACGTCCCTCCAGGAATTGGACCCGGCAGGTTTGCACGCCGCGGACCCGATTGTCCCCGGATACGGCAGCGGGTCGGGCCGTCTTCGCCCAACCGGGCCGGCCGCGTCCGGGCCGGATCCAGGATCCGGTTGGGTCGCTCCGGATGGGCCGCCGGAACCGGCGATTACCGTAGCATCGCAAGCCAGCGAGTGCGGCCCAATAGCAGATTTCGTTGCCGATGTGTGCTCAACGGGCGCGGAAGCCATGTCACTGGCCGGTGAACTGTACACTTCTTACGCTCGCTGGTGTCTGGACCAGGGTTACCTGGCTCACAGCCAACGCAAGTTCGGCCTCGAGCTCAGGGCGCGCGGGTACCAGCGCAAGCGCCGCGGCAAGGGAAAGCACTGGTGGATGGGTGTCAAAGCCCCGCAGGCCTGATCCGAACCGCGCGGCATCCCCGGTTATCGCGCTGATCGGTAACACACTCGTAACATGAGTGCAAAATCCGCGTAACAACCGTCGGCGATACTGTCTCCAACGAAACGGGCAGCGTCCCTCAACCCAGATTGGAGACAGAAAAATGATTGCCATCGCCGCCGGAGCCGCTTTTGTAGGACTTTTCGCCCTTTGGGTCATCGTGCCCCGCTTCATCCTCCGCCGGCACGAGAAGAGCGCACAGGCTGTGACTCCGATGGCCCGCGAGGAATTCGCTCCGCAGGCGGCCGACTAGTTGCCGCATACCGGCGCGCAAACACCAGACAAATGAGCCGGGGTTGATGACCCCGGCTTTTTGCGGTCCCGGCAACCAACGTGATTCCGCCGAAAGGCCGACCCGTCCGCGCTGCCTCCCGCGATTGACTTTGACCGGGGCCATCGCTAGCATTGCGGCAACCGTCCGGCCGACCCCGGCGCGAGTTCCAGTTCATTTCGGCCACAGACTCTCAGGAGGCCACGATCATGTTCGTGCGGCGCGATCTTACCGACACCGTCCCCACCCGCGAAGGCAACATGCACTTTGTCAAACAAGGCGCCGGCTACCCGTTGGTGATGCTGCATCCCCTGGGCACGTCCACCTGGGCGTGGAGTTCCGTAATTGATGCGTTCAGCCAACACTACACCTGCTACGCCTTCGACATGCTCGGGCACGGCGAATCCGACAAACCCACCCGCCATTTCAACATACCCGACTATGCCCAGGCGCTGGATGATGCCTGCCAGATCCTCAACATCCACCGCGGCCACTACGTGGGCAATTCGGTCGGCGCAGTTCTGGCGACTGAGATGGCCGCTTCATTCCCGGACCGGCTGGACAAGCTCGTGCTGGTCGGCGCTCCGGTTTGGGACGCCCGGACGGCTCCGGAGCGCATCGCGGAGTCGGCAGCCGGCTACGACGCCGACGGGATGCCCGTTCCCCGGACGATGGAACAGGCCAAAGAGTCCACGACCTTTGCCGAACCTCGGCAAGAATGGGTCGATGCGAACAACGGCACCAGGGCCCAGGCTGGAGCGTGGGTCAAGAAGCTGCATGAATCGCTGGCCTGGTACGACATCATGACCCGGCTGCCCCAGGTCAACGCCCGCGAAACCCTCGTGCTGTACGGCGAGGTCGACCGGCTGCGTGACGGTGAGGAACTGCTGCACAACAACATCGTCCGCGCCCGCAAGCACATCATGCCTGGCGTCGGGCATATACCCCAAATCGAAGACCCCGAGGGGTTTGTCGACGCGGTGCTGGAGTTCCTCAAGCCCGGAACTTAGTCGGCAAACCTCGCCAAGCCGGTATCGCATCGGCTTGGCGTTGCGGAAGCATCCGCGTTAAAATGGAGCCGACGACGGCCTGCTTGAGGTTCTCGTCGGCAGATCATCTGGGTGTACCCGCCGTCATGCCAACAACTTTTGTCCGAGCGCGCAGTCGCAACCATCGCCTCCTCCATACCGCCAAGGGCGGCGCTGTCGAGAGCACCCCACCGACTCTGGTTGTTGTCGGAATGGGCACGGCCGGGGTGCGGCGGTCCATGCTGTTCTCCGAGCGGATGTCCGAGCTTTCCGCCGCCGGCCGCATACAGACCTCGGTTTACTACGACTGCAATGAGGTCACGGTAGCCAACGTGCAAAAGACGCTGCAAAAGTCTTTCGGCACGGCGCGCACCGGCGACGGTACACAGGTTCTGTTCCCCAACTACGTTCCGGTGCCGAATGGCTTCATGCGTGACCCGACGCGATTTCGGGACTTCCGCGGGCCGCTGGAACGGGACATGGACAACATTATCAGCCAGGTGATGCTCCACTCTGAGCGTTGCGGCCGAATACCCGAGACCATCATCGAGTTCATGGGGTTTTCCGGGCATGCGGTTCTCGGCGGACTCCTGCATCAAAAGATGCAGAACGCGTTCCCCAACTCCACGATCCTGCCGGTCATGATGCTGCCCAAGGACCATGTTTCCGAGGAATGGACCAGGCGATACATCTGGGAACAATACGAGAGCCTGCTGTCCGGCTCCAGCTGCCTCGTAACCACACAGTCGGATGTAAACGCCCGTGAGGACGACGCCCGACTGGCTACCGGACTGGCCGGGTTTGAAGTGGCCGAATTCGGGGATGAGAATGATCCCTCGATCAGCCAATTGGGAGTAACCCTGAAACGCCTGATGTCCGCCTCCGGTGGGTGGCTTGGCATGGCCGCCGTGAAGCGCAAGATGCCGGTCACTAGAAAGTTCGAGTGGTTGAACTTCCCGCCCTGGTGGCGTCAGTACGCGGCCATAGGACCGAACGATGACCTGTCCTCGCTTCTTGGGAACGCGATTTGGTCCACCCTGGACCCAGCGGCCCAGCTTGCGGAGGGGATCAACCAACCGCCCAACGCCCCGCAGGAAATAGTAGTGTCTCTGCCTTTGCACGGCGACGAGCTGGAGACCGTGGCATCCCAGGCGGCGGAAGCGCTGGACCACAGCAGCATATTCGACCGGTTCACCAATTTGGACATCGCGTTCAATACCGCTCGCTTCACCGAAGGCATCGAACCCGATCCGTATATGCACGTGACCCGGATCTACCCTGTGAAAGGCGAGTTACAGGGCGTCACGGAAATACTGCGTGGCGAGGGATCGGCGCTTCCCTACGGCGCCACCGCAATGGCCGAAACGGGTTTCGGATCATACTTCCACATGCGTGATCTGGCGTCCAATCCGGTTTTGCCGCCAGCGGACGACGCTACGGAATTCGAGGATGACGGGCAGCAGCATGTCCGATATATCTAGCAATCCTAGCGGTTTTTTTGAATTGTTCGCAACGCATTCGGTTTGACGTATTTATTTTCATCTGGTATAGTCTCACCTGTTGTTGTCAAGATGTAGAACTGTGCCGTGCGGTTTGGTGTGACTCATCAGGTGGTGAGGGTTGTGGCGAGCTGTACGCCTGAAACGTAAACGGTTATTTAATGTAGGCTTGAATTTACTTTGTTCGTTACTCGATCAGTTCCTCCCAAGTCAAAAAGGGGGTAAACATAACTATGCCGCCGAAGAATCAAAATCGCACTTTCCACATTCGCCGCAATGCCCCACATAGGCTGGGCTCGCAGAGCGACCTTACCCGAGAAGGCACTCCGCCCCCAATCGTATCCGTTGCAGTAGGCACTGCCGGCTACAAGCGCAGTTGGCGCTGGGCCAGGCGTATGGGCGAAGCCGGGGTCCTGGACCGCGTGCAGAGCTTGATGATGTACGACTGCAACCAGGGCACCATCGACTCCATTGATAACGAAACTCGCTCGATGCGCCGTGTTCGCGGAGGGCAACTGCCGGTCATAATTCCCGGCTTCCTCCCCAAAGTTGACGGGTTCCTGCGCGACCCCAATGCGTACAAGGATTTCTATGGCCTGATCCACCGGGATATGGAGCGCATGGTAGACACCGTGGCGCGCCGGTCCGAAGAGGTCGGCTCCCCTCCGCAATTGGTTCTGGAATGGCTGGGATTTGGCGGGCACGCCAAACTAGGCGGTGTCCTGCACGGCATGATGCGCGAGCGCTTCCCCGAGGCCACCTTCCTTCCCATCGTTCTTGTGCCCAGCGAAGCGGTGCTCAAGGAGAACATGCGCCGCGAGACGTGGGGCGCATACGAGGAAACCATTGGCACCCGTGTGGTCCGCAACAGCCGGGGCGTCCAGGAATTGCAGCGTCACCCGGCGCTGATCACGGACAACAGCCTGTCTCCCAACTTTGAGCGGTTGGACGACAAGCTCGCGATCGCGCTCGCTTCAATGGAAGCCGGCATGCGGTACCAGATCGACGCCGGCTCGATGGCGGAAACGGTCACCAGCTTTGGGGATTACTCCAACGGTTGGTTCGGGGTGCGCGTGCTGAACCGGCGAGTTGACATCGCCGACACCCGCAGCGGCTCGCGTCTGTTCGGGCCCTTCCGGGGGCGTGAGATCGTGGTCGTCAATGACAACGCCAAGCAGCTACCCTTCTCGATCAAGTCCGCGATGTGGGACATCATGGACCCGAAACGCACGGATCTCCAATTGGCCAAGCATCCCTTCCCCGAAGGCGACACCGTGATGCGCATGGTCATCACCCTGCCGGTGGAAGCGTCCGGACTGGCAGAAATCGCATCGGACGTCCAGGACCAGATGCACCGCGAAGACTTCGACGTGGCCTACCCGAACCTCATGTGGTCCTTCGCATCGTCGAACTTCCAGCAGTCGCCGGACGACCGGCACATGCACGTGTCGCTGTTCTTCCCGCTGCAAAACGACAACATTCCGACCATCAGCGACATCATGGGCGAGGACAACACGCCGATGCAGTTGGCCGGTACGTTGGAGTACGCCGGTTTCGGCTCCCGCCACTTCATGCCTCCGGTCAACGGCCACGAGCCCGAATCCCAGTACGGATATGTGTCGCGTGGTCAGCAGGTTCGAATCGAACGGGAGCGCGAGCGCAGTCGCATGGCCACCACCGAAGAACGCCAGCCGTATGGGTATGGCAACGGCTACGGCAATGGCGCCAGCGGAGAGTACGGCCGGTAGCACAATCGCCGAACATCAGACGCAAAAGAGGGGCGGGTCGGTGACCTGCCCCTCAAGTCTATCCGTATTGGCAATTCGAACTCGCAATTGAGTTCGAACTGCCAGGTGCCCGGTCAGTCGTCGGCTGCCAATGCCTCCCGGCGCGCTTTTTCCTTGAAGTGCGGAATGATGTATTTGCCGAACAGGCGCAGGGTCTCCATCACTTCGTCATGGGTCACGGGCCCGACCTGAAAGAGCGGCATGATCTCGTCAACACCCATGCGCTCATAGTCTTCGATGTACTTGATGCAATCGTCGGGATCGCCGATGCAGAAGCGGCCGCCATCATCAATCAATTGGCGCGAAGTAACCTCATCTGCGCGCGCCGTATCGGCGTTGACCGCACGCTGGTAATGCCACTGGTAATCGTCAGGCACTTTCGCCGGATCGTAGCCCTGCCAAACGTATGAGTCGCGGATGCGCTGCTGCTCCCGATACCAATCGATGATGGTCTCGGCTCGTTCGAAAGCCTTCTGACGGTTCTCCATGCACAGTCCCACCGTGTTCCCGGCGACACGGGGGTAAACCAGCTTGGTTGCCGGCTCCGGGTTCGCGATGGCATCGCGATAAACCTGGATCAAACCCTCAGCGCGCTCCAGCCCGACGCTGGTTTGCGCCAGACAACCCAAACCCTGGCGGCCCACCTTTTCAGCGGTGAACTCCTGGCTGACCGCCTGCCAAATCGGCGGATGGGGTTTCTGCACGGGCTTGGGGATAACCTCCCGGGGCGGGATCTGATAGTGCTTGCCTTCGAAACCAAACGTTTCCTCGGTCCACGCGCCCGGAATGATCTGCAAATACTCTTCGACCATCTCGGACACGTCGGCCAGATCTGATCCGTAGGGAAGCATCTGGTAAGGATAGCCCGAGCGGCCAATCCCCAGGTCCACACGTCCGCCTGAGATCACATCCAGCGTTGCCAGGCGGGACGCCACGTTCAACGGATGATGCAACGGCGCCAGCACCACGGCGATGCCCAGCCGCATGTTGGTGGTTCGCTGACTCAACGCCGCCAGCGTTATGTCAGGCGCGCTGGAGTGTGACCATTCAGAGCGAAAATGGTGCTCGACGAACCACACGGAGGTCATCCCTATCTCCTCCGCAAAGCACACCTGCTCAATCATTTCCTGGAACTTGCGGGTTTCGCTCCCGTCGTCCCAAGGTTTGGGAACCTGAATTTGGTAGAAAAGGCCGAGATCCATTTCGTTGCTCTCCCTGCGATTAACCGTAACTAACCATTCGTTGGCTGATTGTAGCAGACTGATATCGCCCAAAAAGGGGCGGTTTTGATCCGCCCCCAGTAACAGTGAGATCGCATCCCCTGATACTCAGCTGCGGCCGTATTTGTCCACGGCCCGGTCGCCGGTCAACGCCAGGAAAATGTCACCGTGGGCATCGCACCAGATGCCGTGGGCAGACCGACTGTCCCAGCGCGCCAGCACGTTGCCGTCCCGGTCGAAAATCGCCACCCGCGGCGGGTGCGACTCGTCCAGCGGCGCCAGCTGGCTGACCACGAAATCCCCCTCTGGAGTCTCGGCGATGTCGGTGGGACGGCAGGTGTCGGTCCACATAGTCAGAAAGTCGCCGGAGGTGTTGAACACCTGGATCCTGCTGTTTTCCCGGTCGCAGACGTAAACTCGGTCGTCCCGCGTGACCAGCAGGCTGTGCGGAAGGTGGAACTCATAGGGATGTTCCTTGCCCGGCTTGCCCCAGGAATACTTGAGGCGGCCGTCGTTATCGAAGCGGTGAATGCGGGCGTTGCGATAGCCGTCCGCCACGTACAGGTCCCCGCTGGGAGAGGGCACCAGCTCCGCCGGGTAGTTGAAGGGTCCGGCAGCCCGGGGCACCAGCGCGCCGGCAACCTCGCAGCCGGTGTCCGAATGCACCCCGTTGCGCCCCAGCATCTGGATGGGCTTGCCGTCCAGCGTGTACATGATGCAGGTGGACGTGTCCCGGTCGGTCAGGTAAACGATGTCGTCCTCGATGTAAAACCCGTGGGCGTAGACGAACCCGCCGTTGCCCCAGCCGCCTTTGAACGAGCCGTCATTGCGGTCGAAAATGGCAATGGGCGGGTCTGCTCGGTGGAAGGCGTAGATGTCGCCGGCCGAGTCGCTGGCCAGCGCGCTCACGGCGCCCAGAGGGTGCGCGTCGGGCATCTTTGCCCAATCAGAGGTTAGGGTGTACGTGTGCCTGCCGGTTCCGACGGTGGTCATAGTTTGGCCTCCTGGGACGAGTTTGGTGTTGCAAATCTACCAAGTGAGATCGTCCGGTAAGGTGACAGCATACCGATTGCTTCAGCTATACCGGCGTCTTGTGACCTTTCGGTAAATAGTTCCGCTCCTGACAAGAGCCGATTGTTCCGACCTCCGGCGGCCCTCAAGGCTTCTGCTGTCTCATTCTCACGCTCGGTACCTGGGTCCTGTTGAGCATAGTCCAGGGGCGTATGACCCCGGCGGTCAGTGGCGTTTACTGGTACCCCGTGTTGAATTAGCAATTTTACTGCCTCGCGGGATCTGCTCCGGGCAGCGAGATGCAAGGCGTTGCCTCCTCTAATTCGGTCCTCCTGGTAGGGGTCTATGCCTTGTTCCAGCAAGTATTTCAGCACTTCGATTTTCCGGGCACCAACCGCCGCTCGTACAGCGTTGGCACCGAATCGGGCGACAATATGCGGGTCAGCTCCGTGGTCCAACAGAAGTTTCACCATCGCGAGATGTCCGGCCATGGCTGCATAGAACAGAGGAGGGAATCCTCTGTCGTCGCGGGCGTTGGGGTTAGCTTTTTCTCTTAGTAGTTGACGGGCCTCGTTCAGGTCACCACGGCAGGCGGCATGGTGAAGCGGCGTTTCGATTTCCTGCATACCTTGACGCACCAGAGAGTAATGCCCACATTGGTGACCTAGCTCTAAAGGAGTCAGCCCCTGATCATTCTCGATCAGGTGGTTAGCTCCGTTCCGAAGCAAGGTCAGCACTGCCGACGCGCTGCCTTTTCGAGCAGCTTCATGTAGTGGCGTATTGCCATCTAATTCTTTGATGTCGACTTCCGCTCCTTTTTTCAACAGGAAACAAATGGCCGGCACCAAGTCGAAGTAGGCCGCGAAGTGGAGAGGTGTCCCTCCTCTGGCGTCCGGGTGCATTCGTGCTCCTGCTTGGAAAAGCATTTCTGCTACGGGGATGTTTTGCAGACTCCGATGTAGGGGCGTGTCGCCATCTCGGCAACGGGAGTTCGGGTCAGCCCCGGCTTCGAGCAGTATTTTCACTGCTTCGAACTGCCCAGCGTCGGCGGCCAGATGGAGCGGCGTATCCAAGTCTTGGTCAAGGGCGTTGGGGTTTGAACCCTGTGCCAATAGCCGTTTCAGTTCTTTGATTTGGCCACGTACAGCGGCTTGGTGTAGAGGCGTAGTCATTTGCTTTCATTATTCAGGGCGAATTTTCAGAATAGCTGGGGCAACCAATGGTCGGCGTATGAGTTGCTCCCGGTGGAATGGGACATGGAAACCCTTTGTCGGCGGGCATTCGCTCGAGGCGACGGCTATTTTAACCGCATTCCGCAGCGGAGGTGAGCAAGATATTGGTGTAGGGACGAGTTTGCAACCCGTCCCTGTATTGCTCAGGCCAGTACATCAGCCACCGCTCCGTGCCAACCACCCGCTCCGCATGGGGCAGGTAGAGATTTTCCGGCGGCGAATTGCGCCAGCCGCGCCTGCTTCACTCCGTCGGGTTGATGCAGGTAACTCCTGACTCCCGCGCCAGCGTAGCGTATGGTGGGTCAATGCGCTCGCCCACTACTACCGGCAAGGCTTCCTCGCCGAACACGGTCTGCAGGGCCACGGCAGAGCGCCGGGCGCGGTGTATGTAATCCGC
Organism: Dehalococcoidia bacterium; assembly: GCA_034428455.1. Taxonomy (GTDB): domain Bacteria; phylum Chloroflexota; class Dehalococcoidia; order Lucifugimonadales; family UBA3495; genus Bin87. The sequence goes on from DAOUHZ010000059.1 coordinate 19,830, forward strand.
GTCAACACGCGCGGTCACTTCCATCGCAACCCAAGTGGGCTCGGCCTCTTGTGAGCGGCGACAGTGGACGATGACATCGGTAGCGAATATGCGCTGGAACTGCTCGTCGGTAATCAACCCGTCGTCCGCCGCCGCGGCGACTTTTTCATGGAAATCTTCAGCGTAACGCGGCATGGCGATGACATTGCCCAACACGACCCTGGCTCGTCGGAAGCCAAACTCCCGATTGAGCAGCGAGGTGGCCGTGCGGCTGACGTCCGTCTCGTATGCCTTGCCGCGCAGCCAACCTACGTCATCCTCCAGTGCCTTGACACCATCCTCAACGCGGCTCAACCGAACCGGCACCTCGAGGAACTCGTCGGTGAGCAACGCGCGCAGCAGCGGCCCCCGCAAGTCAGGGTTGGAGTCGACCGCGGCGATGACGTACTGGAGGAACTCGCGCGCGTCGGAAGGCAGCGATGTAATCATGGCGTCATTTTATCACCCGCGCCTGGCAGTTGTTGCGACGACGATGACAGTGCTGACGCATTACCCCCATGAGGCAATCTTACGCCATCAACCTCCGAGCGGTGTTGACCACCCTCTCGGCGTTGGGCAGGTAAATGTTTTCCAGGGCGCGGCTGTAGGGAACCGGCGTGTGGGGCGGCGTGACACGTGAGGGCGGCGCGTCCAGGTAGTCGAAGGCTTCCTCGGCAACGCGGGCGCAGATGTCGGAGGAGATGCTGCACACCGGGGTGTCTTCGTCCACCACCAGCAGCCGATGAGTGCGACGCACCGAGTCCAGAACGTGGTCGTAATCGATGGGCGACACGCTCAACAGGTCAATGACCTCAGCGTTGACGCCCTGCTTGGCCAGCTCCTCGGCGGCCTCCACGGCGACCCAGGTCATCTTGCTGATGCCCACCAGGGTGAGGTCAGTTCCCGGGCGCACGGTGCGAGCTTTGCCCAGGGGCAAGGTGTACATATCCTCCGGCACCGGACAGGTCTCGCCGTACAGTCCCTTATGTTCAAAGAACACCACGGGGTCGTCGTCGCGAATGGCGGAAAGCAGCAACCCCTTGGCCGTGTAGGCGTCAGACGGGCAGACGCCCTTGAGCCCAGGGATGTGGCTGAAAAGCGAGTAGAAAGATTCCGAGTGCTGGGCCGCGCTGCCGAACCCGGCGCCGATGCGGGTCAGCATGACGAAGGGCACCTTGACCTGGCCGCCGAACATGTAGCGCATCTTGGCGGCGTTGTTCAGCAATTGGTCCATGCAAACGCCCACGAAGTCGACGAACATCAACTCGGCGACGGCGCGCATTCCCGTCGAGGCGGCGCCGATGGCGGTACCTACAAAGGCCGCTTCCGAAAGCGGCGTATCCAGTACCCGCTCATTTCCGAACTCCTGGATCAAACCCCGGGTGGTGCGAAAAGCGCCGCCCCAGGCATCGACGATCCCCAGGTGTTCGCGTCCCGCGCCGCCGGCGATTTCCTCGCCCATGATGATGACGGTTTCGTCGCGGCGCATCTCCTGAAGCAGAGCCTCATTGATGGCTTCCCGCGTTTGGATTTCACGAGTCTCCCCCGGTGGGGGAAGCATGGGGGTTTCGGTGAGAGTTGTCATGTTTCAGCCTCCCAAGGGGGTGATGCTCACTGCGCCGTCGGCAACGGCGTCAATGGTGATGCGGTGGTTCCAGAGAAAATCCATGCCGAGGAGGGACTCTGTGCCAAGTTGAAGAAATGGGACGTTCCGTCGATTTCCTTGCCAGATGACAGTTGTGTCCCCGGAGGGGATGCAGACAAACTCCCCGTTGGCGAGATGACCTTGCATTGATCGATCCAAAGTCAGCCCGAGCCGCTCTACATAGCGCTCCGGCAACAGAACCTGGCCGGTGAATCCAGTGTCCAGAACCATGGGAATCAGGTGCGGGTTTTCATTGACGTCCAGGAAATGGAGCGAAACCAACGGCTTCCTTGTGGAGACGACGCGCCCGCTGGTCATAACTCAGGCTCTTCGGAATAGCCCCCGAAAAATACGGCAGCCGAGTAGCCCACTTTGATTATGAAGCCGTGGGCGTCGGGATTTTTCTTCCTCAACCGTTCACTGGCTTCAGCGCATTCCTCGTCGATCTCGTATTCGCCGCTGTAGACGTCCACGATTACGTATTTGCCGATGTCCTCTTCCGTCAGCAGCGGTCGGATCTTCTGGCGATAGATCAACTTGCCCAACGCCCCGATTTCAAGGTCGGTCAGGTTAGGATGACCTTTGCCCAGGTTCATGACCATGACGCTCTCCTTGCGCCTTGCGCTACACCGGCATGTTCGCGCCCCGACGCATCATGTCGACCGGGTAGTCAGCGTACACGTCCTCGTAGATCTCGTGAGGCTCAGGCAGCGGGCTGGCATCGGCGAACGCCACCGCCTCTTCCATCAGCACGCGCGCTTCCTCGTCCATCTGATCCAACTCTTCGGCGGTGATGGCGTTGCCCTGGGCGACCATGTGGTTCCGGAAAGTCAGCAGCGGGTCCCGCGATCGCCAGTGATCTTCTTCTTCCTTGGTCCGATAGGTCAGCGGATTGTCGAAAACGGTGTGGCCGTAGTAGCGATAGGTGCGAGCTTCCAGCAGAGCGGGACCGTCGCCGGCACGGGCGCGGGACACGGCTTCTCCGGCGGCCTCGTACACTGCCAGCACGTCCATGCCGTCGACGTGGAAGCCGGGCATGTCGTAGGACGCGGCCCGGTCGGCGACATTGGCCACGGAAAGACCGTACTCCACGGGCGTGGATTCGGCGTAACCGTTGTTCTCGCAGCAGAAGATCACCGGCAGTTTCCAAACCGACGCCAGGTTCATGCACTCGTGGAGCACTCCCTGATTGGCGCCGCCGTCTCCAAAGAACGCCACCGCGACGCGGCCGAGCTTCTGGATCTTGGATGTCAACGCAGCGCCTACGGCTAGCGGGACGCTGCCGGCCACGATTCCGTTGGTTCCCAGCATGCCCTTGCTCATGTCAGCAATGTGCATGGAGCCGCCCTTGCCCTTGTTGGGGCCGTGGCTGCGACCGAAAAGCTCCGCCATCATCAGCTTGGGATCCACGCCCTTTGCGATGCAGTGGCCGTGACCGCGGTGGGTGCTGCCGATGTAGTCGTCGTCGGACAGGTGGGCACAGACGCCGGTCGGCACAGCCTCCTGCCCAACGGACGAGTGAACCGACGCGGACATCCCGCGCTGACCGGTCTCGGGAACGCCGCGTTCCTCGAAGTGACGGATGGTAGTCATCGTTCGGTATAGTTTCAGCAAGGTGTCGCGGTCGAGTTCCATGGCAACACACTCCTTGTGACGCAGAGGTTTTTCGAAGGGGCGCGCCCCTGTTGTAACAAAAGCCGACGGATGCAACGCCGGCTTTGGGATGGCCCCATAGTAGCATGGGGCCGGGCCGTGTCAACAAGAGTTGCGCAACCGCATTCTCGCGTTCGCCGCGCCCCGGACTGACAGACGCGGGGCGATCCCCTCGCCGGTTCAACCGACCCGCAAGACGATCTCAGTTCCGCTGCCGGCTCCGAGCGCTGCCGCGGCGCTCCCATCCACCAGCGCCACCTCCAATCGTCCGTGGCTGCCCAGCAACGCTTTCAAGCCTCCGCCGGGCGGATCGTGGAACGTGCGGGATAAACCGGCAATTTCCTTTCCGGCGATCTTGACTGACGCATCGGATTCCCGACTGATTACGCCCATGTCGGCCAATATGTCGGCGGTAATATCGCTCACTAGATTTCCGAAGGCATCGGCGAAGATGATTTGGCCGTGAACCACGTGTCCCTCCGGTCGCGGGATGGGCAACGAAAGTGCGGTGACGGTGTTAGTCGGCTCGCCCAGCGCGTCGGGCGGAACCCCGGTCGACAGGTGGGCAGCCGCCGGTGCAAAAACGTCGCGGCCGTGGAACGTGGCGGTGACGGGATGCCGCCAGTACGCGGGGTTGGTCAATCGCCAGACCCGGCAACCGTCAGGTACGTCTTGTGATCCCGTTGCGTGGGTGTCGCCGAAGCTCTCGTCGTATCGCCGGCACACCAACGTCAGGAGCCCGTTGTCCGGCGCGACGAAGCGATGGTGAGGCGATTCCAGGAGGATAGCCGGTCTATCCGTGCCCACCCCGGGATCCACCACGGCAACGAAAATTGTGCCATCGGGGAAGTAAGGGCAAGCATCCCCCAGGGCCACTGCGCCGTGGCCCACGTCCTGCGGGCCGATGCCATGGGTCAGGTCGATGACCACCACTTCCCGATTAATCGAAAAAATGACCCCGCGCATCATGCCCACATAGGCATCGGCGAGGCCAAAGTCGGTGGCGAGAACTATGGGCAGATCAGACACTCGGGCCCGGCCCAATGCGATCACGCATACGGAATCAGGTGAAACGCGCGCTCAGGACCGATACCAGCAGAAACACCACGATCAGCGCGACGGTCAACTGGAACATGGTGCGTTCCAGGCCGCGCCGCGTTCGCACGGTGTTCTGGGCGCTGCCGAACATCCCGCTCCCGGCCTCCCGGACCTGGGACAGGATGATCAGGACGAGCACAATAGACGTGACGATCTGGGCAATGTTGAGCAGGCTCATTTCGAAACTCCGCCGACCATTTTACCACGCTACTGACGCTGTGCCTCGAGCCCGGCCTGAACCAGTTGCAGGGCCAGTTCCGGTTGCGCCTGTCCCTTGGTGATGCGCATGACCTGTCCCATCAAGAAACGGGCGGCGGTTTCCTTTCCACTCAGGTAGTCCGCAACGGCCTTGGGGTTGGCAGCGATGGCATCGGCAACCGCCGCCTCGATGGCGCCGGTGTCGCTGATCTGCCCCAATCCTTGCTCCCGCACGATCTCCGTCGCGGGCGCGCCGGTGGCGTACATTTGCTCCAGCACCGTCTTGGCCAGGGACGTGGACAGCGTGCCGTCAGCGATCAGGCCCAGCAACCCCGACAGTGCGCCCGGGCTCACGGGACTGTTAGCGATATCCCGTTGGTCCTGGTTCAGCAGGTAGGAGAGATCGCCGGTCATCCAGTTGGCGATTTCCTTGGCAACTGCTGGCTGATTCGCCCTTTCGTCCGCCAAAGCCACAGTCGCTTCAAAGTAATCTGCCGTGTCTCGGGATACCGTCAATTGACCCGCGTCGTAATCGGAGAGTTCGTACTCATCTTGGAATCGGGCCTTGCGTTGCGGCGCCAATTCGGGCAAAGCCGCCTGCAACCGGTCCACCCATTCGGAGCCGACGTTCAGCGGCGGGAGGTCAGGCTCGGGAAAGTAACGGTAGTCGTGGGCGTATTCCTTGCTGCGCTGGGACACGGTGACGCTCCGGTCCTCCACCCAGCCGCGGGTTTCCTGTACCACGGTTCCCCCGTCCTCGACCACGCGCCTTTGCCGCTCTACTTCGTACTCCAGGGCCATGAAGACGGACCGAAAGCTGTTCATGTTCTTGACTTCGGTGCGCGTTCCGAAGGTATCGCTGCCGGCCGGCCTGATGCTGACGTTGGCATCGCAGCGAAAATTGCCGTCCTGCATGTTCCCGGTGGAAACGCCGAGATATTGGACCATCGAGTGCAACGAGGTCAGGTACTGGCGGGCTTCTTCGGGAGAACGCAGGTCGGGCTTGCTGACAATCTCCATCAGCGGCACGCCCGAACGGTTCACGTCTACCAGGGAATAACCCTCTGCTTCGTTCGGAAAGTGTTGCATCTTCGCGACGTCCTCTTCGAGGTGCACACGTTCCACGCCAATGGGTCGCCGCCCGTATTTCAGATCGGAATCGCCATCGATCTCCAGGTACCCGTCCAACGCCAACGGCAGGTCGTACTGGGAAATTTGGTATCCCTTCATCAGGTCCGGATAAGGGTAGTTTTTCCGGTCAAACTTGGTGAACTCGGGTATTTGGCAGTGGAGAGCCAGACCGGTCATCACGGTGTACTCCACCGCGCGCCGATTGATCACGGGCAACGCGCCGGGGAGACCCAGGCACACCGGGCAAGTCCGCGTGTTGGGTTCGGCGGTCTGGTAATCGGCAGGACATCCACAGAACATCTTGCTGCGAGTGTCCAACTGGACGTGAACCTCAAGGCCGATGACGGTTTCGTATTCCACTGTTCTACACCCTCTGCGATAGGCCGACATCCGACGCCGACCCGCGAGCGACGACTACTCGGGCCGGGTCTCGAAACGACCGATGAACTCCCGTTCTTTGGCATCGACTTCCCGGGGAAGGCGCGCCATCGCCAGCCGCTCGGGTAACACTATACCGCCTGAGAAGACCAGCTTGATAGCATCTTCGACGCTGAGATCGGTTTCGAAAAGGTCGTCTTCGTTGACGAAGGCCATGTTGCCGGATGTCGGATTGGGTACGGTCGGTATGTAAACAATTGCCAGGGAATGGTCTCCGCTCTGGGAAAAAGCCCGACCGGTCACGAAGCCGATGGCCACCATGCCTTCGCGAGGCCATTCCAGGAAAACCACCCGGCTGAAGTTGTAGTCGGACGCCAGCAAGGTTGTCGCCTGCTCGGTAACTCCAAAGATGGTCTTGACCACCGGGATCTTGCTGAGCGCCAAGTTCATCCCGTTCATGGTCCGGCGTCCGATGGCCAAGGAAACGAACAGGCCGATCAGATAGAAGATGACAATGATGCCGATCAATCCGATGCCGGGAAAATCCCAAGGTCGGTCTTTTACGAAAGGCATCGGCCTGATAAAACTATCGGTATGACCAATGATGAACGCCAGAATAAACACCGTCACGAGGATAGGGACCAGTTGCATCACGCCGGCAAGAATTCTGCCTTGAAAATGACTTTCAATGCGCTGTCCCACGGTCGGCTTTTCTCGCTGAACCCGACCCTGCGGCTGCCGCCCTACGGAACCCAAAGCCGCCTCCCATATGCCCGGCGCTACAACTCACCGCGCCCAAAGGCATCTATGCAACTAGTATGCTGTAGTCGTAAGGGTAATTCAATGAATCCAGAACGCTCAAATGGGGGGTTTGGCACGGTTTCAGATCTCATGCCGGTTGGTTTCCGAAGTGCAGCGCCACACCCCCTAAGCCCAAGCGGCGGTAGCCCACGTCTACCAGCCCGGCCTGGCGGAACACATCGACCAGGCCGTCAGCGGTAAGAAAGTAATCGACGCTGTCGGGGAGGTAGGTGTAAGCCTTCCGATCGCCAGCAACGATCTGTCCCATAAGGGGTACCAGGCTATGGAAATAGAACCGTCCCATGCTGGACGCGATGCCCGGCGCCATGGGCGTCAGCTCGAGGGTGGTTACCCGTCCGCCCGGCGCGACTACCCGGGCCATCTCCCGAATTGCGGATGCCACGTCGGGCATGTTGCGTAGGCTGAATCCAGCGGTGGCGCCAATGAACGAAGCGTCCGGAAAGGGCAGTTGCAAGGCGTCTCCCTGGACGAACTGTATGCTCCGCCCGCGGCCTGAACGGGACGTCTGTCGCCGGCTGGCGATGGTCAGCATTTCGGGCAGCAGGTCAACACCGACGACTTTCGTGATGTTATGGCAATCCGAGAGGGCGAAGGCCAGATCACCGGTGCCGGTGGCTACGTCCAAGGCCGGGCCGACCGCGCTCCCCACCGTCAGCCTGGCGGTTGCCCGCTTCCAGCGGTGGTGCAGGCCACCGGTCATCAGCGAGTTCATGAGGTCGTAACGCGGCGAGATGCGCGCGAACATCTCCGCCACGTAGCGCCGCTTTTCATCTCCGCTGAGGTGCGCCACAGCTAACCAATATCGCGCGGGCGATAGCGAAGTTGCACAATGCCGTCCGCATGGGGCCGCGCCGATTCCAACTCCAGGAGAGTCGGCATTCCCTGGCCCCCGAACAACGGGATGCCTTGCCCCAGGACTATGGGGATCACGAAGACCTGGTATTCGTCGATCAGGCCGGACTGCCGGAACTGGTCGGCCAGATCCGCTCCCCCCACCAGCCAAAGGGTTCCGGAGTGCCGTTCTGCGATTCCGCGGCAGAAGTCGACGGCGCTCCCTTTCACGAACCGGACCTCCGGTATCTCATCGCGCGGCGGAGACTGGGTGAACACGTAAGTCGGTTTGCCCGAATACGGCCATTCCCCGAAGCTCAGCACCTGGTCGTAGGTGCGCCGACCCATCACCAGAGCTTCGACGTCGCCGTAGAATTCTGCATAACGATTGTCGTCGGAACCACCCTCGGGCAGCCAATCCACCCCGCCGGCGGAGTCCGCGATGAAGCCGTCCAGGCTCGCGGCGACGTAATAGACGATCCTGGCCATGCCGCAACTGATGCTCTAACGCTCGCGATCACGGTACTGCATGTCGTCCGGCAGACCATCAATCACGCCCGACGCGACCAACGCCCGCTGAACCACGAAGCGAACCACGCCGTCCATGTCCAGCGGTTTCAGATAAAACGGTGGCTCGGGCGGCAGGATGGTGGCTCCCAGCCGCGACAGCGTCAGAAGGTTCTCCAGGTGGATCGCATGCAGCGGCGTTTCCCGGGGAATCAATGTCAACGGGCGTCGCTCTTTGAGCGTCACGTCGGCGGCGCGCAGCAGGAGATTGGGCGTCAAGCCGTGGGCCAGAGACGCGACCGTGTTCATGCTGGCGGGTGCGATGATCATGCCCGCCGTGGGGAAGGTCCCGCTGGCGATGGGAGCAAACAGGTCGGAGATGGCGTAGGCGCTGAAGTGGGGATGCTCGCTCCATCGCGCCGCCGCCATGTTGTAAGACTCGTCAAGTTCTTCCTGCCAAACCATGCGCGCCGCGTTCGATGCGACGACGACAACCGGGGTATCCCGTTCCAGCAGCGCATCGATCAGTTCGCGGGCGATTATCGACCCGCTGGCTCCGGATATCCCAACGACCAGTGGGCGATATGGCGCGGAAGTCATGCCAGTATCCTATGAAACCGGTGGGTATTGGGATCATCCGCCTGTGGGCCGACGCTTTGCCGCGGCAGCAGTACGGATTACCACGGGAAAAAGCCGTCGAAGGGCAGCGCCACAGCCAGTATGGTAAAGGCTAACAGTTGGGTTGAGATGTATTTGTTGAACGCGAACGCCTTCCCCACCATAGCCGGCTGGCCGGACTTCACCAGGTTGTTTTCGTAGATTAGCAATATCCCCGCGACTGCCCAGCCGATGAAATAGAACACGTTCAACTGCATCCAGATGCCCAGGGCTAACAGGGCCGCCGCCGCGAGGGTGTGCAATACCCGCGTGGTGCGGATGGCGTTGCGAACCCCGAACCGAGCCGCAATGGAGTTGATCCGGTTGGCGCGGTCAAAGTCAAAGTCCATGCTGCCGTAGATGGTTTCGAATCCCCCGGCCCACATCATCACCGCGAAGGTGAGCAGCACCGGCTGCCACGCAAGTTCGCCGGTAACGCCGATCCACGCGCCGGACGGGGCGATGGACAGGGCCAGTCCCAGCATCAGGCTGCACAGCCAGGTGAAGTACTTGGCGAAGGAATAAAGCACCACGTATGCGGCGGCCACCGGGGAAAGCATCAACGCCAGGGGATTCAGCTGCCAGGCGGCGACGAAAAAGACGGCGGCGCCTGCCGCGGCCATACCGCCCACCTCCAGCGGCTTCAGGATGCCGGCGGGTAAGTGGCGGCCTGACGTGCGGGGGTTGCGGGCGTCCTCACGCGCGTTGATGATGCGGTTGGCCGACATGCCGAGGGTCCTTACCCCCAGGAACGCCAGGGTGATCCAGATGAACGTGTGCCAACCCGGCCATCCGCTCCCGCCCGCAACGTGCGACGCCAGCACCATGCCGATATAGCCGAACGGCATGGCAAACAGCGATTCCGAGATGTTAATCGCGTTCAGATAGTGTGGAACCTTGCCCGCCACCGCGCGGAAAGGGCAGGGATGTGCGGGGGCGTTATGCATGGCGTCATCATGGTAACATAGGCTACTGATTATCAGAGATTGACGATGCCAAAAGTGCGGGAAGCCATACGGATCGTCGAGCGAGACGGTTGGCAGTTCCAACGGATGAACGGCAGCCATCGCATTTTCAAGCACCCGACAAAACCTGGAACCGTTACCATCGCCGGTCATCCCAGGGAGGATGTGCCTAAGGGCACTTGGGGCAACATATTGAGACAGGCCGGACTGCGGGAGGGAAACCGATGAAACTTACCTATGCGGTCGTCTTCGAACGGACTCCCAACAATTACGCTGCCTATGCTCCCGACCTGCCCGGTTGCATCGCTACGCATAAAACTTGGGACGGCATCCAGGCAATGATCAAAGAGGCCATTGCCCTCCACATTGAGGTCTCGCACGAGTACGGCGACCCTATTCCCCCGCCGCAGATGTCCGTGGAACAGGCCCTTGAATACCACCGTTCGCAGCCCAACGACTACGGTGGGTATTTTCCCGACCCCGAACCGGACGAAGACGACGAACCCGCCGCCGTTCTCGATATCGAGGTCGAGGTCAACCTGGAGACTGCGCCAACGGCAACAGCGGATTGATGCGCCTTTCTCGGGGTTTCAGGAACACGGCGGCGGAATAATGTCTTCGAACCCCAACTCTGCCCACCGCGCGGAGACTCGTTCCCGGATCTCCAAGCTCATTTCGATGTCCGGCGGCCACTCGCGGTGGTAGCCTTCCTGGGGCCCCTTCCGGGTGGCGTCGATGCCCACCTTGCTGCCGAAGCGCGGCGTCGGAGACGCCACATCCAGGTCGTCAATGGGGCCATCGACCATGACGAGATCGGTGGCCGGATTGATGTTGTTGGCCACCCGCCATGCCACCTCCGAAGGGTTCTGCACGTCCACGAAGTCATCCACCACCACGATCACCTTGGTCAGGCTGAGCAGTCCCAAACCCCACAGGCCGTACATCACCTTGCGAGCGTGACCCGGGTACTCCTTCTTCATGGACACCAGCACCAGGTTATGGAAAATGCCTTCCGCGGGCATATTGACATCGACGACTTCCGGAAGGATGAGGCGAATCAGCGGCAGGAACACCCGCTCGGTCACCTTGCCCATCCAATAGTCCTCGGTGGGCGGCCGTCCCACGAAGGTAGTGGGGTAGATGGGATTGTGGCGGCGGGTTATGGTGGTCACGTGGAACACCGGGTAGGGCTCGGCCAGGGAGTAGTAGCCGGTGTGATCCCCGAAGGGGCCCTCGATCCTTTCTTCGCCGGGGATTACGTAGCCCTCCAGGACGATCTCGGCATGAGCCGGCACCTTGAGGTCCACCGACACGGCTTGGGCCAACTCGACCCCTTCATCGCGGATGAAGCCGGCCAGCACCATCTCGTCAATGTCCGGTGGAAGAGGAGCTGACCCGGTCCATATTGACGCGGGGTCGCCGCCCAGCGCAACCGCCACCTCGAGTTTCGCTGCGCTGGCCCGGTAATGACGCGCCCCCACCTTATGGGTCTGCCAGTGCATGCCGGTGGTGTTGCGGTCGAACACCTGCATCCGGTAAATGCCGTAGTTCTGCGTGCCGGTCTCGGGGTCCTTGGTAATCACCAGCGGCAGGGTGATGTACGGGCCGGCGTCCAGCGGCCAGCACTTTATGATCGGCAGACTGTACAGGTCGACGTCCTCGCCGGAAAGCACGACCTGCTGACACGGTGGGTTGCTGATGGTCCTGGGCTGGTAAGCGCCGACGTGAACCAACCTTCCCAGGGTGCGCAGCTTGTTCAGCACTCCCTGGGGAGGCCCACCCTGGACCATTTCGATCATGGCTTCAAGGCGAGCAGCCAGCGCGTCGGCGTCCTCGACCTCCAGCGCCCAGTTCATGCGCCGTTCGGAGCAGAAAAGGTTGATGGCCACGGGCATGTCGTGGCCAATCACGTTTTCGAACAGCAGCGCCGGCCCGTCGGCTCGCATGGAGCGATAGCCGATTTCGGTCATCTCCAACTCCGTGCTCACCGGAGCGGAGATGCGCCGCAGATCGCCTTTGCTTTCGAGAAAGGCGATAAACTCGCGAAGGTCCCGGTACGGCATGGAGGACGCGGCGGCCTCAGATCCGAAACAAGCCTGAGGCCAGAACGCCGGCCTCAGGAGTTTCGCATTTGGCTAAAGCAGTCGCTGCAATATACCGGGCGGTCGCCGCGGGGCCGGAAGGGTACGGTTGCGTCGACGCCGCAGTTGCTGCAGACGATGGGGAACGATTCTCGCTGGCCTCCACCGAACCCGCCGCCGCCACCGCCGCCGAAGTTGTCACGAGGCTGGCCTCGCCGAGCGTTCCGGCACGAAACGCACCGCTTCGGGTAGTTGGTGAAGCCTCGCGAGGCATAGAATTCCTGCTCGCCCACGGTGAAGAGAAACTCTACTCCGCAGTCGGTGCATTCAAGGGTCATGTCGGAAAGGGCCACGGTCATCCTCCGGTTTGGTTGGTAATCGAAGTGCACACGCGAGGTCTGTTTCGTCGGGCACAGCGATTACGATACCCAAGGAAGGAGGACCGGCGCAATTTTGCTGGGACTACTATACTGGCATCAATGACGGCAAACAACGATTTTCACCGCCTGAATCGGAAAATCGCGGGTTTGGCTCACGCGTACCCAGTTTGTCATCGCGAGGAGCGTAGCGACGCGGCGATCTCGTTACTCTAGGAATGGCCCCTCCAACTACGAAATTGCCGCGCTCCACTCGCAATGACAGTTCGCGCGAAACTGGGTATGCGTGAGCGGGTTTGGGCGTCGACGCTGAGCCAATTTTCGGAGCGCGTCACCCAGTTCCAGTTTACGCGGGTTCGGCCACGAAAACGGGTATCATCCGGGAAGTGCGCCCCTGGTACTCCTCATAAGGAGGAAACGCCTCGACGGAAGCGGCCCACAGCCGAGCGCGTTCGTCAGGATCGGCAACTTCACGGACGCGCATGTTGTACACCTCAGTCTCGTCCCGTATTTCGACGTCAGCGTCGGCGCGGAGGTTGTATACCCACACGGGATTGCGCGGCGCGCCGCCCTGCGAACCCACCAGCACGTATGCGTCGCCGACCTTCACGCGCATCAGCGGCGTCTTGCGGATGGCTCCCGTTTTGTTTCCACGGTTGGTAACGATGATTACGGGCAGGCCCGTGTCTCGCAGCGTGGTCCCTTCGGTGCCGCCGCTGCTTTCGTACAAATCCACCTGCTCGCGCACCCAATCCCTGGTTGACGGAATATATTCGGGCATTTCAGTTCCTCCTGGCAACGTTGGGCTTTATCATAGCGCGAATCCCCTATTGGCAGTAATGCCAACGGCAATTTTGCAATTAACACACCACACATGAGGTTGGCTTGATAAGGCGAGCCTGCAAAGGCAACCCATTTCCCGATTACCATGGTCGTACTAGCACTGGAACGGACCGACTGGCAGTGTCGCTGTTGCCGCGGTCCTCAATCGCTCGCCGAACGCCCCCGGTTGGACAATAAGGGCGTACTCTGCGTTAATTCTGTGCGATAGGTCGGCATTTCCGTGCCCTCCTCGCGAGATTAGTGCCGGGCATTGGGCGACCGTGGCAAGTAGCCTAAACCTTACGTTCGCGAGGGAGGTGCCATGTGGCTCGTTTCAATTCGGGCATAGATCGCTTGATCCGGAGGACTATCGTTGCCACGGCTCTGTCGGGCGCGACTGTGTTGGCTGTCATGGGATGTACAGGCCAACCCCAAATCCGTGAAGTAGAGGTCACACGCGAGGTCTCGGTGACGCAGGAAGTGCCGGTCACGGTGGCAGTCCCGCAAACCGTCGAGGTCACCCGCGAAGTGCCGGTAGTGCAGGAAGTCCCCGTCACCGTAACAGTTCCCCAGACGGTGGAAGTAACCCGAGAAGTGGAAATCCTGCAAACGGTTGAGGTCACCCGCGAGGTTCCCGTTACCCGCGTCGTGGCGGCTGCGCCAGACCCCACGCCCGGGGCGGCATCCACCGCCGCGTCCGATGCGCTCACCCCAGTTCTTCCCACTGCAACCCCGGCGCCCACTGTCATCCAAGCCGCGTCCGCAACGCCGACTCCTTCCCCATCGTCGCGGTTCCTCAGCTGGGAGATGGATCGCGGATACTACAACGAGCGAGAGATATTCCGGTTCCGAAACACGGCCCTGGATTACCCGACCGAGGGACAAGCACCTACGCTCACCTACTGGTGCGACACCCGTTCCGGCCGTGGCATGTACATCAACTGGCATCATCCCACCACAGCCACCTCGTCAAACATCCCCAGCAGCTCTCGCGACCCGTTCAGCCAGTACCGCGACATCCCGCTCTACGCCTTGCTGGAATATGTAGACAACATTCTTGAGTTCGTCGACGACTTGCGACTATCCGACCGGGAGCATCGGGAAATGGATGAAATCTGGGACCAAGTGCAGGACCGTTGGTTTACCGGCCAGGGAACGCCCCCGGCGCTGTCTGATGATTCGACGCCAGACGATCTGGTTGACCTGCTCGAAAACCGGACGCTGCGCAGCGTGGACGTCCGCCTGGACTTTTTCAGTGAGATCATCACCCCTGACCAACCGCCCTTGTATGGCCCGCCGGTCTTGGACAACATCACCGGAACCTGGCTCGTACTATCCAGCCGCACCCAGATTTACGGAGGTGCGCTGGGGGAACTGCGGCCTATCATACGGCGGAACTACTCCCCTCGGTTTGATACGGGAGAGACGCGACCAGTGATGACCGCATCGATCATAAGGCCGGACCAGCCAACAAGCGCCTGGGCCAAATGGGATATCGGCGGCATTCGCCAAGTCCTATCTCACTGCGAGGCTATCCGGCAGTGAAGCCCCGGACAGTGGAGCCCGCAAATCCGCGAGACGGGCAACGAGTACGTCGGCGGCTTGATCGGGGACAACGGCGGCGACATCCGCAACTGCGCCGCCAGCGGCTACGTGAAAGGACGCCGCCAAATCGGACTGCTGGTTGGGCGGAATTACGGCGGCCGCATTGAGAACAGCATGGGAACGGGCGCCTTGACCGAGGCCAACTAAAAGCGCCACCCGACAAACGTCGGATCGCGGGTATAATGCCTTGGCGACTCGAACCCAACGGAGGACAACTGCATGGACGGCAAGACCGCATTCGCCAACATACTCGCCCGGGAGGGTGTGGACGTTGTTTTCTGCTTTCCCAACAACATCCTGATCGACGCCTGCGCCGCTGCCGGCATACGGCCGATCATCTCCCGCATGGAGCGGACGGCGGTCAACATGGCCGACGCGTACAGCCGCGTCAACAACGGCAACAAGAACGGCGTGGTCATCGTTCAGGGCGGGCCCGGGATTGAAAACGCCTTCTCCGGGGTCGCGCAGGCGTATGCGGACTCCTCTCCGCTGCTGATGGTGCCCAACCATCCGGGGACGCGACGGCGCGGCACGTCCTCCGACTTTGACGCCGCCAGAAACTACGAGGGAGTCACCAAATGGGCGGGCTCGGCCAATCACACCGAACGCATACCGGAGTTGATGCGTCGCGCGTACACGCAGCTTCGCACGGGCCGTCCCAACCCGGTTCTGGTCGAAATGCCGAACGACGTCCTCGCAGGAGAAATCTCCGAGGAGGAGTTCCACTATTTGCCACAGCAAAAGCGCCGGTCAGCCGGAGACCCGCGCGACATATCTCGCGTCGCTGAGCTGTTGGTGAACGGCCGCCGGCCGGTGATCTACGCCGGTCAGGGGGTGCTCTATGCTGAAGCCACTCCGGAACTGGTGGAGTTGGCCGAACTGCTGAACGCCCCCGCCATGACAACCACGCTGGGCAAGAGCGGCTTCCCGGAAAACCACCCGCTGGCCCTGGGCGCCGGCGGCAATACCGGCACTAGGATGGTCGGTGAATTCCTGGCGAAAAGCGACGTCGTGTTTGGCATCGGGACCAGCTTCCAGAAAACCCTGGCGTCAGCGCCGGTTCCCCCGGGCAAGACCGTCATCCAATCCACCATCGACGAGAAGGACCTCAACGGCGAGTATCCTCTCGACGAGATCATCGTCGGCGACGCGAAACT
Organism: Dehalococcoidia bacterium; assembly: GCA_034428455.1. Classification (GTDB taxonomy): domain Bacteria; phylum Chloroflexota; class Dehalococcoidia; order Lucifugimonadales; family UBA3495; genus Bin87. The sequence goes on from DAOUHZ010000059.1 coordinate 35,775, forward strand.
GGTTCTCGGCCAGCTGATCGAAGAAGTCAAGGATCGGCTGGGCGAAAACGGTCGGCGCGGCGATGAGTCAGTGGCCGCAGAAATCCGGCAGGTCCGACAGGAATGGCTGGCCGAATGGATGCCTCGGCTCTCCAGCAACGACGCTCCCATCAGCCCGTATCGCGTGGTTTACGAGCTGAACGCACGGCTGGACAAGGTCAACAGCATCGTCACCCATGACTCCGGGAACCCACGGGATCAGATCGTGCCTTTCTATGCCGCCACAACTCCGCGCGGATACATCGGCTGGGGCAACTCGACTCAATTGGGCAGCGGCCTGGGTTATGCCATGGGGGCGAAAGTCGCATTCCCGGAGAAGACCTGTGTAAACCTGATGGGCGACGTCGCCGTTGGCATGGCTGGGACAGACTTCGAGACGGCGGCGCGGGAAAAGCTTGGCATCATCACTGTCATCGTGAACAACGGGGCCATGGGCGGATACGAGAAGAACATTCCGGTCGCAACGGAACGGTACGGCACCAAGTATGTCACCGGCGAGTACGCCCGCATGGCGGAAGCCCTGGGCGCGTATGCGGAGCATGTGACTGACCCGGACGAAGTGGGCCCCGCCATCGAGAGGGCCAAGGAAATCTCGTCCACCGGGCAGCCGTGCGTGCTGGAAATCATCACCCGCGAAGAGCCGGTGTTCTCGCAGTATTATCGCTGAACGCGCGCGTGGCAGTGGCAAAATCAATCAGTCGGCGCGTCATTCGTCAGCAAGGCACTTGCACCTTGCAGAGGTTACCGTGATAATCTACGCATATGATGCGTAGAATGTATATACACGAGCAACCTGATTGGCCTCATTTGCATTGGCGTGTCGAAGATCTGGCTGACCAGTTGGCTGACATCCGCCACCGCCAAGGGCGTCTCTTGGGTCGAATGGCGCACCTTGGCTTCGCGCCTCGCCGAGAGGCGATGATCGCAGCCCTGACCGAAGAGGTGGTCAAAACCAGTGAAATCGAGGGCGAAATCCTGGACGGTAAGCTGGTCCGTTCCTCGGTAGCGCGACGTCTGGGCCTTGATGTCGGTGGTTTGGACCATGATGACCGCAGGGTCGAAGGTGCAGTTGAGATGGTGCTGGATGCCACCGAACGATACGACCAACCGCTGACAGTGGAGCGTCTGCGCCAATGGCAAACCGCCTTGTTCCCTACCGGTCGTAGCAATATGCGACCTATTGAAGTAGGCAGATGGCGTCAGGACACCACCGGCCCGATGCAAGTGGTATCCGGACCCATAGGTCGAGAACGAGTTCACTTTGAAGCTCCTGCCGCAGCGCGTATAGATGGGGAAATGGCGGCGTTCCTCGATTGGTTCAATTCCACCGCCAATACCGACCCGGTTATTAAAGCCGGTCTGGCACACTTGTGGTTTGTTACCATCCATCCCTTTGAGGACGGCAATGGGCGCGTCGCCAGGGCCATCTCTGAAATGTCTCTGGCCCGCGCTGACGGTGCCAGTCAACGCTTTTACAGCGTTTCCTCTCAAATCCGCCAGGAACGGCGGGATTATTACAACACCCTGGAACGGACACAAAGAGGCTCTACCGACGTTACCCGTTGGTTGGCTTGGTTTCTATATTGCGTTGGCAGGGCCATCGACAGCGCAGAAGAGACTTTTGCAGCCGTAACAGCTAAAGAGCGATTCTGGAGTAGCCTCGCCGAGATTCCCGTGAACTACAGGCAGCGTCGAATGATCAATCAATTGATTGATGGATTCGAAGGAAAACTCACTACTAAAAAATGGGCCCAGATAACCAAATGCTCTCACGATACCGCTTTGAGAGATATCAACGAGCTTATCTCAAATGGCGTTCTATCTCGAAGCAAGGCCGGTGGACGCAGCACCAGCTATGATCTGGCTGAACCGCTGGTCACTCCACAAATTTAGATGACCGAGACTCCCATCGTTGTCATCGGCGGCGGCCCTGCCGGCTCTTGCGTCAGCACCCTGCTGGCGCGCCGCGGCTATCCTGTTACGCTGCTGGAGCGAGAGTGCTTCCCGCGGGACCACGTAGGCGAATCGCTCCTCCCCGCCAGCATTCCGATCCTGCAGGATCTGGGCGTGCTGGACCGTGTCCGGCAAGCCGGGTTTGTGCTGAAGCGCGGCGCCACGATGATCTGGGGGGTGGACCGGGAGCCGTGGAGCTGGTACTTCAGCGAGACCAATGCCTCCAACCCGCATTCCTACCAGGTGTGGCGGCCCGAGTTTGACGCCATCCTGCTGGACAATGCGCGCAAGTCAGGCGTAGAAGTGCGGGAAGGATGCGCCGCTGCCGGGGTGGTATTCAACGACGCGGAGAGGGCGGTAGCGGTGCGATGTGGCGACGAAACCGTGCCGGCACGGTACGTCGTCGACGCCAGCGGGCAGGGCGGATTACTTGCCCGTCAATTGGGCCTGCGGCAATGGGACGATTTCTTCCGCAACCTGGCGGTGTACGCTTACTACCAGGGCGGGGACAGACTTAACGCGCCCGACGATGGCAACATCCTGATCGAGTCTCAACCCAATGGCTGGCTGTGGAACATCCCCCTGCGCGACGGATGGTCCAGCGTCGGCGCGGTGGTGGACTCCGAAACCGGACAGGAAGGCATCCGACGTCTGGGCGCTCGCGGATTCCTGGAAGCGCAGGTTGCCGCCACCCCGCAGACTGCGAGGATGCTTGAGAACGCCCGTCTAGTGTCGGGACCGGAAATCGTCCGCGACTGGTCGTACCGTTGCCGGTCTCTCTATGGATCGGGCTACATCCTGGTTGGTGACGCTGGCTGCTTCATCGATCCCCTGTTCTCGTCCGGGGTACATCTTGCGCTAACATCGGCAACGCTGGCAGCCGCCGCGGTGGCTTCAGCGCTATCCGACCCAGACATGGCCGGTCCGGTGGGACAGGTGTACCAGCAGCTGTACTACAAAGAGTATGGCCATTTCCGAGAGCTGGCCCGCCTGTTCTATTCCAGCAACCGCACCGCCGATTCCTACTTCTGGGAGGCGCGCCGGCTGCTCGATGACGATCCCTCTTTGACACCGCGCCAGTCGTTCATACAGGCGGTGGCCGGTCAGCCGCCCCGGGGCTACGAGCGGGCGGTCTTGTCCCACGGCCTGGCGCCGGCTGCCTTCAGTCGTAGCGTGACCGGCGTCGAGGCAGAACGTCAGCGGAGGCGGGAACACCCACTATTTCCAGGCGCACGACCACGATTGGCGGACGGAGTCGTCCTGCAGCGGCAACCGGTGCTGGCGGACGGCGACTTCGTTTGGGGTTACGGTTTGGTAACCGACGGACACCCGGAGGGGCTCCCGTGCAGCGGGCTGGTGGCCCGATTGCTGCACGGGATGGACGGCGAGGCCACCGTCGCGGAAGCCATCGCGAACCTGTGTCAGGGACTGGAACCCGCCGCTTCCCAGCAGGTCGAAAAGGTGGCTCTTGAGGCCCTGCAAATCCTGTACGTCGACGGCGCGATTTGCACATAGCGCCAGGGGGTTAGCGCATCACGGCTTGACCCAGGTCTCCGACCAGGCGCAACACGCGGTGCTGCTCTGGGCCGAGCCACGCGCTTCCAGCGTCACCACACCGCTCAAGGCCCGGTCGCCCACGGTAATTTGAGCCTGGCGAGCCGGGAAGAAGCAACTGTACACGCCGTGCGTGCGGCCTGACACCTCGCCGGCCGGGTTGTTGAGCATATAGGGCGTCAGGAAGTCGTGCCAGCTCAAAACCACCGTTTCCGTGGACGCCGCCACTATCTCGTTGTAGGCGCTGGCAATGCTGCCGGACCTGCTGAACTCTGCGGGAATCACCGGCCGGTTGGTGTCGCCAAATTCCGGGAACAGCATAGACTCGATTTCTTCCTGCACATACCGAGTCATGGCGATGTTGTCGGAGTACACGCGCACCTGGTCGCCGTCAAGATCGGCGCTCTTGAGGAACAGGACGTGTCCGGCGCCGGCCGGCGTCCACAGCACGCGCCAGTGGCTGGTGCGCGTGGTCTGTTCGCCGCCGGGTTCCGGCGACAGGCGAATGAAGGAGTTCTCGCCGGTGAGGCGAATTGCCGCTGGATCAATGGGACTGGTCATAATTCACGTCTCCGTTCGGTTCAGGGCCGCAGGATGTCCACGTCGTATTGCTCTATTTTAGGGTCGTTGGTGATCAGCATCGGGTCTTCAATCTGCGCTTGGGCCACCAGCATCCGGTTGAAAGGGTCGCGGTGCAGCAGGGGCAAGCTGCCAGCAGTCTTGGCGTGCTCGATGGACATGCTCAGCAATATCAAGCCGGTTGCTGACATCACTTCTTCGAGATCCGTGGTCAACGGTGGCAATTTGCTCAGACCTTGCTTGATGCTGACTTCCCAGATGCTGGCGATACTAAGGTAAGCTCGGCCAGCCGCGTTTCTGATTATCTCATTGACTTCCCGGCCCAGACGTCGGTCTCCCATGACAAACCAGAGGAAAACGTGGGTGTCGAGCAAGTACAGGGCCATTGTTACTTGTAGAAATCCTCGACAATGTCTTCCGGTGTGTCGCAGAAATCGTCAGGGAGTTCGTATTCTCCGCCGAAGAGGTCTGGGAATAGCCCCGGCCTCGGCGTTGGCCGATATGCGTCGTGGGGGACCAGCTTGACCCAAGGTTGGCCGTCCCTGCATATGACCACTTCACGCTGGAACCAGGATTGCTGCGCCAGTTCGGCCATTTCCTCCGGCAGTTCGCTAACGTCAATCCTCATTTCGTTTCCTCTCAATCATCGTTGCGTTCAGCGCCGCACGGCCTTAACCATTATAGACCGTCCGCCGCGGCCCGCATGGTATTCAGGTACTCGTTGCTCGCGCCCTGGATCAGGCGGCCCACGGTGTTGTGGAAGTAGCGCACTCCCAGTTCGAGGTAGTGCGGAACCAGTGCGTCCGGGCAACTGCACCCGGCGGTGATGCCGGACGCTGCGATCTGCTGCACTCCCTTCTCGACCAGAGCCTGAACTTCAGGGTGGGTCTGCTGGCCGGGGTAGCCCATGCTTTGGGACAGGTCGCCGGACCCGATGAAATACACGTCCACCCCGGGCACCTTTACCAGCTCGGGAATGTTCTCGATGGCCTCCACCTCCTCCAGCATGAGGCACACCAGCGTGTTGCGATTGGCGTCGGCCACGTAATCGGGAGTGGCGCCGCTGAAACCGTACTCAGCGGGTCGCCCACCGCTGAACAGGCCACGATCGCCTTCCGGATAGTACTTGACGGCGGCAACGGCGGCTCGTGCTTCCTCGGCCGTGTTCACGTGAGGTACCTGGACACCCCAGGCTCCCCGGTCCAGGAAGGGCGAGATGATTTCGGGCCGGTTTCCGACAGGTCTGACTATCGGAGCCGTGCCCGAGTATTCGGCGGCGCGGATCATGTCCTCGGCCAAATCGACGGTAATGCTGCCGTGTTCGTTGTCGATGAGCACCCAATCATAACCCAGGTATCCGAGCATCTCGACAACCACCGGAGAGGGAAAGGTGATCATCGAGCCGAACACCGGCTGGCCGGCCTGCAACTTCTTTTTCATGGTGTTTTCGCGCATGCTGGTCTACTCCTGCTTGGGAGGCGGTCAGCGCCGCCGCCGTGGCCGAATGCTATGCGCGGGCGATGCCCACCGTCAACTCCGCCATCCCGCAGTACGCGCCAACCCGAGGCCAGGTCGCGCTCCCAGCAGCTACCGGAATCGCCGAACTCTGGGATGACTCCCGCCACGCGGACCGCGACCACACCGCGGGAACGGTTGGTAAAGGGGTTTGGTTGGGGGTACAATGAATCGCACGCCGATGTAGCTCAGCCGGAAGAGCAGCGGTTTCGTAAACCGCAGGTCAAGGGTTCGAGTCCCTTCATCGGCTCCATTTTCTCAATAAGAGCGGCCGGCGTACTTCGAACGGTATTAATGGGGTGGCAACACTCGGCGCGAGTCGCCACCCGAGCCCGGATCCTGCTCAAGATCGATGAGGGCTGGAAGGCTCCGCAGGTGGCGTCGGCGCTGGACGTGGCCGAAGGCACGGTGTACCGGGTCAAGCGTCGGTACGCCGACGAGGGTCTGGACGGTGTGCTGCACGACCGGGTCCAGGCCAACCGGTTTCGCAAACTGGACGACAAGGCCGATGCCCACCCCGTATCAAGTACGGGGCAGGCTCTGATCGCTCTGGCGTGCAGCGACGCGCCGGAGGGCCACCAACGCTGGACCTTGGAACTGCTGGCCGACCAGATGGTGGAGTTGGGAGTGGTGGAGAGTTTGTCGTATGAGACGGTGCGCCTCAAGCTGAAAAAACGTCCTCAAGCCCTGGCGGAAGCAACAGTGGTGCATCCCGAAGGTAGGCGGTGAATTCGTGGGGCCCCCGTATCGGGCACGGGGCAGGCTATGGAGGACGTGCTGGACCTCTACGCTGAACCTTACGACCCCAACCGACCGGTGGTGTGCTTCGACGAGACCTCCACCCAACTGCTGGCCGATGTGCGAGCACCCTTGCCAGCACAACCGGGACGACCCCAGCGAGTGGACTACGAATACCGCCGTGCTGGCGCCTGCAACCTCTTCCTGTTCTGCGAACCCCGGGCGGGCTGGCATCATACCAGGACACCGATACGGTGTCCCTGAGCAGGGCGGGGTCGTCAAGGCGTTGCTTGAGGGTGGGTTGACGTGATCCCTTCACCCGGGGACGGCCGGTTTGACCCGGCTGACGGGATGGCCCGGGATCGTAGAGGCCAGCATCCAGGCGCAGTATGGTGATGAGGGTTACCGGTTCGCGGAGGGACTGGCAAAAGTGGAGCAGGTCTAGGGCAGCGTAGCCGTTGTCGCCGACCGCTCCAGGGTCTCATCGATGCCGAACACCAGCGGGCCGTCGCCGTGGTCGAGATGCCGGATTAGCAGCCTGAGCAGAACCTGGGACCTCCCAAGGGGTGACCACGCCGCCCGGTTCAGTACATGATGGAAACGAGCAAAGCTGCGGTCGCCGCTGAGACCCATGACGCGCAGCGCCGCAGCCACCGTGCGCTGACCAGGGGTCAGTATCGCGCCGATCAGCAGCACTTGAGCTTTGCACCAGGTTCGATGGCGGACGCGGGCACCCGGCGATGCTGGCCCCGCGCCGCGAGTTTTCACGCCTATGGGATCGAATATACTGGTGATTTGTAATAGTGATAAAAGATCACGGATATTTATGGCAAAGATGACGTAGAGGAAATGGTCTATGTGGTACAGTTATTGTCGCTTTTACGCTCAAAACGATGGATTGTTGTACTACTCCCATGGTCCGGCCATATTGTTATGCGCTCAGGGGCGCTGCTGTCAGCTCAGGCAGGACCGCGGCGTCTCGTGATCGAAATGCTATTGTAGCCGGGCTTACCCCTACCTACTTCCGCCTCTCTCCAGCCCCCACATTCCGGAGCCTTGCGCCCACCTCACACGGGAGGTGACGGAGTGAGGCCCTCCGACTTTGCCGCGTTCCTGCGCCCGTGGCCGCTGCTCGGCGTGGCGGCTCTCCTGCTGTTCCTCATCGCCGCCTCCGCCGTACTGTGGGGCGGAACCAACCAGGCCGGCGCCCAGGACGGCTACGAACCCGACCCGACAGTGATTGACGACGTTTGGACCTATGCCCGGGAAACGGAAAACGGGTACGACCACGTTCTGCGCTGGATGCGGGTGCTGAAGACCCTGGGCGCCGTTGACGACATGACCGCCGCCCAGGCCCAGGATAACGCAGACCAGTTCTCGGCAGAGCGTTGGAACCCTGTGGTAGCCGAGTTGCAGAATCTGGAGAGCTCGCCGGGTGACTACGAGCCGGACCAGCAGGTGATCGCCGACGTTGAGAGCTATGCCCGGGAGACACAACACGGGTTCGACCACGTACATCGCTGGATGCGGGTGCTGAAGACCCTGGGCGCCGTTGACGACATGACCGCCGCCCAGGCCCAGGAGAATGCGGACCAGTTCTCGGCAGAACGCTGGGATCCGGTAGTAGCGGAGTTGCAGAGGAAGGAGGCATCAGAAGGTGCGCAGGGCGCTTCGTCCCACTCGTACGACACCGATCGCGACGGTCTCATCGAGATAGCCGACGCCGCCCAACTGAACGCCATCCGCTGGGACACCGACGGCGACGGCACCCCGGCATCGGACAACGCCACAGACTACGCCACCGCATTCCCCAATGCCCCGTCGGGCATGGGCTGCCCGACCAGCGGCTGCACGGGCTATGAGTTCGGCACCGGCGCAGCCATGGCGGCCCCCGTCACCATCGACCTGAACACCGCGCCCTACAACGCAGACCCGGGCTGGGTTCCGATTTCGGACTTCACCGCTACGCTGGAAGGCAACGGCCACACCGTCAGCAACCTGTTCATCAACAGGACCGGCGAAAAGACCGGGCTCTTCGCGTCCATAGGCTCGGCCGGCCGTGTTCGTAACCTGAAGCTGACCAGCGTAAACGTAACCGGAGGCAGTTCTACCGGTGCCCTCGTTGGCGAGAACAACGGCCAAGTCTCCGCAGTCTCCGCGGCCGGCTCGGTGAACAGTTCCGTAACCAACGTCGTCCGGCTGGGCGGCCTGGTGGGCCATAACACGTCGGACGGCCAGGTATTGGGCAGCTACGCCGAAGTGGATGTTACCGGCACGGATACCAGCAAAAAAGTGGGCGGCTTGGTGGGCCGCAACGAGGGAGAGGTCATGGCCGCCTACGCCACCGGAACGGTCAGCGGCAACAGCCAGGTCGGCGGACTGGTGGGCGAGAACTACGGCGACGCCACCGTAACCGGAGCCATCACCGCCAGTTACTCCAGGGCCCTGCCCTCCAGCCTGGGCACGAATCCTGCCGATATTGGCGGCCTGGTTGGCAAGAGCGCCGGCACGGTGACCAGCAGCTACTATGACAAATACGCCTCCGGGCAGAGCGATACGGGCAAGGGCGAGCCCAAGGGCTCCGACGAGCTGGCCTCCCCCACCGGCTATACCGGCATCTACGCCAACTGGAACGTGGACCTGGACAACGCAGACACTGACAACAACCCGGCCACCGGGGGCGACCGCCCGTGGGCTTTCGGCGGCGACAAAGACTACCCGGTCCTGGTTTACGGCTCCCTCACCGTCGCCGACCAACCGCAGCCAACGCGGCCGCTGAGCGCCAGAACACACCGTACTGGTAGCCGGGTGAGGATCACCTTCTCCAGGGACCTTGATGATGCGGTGTTTGACGAAAGCGGGTTCAAAGACGCTTTCAGCGTCGCCGTGAATGACACGGCTGTAGACGTCACCCAAGCTGACCCCGACCGTACGGAAAGCAATGTTCTTTGGCTCCCTCTGGCGAATTGGGTCAGCGCCCTCCAGAATGTAACCGCCAGCTATACCAAGCCAAGCGCTCAGAATGTCCAGATGAAAGACTCGGACGGACGCGCCATTGCGGGTTTCTTCAACCTGCCGGTTACCAACACTCTGCCAGGGGTGACTGACCTCGCCATCACCTCCACGCCTTTGCTCGAAACAGATACCTATGGCGCAGGTGAACACATTGAAGTCACCGTTGATTTCAACGTACCGGTCAGGGTTGCCCGCCTGCCCCAGCTGGAGATTGTGGTCGGATCGAACAATCGCCAGGCGGTCTACAGCAGCGGCAGCGGCACCACCTCCCTGGTGTTTCGCTACACCGTGACCAAGGAGGATTCCGACGCGGACGGCATTTCCATCGCGGCCAATAAGCTCGCCCTCAACGGGGGAGCAATCAATGATAAACATGGTGAAATTGATACACAACCTGTGGTTGCGTCCCTGGGCCATGCGGCGGTCGACACACAGTCAGGGCACAAGGTGGACGGCAGCAAACCTGGGGACATGACCCCGCCGGCGCTTTCCGGGACGGCAGCGTACCGCACAAAGTTGATCCTGTCCTACGACGAGCCTCTGGACCCCGACCACGTGCCTGAAGCCGCCGCCTTCGCTTTGACGAAGAGGGATGCCTCAGGGACTGAGCCTGAGACGAATCCGAATGTAAGCTCTGTGAAGATAAGCCGAAGCGAAGTCACCCTCACGCTGTATTCGAGTGTCGACACAGAGGACACCGTCACCGTGTCCTACACACAGAGTGAGGATGGGAACAAGCAGATCCGGAACTTCGCCGGTATGGACGCAGAGCCGTTCACCAACCGCACCGTGAATAAGATACCCGAACCGGTCGTAACCCACGCCGACGATGAGATCACGGCTGAGTATTCTCGCGAATCCGTAGATTATCGGCCAGTGACCGTTTCGTGGCAGTGGCAGGATAGTACCGGTATTCCACCCGCAGTTACATATTATAGGCTCGGCTTCGAACCCTCCGATGACGCCGAAACCGGAATAACAACGTCGTGGCTGGTAGAAGCGGGAACCGTCTGCGACCCGTCAGGACAATGTACCTGCCAGATTAGGTCGGTTCCCCTGGCAACGGAAACATCTCCGATTCCGGAGAAAACCTGCCATCAACGCGACGTTAGCGCGGTACCCGCGGGTGATTCTGACAATTTCTACTTTGTCTATGCTCACAACGCGGAAGGAGAAGGAGAAGAAAGCATAATTGCCCGCAG
>DAOUHZ010000060.1:0-4384 GCA_034428455.1 Dehalococcoidia bacterium
CGGAGTTGGCGTTGGGGTCGGAGTTGGCGTTGGGGTCGGAGTTGGCGACGGCGACGGGCTGGGCGACGGCGACGGGCTGGGTGACGGGCTGGGCGACGGCGACGGGCTGGGCGACGGCGACGGGCTGGGCAACGGCGACGGGCTGGGCAACGGCGACGGGCTGGGCGACGGCGACGGGCTGGGCGAGGGCGACGGGCTGGGCGACGGAGTTGGCGTCGGGGTCGGAGTTGGCGAGGGCGACGGGCTGGGCACGACGGTTGGGTCGATTATCGGATCGAGGTGGTCAGGAATGCCGTCCCCGTCCGCATCCTCATCTACGTCATCAGGGATGCCGTCCCCGTCCATATCAGGCGCTGGCTCAACCTCCGGCTCCGGCAAGTTCTCAATTTCCCGTTCAATCTCCCGAATTACCCAGGGATCACTGAACGGTTCCGGCTCCGGCAGGGCCTCGGTTTCCGGCTCCGGCAGGGCCTCCGTTTCCGGTGCGGCAGTGATCTGATCTAATTCATGCTCCAACCAGTCGGGCAACTCAACCTTGTCATCCTCGGGCACTTCCTCGATTTCAGGGATCGTTTCAGTTTCAGTTTCGGTCTCGGTATCCGTCTCGGTGTCTGTATCGGGAACCGCCACACTGTCACGCGGGTCAGGCTTGACATCAGGTGTCGTATAGGGACGGAAGGGCTCTGCCATCGGCACGACCACGGGATCACCGGGCCGCGCCGGCGCATCGTTCGGCATGATCGGATTGCCGTCAGGGTCAATCAACACGCCCGGCGGCACGTCCGTGATTACTTCGCCTGGAGCAATGACTATGCCTTTTCCAGGGCGCAATGGGGTCTCAACTGCCATGGTTGGCCCCAATCCACCGGCTACGGGTAACGGTCCGCCTGACATTTCCTGTCCTACCATGCGCCGAGCAATATCCGGCGGCGCACCTTCCGAAATCAACTGCTGAACGCGGCGATTGTATTCCCGACGCTGAACCTCTGTGGGTTGGCTGCTCATTTGGCCCGGCATGATTGGCTGTCCCGTAGCCGTATCAATCACAACGGGCCCGCCACCTTTCCTCAAGCGCCCCGGGGTTGCGATGCCTTCCAACGCGCCGAATCCCAAAACGTTGCCGCCCTCTCTTTGCAAATTTGGCTTGTCGGGCACCAACACGTTCGGCGTGAACTGCCCTTGGGCCACCGAAAATCCCACGTTTACCGCCGCCTCGAACGGCATTTCAATCAGGGACTCGCCGGCTTCGCTGCGCACCCCACGTGCGATGTTCGCGAGTTTCTGTTGGGTCAACGGGGGCAACGTCCGCCACTGCGACGGAGTAATCACAATCTTGCCGCCCCTGCCGATGGAGGCCAACGAGCCACCGATATGCTGGCGGCCGATCACCGCTGCCGAGCGCGGCAGCGACGACGTGATAAACAGCTCCCGCCCGATCATCCTCGGAGTTACGCTGCGAACGCCGCCCCGCAATGCCTGGCCGGTCAATCGCACCGCTCCGAACGGAGCGCCGGTTATGAACGCTGCGTCCATGACCGCCGATTGAGCCACTCCCCACTTCTCCCCACTGGTCCATCCCGACCCTCCCGGCCCTCTCGGGTCAAACGCCAATGCTGTCCCGTAGGCGGTCTGAAAACCGGGCAGGAAACCCGCTATGTCCGTAGCGTAACCGGCGGCAGATTGACCGCCCTTGAAGAACCCGCCGGTCTCAAACTGCCCGCGTTCGTTGATGCCGCGGACCTTCACGTTGTCGGCGTGGAGTGCAACGCCATTGGCGTCGTTGTAGTACATCTTGCCATCGATCATCGTGATCTGATCGCCGGGAACGGCAAAATCGCCGTTTGCATCTCTCCGGACTGCAACGTTCCCAAAGACGTCCACCCTGGCAACGTCGGTGTCCAGCGGGCGCCAAAGCTTGCCGTTGATCACCTGCACCACCGTCGCCGGCTCCCGCGACGCCTCCCATGCGTTCGACATCACGCCAGCCGTCTCTTTGGTCTGATCCGACGCCCCGAACATATCCTCCAGCGTTGTGCCGTGAAACTCCATGCTGCGGCGTTCGATTGGTGACATTGCGGCCAGCAATGATTCTGCCGTTTGCCCGTCCCAGGTTTGCGTCTGAGCCGAAACCGCGTAATCAAAGTTGTCGGCCGACACCTGGGCGATGTTGGCCATGGCGGCGTCCTTGTCGGCGTCGCTCATGCCCGACACGTCCATCCCCGCGTTTACCAGATAGGCATCTCGATCCCGCTCGTAGCGGTCCTGCGCTCGCTGCCCAGCCTCTTCCACTCGCTGCGCTATCTCGGCGCGGTTTTCGTCGGTGATGACGAAATTGCCGCCAAAGCCTTCGTCGCCCTCACCGGTGTTCAGCAGCAATTGATCGGCGGCCTGGGCGAGATTGTAATCGTAGTTGTCCGCCGACACCTGGGCGATGTTGGCCATGGCGGCGGCCTTGTCCGCGTCGCTCATGCCCGACAGGTCCATCCCCGCGTTTACCAGATAGGCATCCCGATCCTGCTCGTATTGCCGGTTTTTCTCCTCTGCCTTGATGCCAAGGGACTCTGCCATCTGCTCAGTGCTCAGCCCTTCCTCCAGCGCGTCTTCGCCAAATGTGTTGGCGTAGCGCTGCTGCACGTCGAGCTGGTAATCCCGCACGGTTACGGTTGTGCCGTCCGGGTAGGTGAGTTCGGCGTCCGGGTTCATCTGGTCGATGGGAGTCGGTCCGGATTCCCGCCCCAATAACCCCTGCCGAGCTGCGTCAATCGCGGCCCCGAGGTTCGCCCGCCGTTCCGCCTCCCGTTGCCTTTGCTCCTGCCTGCGGGCAACCACCGTCGCCTTCCAGTCTTCGTGGTCGTACAGCCGGTTGCGCCGTTTGTTGTAGGCCATGACGATGGAACGCTTATGCAGGTGCTGATTTTTGCTGATGTCGCGGTAGCGGAACGAGAGCTCGCGGAGTTCCCTTCGCATTCGCGCCATGTCGCTGCCACGCTTGGGCCGCCAGCGATAACCGGGATTGTCCGGCATCATCGCGGAGTAAATCATCGCGGCGGTCTTTTCGTCGCCGCTCCTGATGGCCTCGCGGAATATGCGCCGGGCCTCGGCATGGTCGGATACCGTCATCTTGTCTTTCTCGCGTCCTCGCCGGCGGCTGCCGACCCACACTTTTTTGGTTCCCAGGATGGGCGCCAGCCGCTCCTGCAATTCCGCGTGCTTCGCGTCGTGTCGGGCCTGGGCCTGGTCGAGACGCTCCTGGGCGGCCTTGCGCTCATCGGGATCGCGGATTTCGCTCACGTAGTGCTGCGCCCGTTTCAGCCCTTTCGTGCCACCGCGAATCAGCGCGTCGGCGGTGTCAACCTGCCAGCGGTCCAATGCCCGCTTTTCCTGCTCCTCAAATGCGGCCAGCCGGCGCTCGAAGGGCGACATGGCCGCCAATTCGTCCGCCTTGCGCTGCTTCTCCCATTGCTCCGCCAGGGGCGATCCGGCGATGGGCGCGCCGCCGCCCCGGACCCGCTCCACCTCGGCATTCACCTGCTCGGCGGTGGCGTCCGCCGGCAATCCCAGGTTCTCCGCGCTCGCCTTTATCGCAGCGTCATAGTTCGCCTGTTGCGTGGCCCGCACTTCATCGGCCAGCTCCGCGAACGTCTTGCCCTCGGCGGAAATCCCCAGCTGCGCGGCGGCGGCGTTCACCGCCGTTTGGTACTCGGCGTATTGCTCCGCCTGTGCCGGCATTCCGGCGATCAGCTCGCTCACCGACTGCGGCGGCGTCCCCGCCCCGTCCGTGTCGTGGTTGGTAAGCTGCCAGCGATCATTGGCCAGGAACCAGCGCATCCCTTCCGGCGGGTCGCCCGGAGGCGCGTCGGGGTTGGTGTAGGCCGCCGCTGCCTCCGCATCGACCTCCGCTCCCGCAATCGCCCGGCTGTACCAGTACGTGCCGTCGCCGCCCTGCACCCACTCCGTACCCGGAGGCGGTTCAATCTCCGGCCGCGGCGGGTTGTCCCCGTCGTGGTCAATGGTGAATCCCGAACCGGCGAATGCCTGCGATATGCCCTCCAGTTCGGCCCGCGCCGCCGCCTTTTCCTCCTCGGTGGCGTCGGGGTTCCGCAGCACGTCCCTGGCCGCGTTGATCGCCGGAATGCTGGCATTCCACGCCCGCGCCGCGTTGTCGGCAGTGATCTCCATGCCGGGCTCGTAATAGCTCCCGCCCGTCACATGCTCCCGGATGTACTCGGCCATGGTGACCTGTTTGGTCTCGTAGACGGGCTGGCCATCCGGGCCTGTAATCGGCTCGCCGGTTTCAGGGTCCACCTTCTGGACCCGTTGGCCGTTTTCGTCGGTGACGTAGACGTTGACGGGGAGGTTGGCCTTGTCGGGGTCGTTGGCGATG
>DAOUHZ010000061.1:0-17261 GCA_034428455.1 Dehalococcoidia bacterium
CAACAAGGACTACCGCACCGATTACCCCATCCTGGGCGACGCCAAGCTGGCCTTGCGACAGTTCATCGACGAGCTGAAAGCCCAGGGCGGCCAGGAGCGCGCGCCGAACCAGGAATTGGCCGCCGAAATCACCGCCAGCCGCGACGCCTGGATGGCAGAGCGGATGCCTAGGCTGACCAGCGATGAAGTCCCCTTGAATCCCTACCGCGTCGTTTGGGACATCATGCACACCGTTGACCTGGACAACACCATCGTCACCCACGAATCGGGCAGCCCCCGCGAGCAGGTGTCGCCCTTCTGGGAAGCCCGCGCTCCCCGCAGTTTCATCGGTTGGGGCAAGTCCACCCAACTGGGCTACAGCTTGGGCCTGGCCATGGGCGCGAAGATGGCCGCCCCCGAGAAAATGGTAATCAACTTCATGGGCGACGCCGCCTTCGGCATGGTGGGCCTGGACGTTGAAACCGCCGTCCGCGCCAACATCCCGATCACGACGGTGGTGATGAACAACTACACCATGGCGATCTACCCCGACAGTCGCATCCCCACGGCCGTGGAGCGCTACGGGCTTAAGGATCTCACCGGCGACTTCTATCAGGTTGCTCTGGCCCTGGGCGCCTACGCCGAGCAGATCACCACCCCGGACGAGATCAAGCCAGCCATGCAGCGCGCCATGCAGGCCAACGCCGACGGCCGGCCGGCTCTGCTCGAATTCATCACCAAGGAAGAGGGAACTTTCTCCAAGTTCCGCTTCGACTAGATCGTTAGCGGCCAATCTTGCGGCGTTTTTGTGCGTAGGGGCGAGCGACGGTTCGCCCCTACATCTTTGCCGTCCGCCGGGCTTCCAATCGCGGGCAACCCTCCTCACCCAGTACAATGGACCCATGGCATCACGCCCTGAAATACCCGAAACGGCCAATGACATCACCGCCGACTGGATCCGACAGGCGTTGGCTCACAGTGGCGGTCCTGACTTGCCACCCATCGCCGGGGTGGTGGTCGAGAACATCGGCGCTGGGGTCGGGCTGGTGGGAACCATCCTGCGTTGCCATCTGTCGTACCAAGGCGATGCCGCTTCCATGCCGCAGTCGGTCATTGTCAAGCTGCATAGCTCACACCCGGAGACGGTGCAGACTGCCCGGAGACTACGGCTGTACGCCCGCGAGTACGCCTTCTATCGAGACATTGCGCGCCAATTACCGCTGCGTGCCCCGGCGCTGCTCTACGGTGATTTCGACGAATCCGATCACCGTTTCGCCCTGGTGCTGGAGGATCTGGTCGGCATGACCACGGTTGACCAGGTCGATGGGGCGAGCGCGGCACAGGCGAAAATCGCCGTGCGAGAGATTGCACGGATGCACGGAGCTTATTGGAATCTGGTGGACCAGCCACCAGTGGCCGCCTTGCACGAATCCGCCAGTCCAGAAAGGGCGCGCCTCGTCCAGCAGGTTTATCAGGCCAGCCTGGCGCCCGCGTTAGAGCGGCTGGGCAGACTGTTCAACGAACCGATGCGACGGTTGGCCGAGGCATACGGGCGTGGGCTGGTGGAGCACACGGACGCTGTTGTCGCCGGGCCGCTGACCTTCTGCCACGGCGATTTCCGGCTGGACAACATGTTCTTCGGCGGGGACGGAAGCGATGATTTCGCAGTCGTTGACTGGCAGATCTGTGGGGTGCGCAGCGGTCTTTACGACGTGGCCTATTTCCTCTCCTCCAGCGTCTCGGTCGAGACCCGGCGGCAGATCGAGGCTGACGCCTTGGGGGAATATCACCGCGTCCTCCTGAGCGCTGGAGTTAAAGACTTCACGCTCGAAGAATGTTGGCGCAACTATCGGCAAAACATGCTTGGTTGCTTCCAAACCCTGGTCATAGCCGGCGGGCAGCTGGATCTCAGCAGCGAGCGCAGCCGCCAGTTGGCCGACGCGTTTGTAACCCGCACGCTGACCGCCATCGACGACCTGGACGCCAGAGAGTTCTTGCCCACGTAACGCTGCTTCTTTAACGGTGGGAGCTGCGAGCAGACCAAATGGCCAGGCGTCCTACTATCCCTACGGAGCCAGATGACATTACGGTGGACTGGCTCCGGCAGACCCTGGCCTACTCTGGAATTATCGAACCGTCGCAGTTGCGGGCCATTCAGGCCGAACCCATGGATTCCGGTCGAGGACTATTCAGCACGGTTATTCGTTGCCACTTGGTGTGGTCGGCTGAGGGTCCATCGCTGCCCGGCAGCGTGATCATCAAGTTACACCGTCAGGACCGTAAAACCGCTCGACTCGCCCGAATTCTCAATCTGTATCGTAACGAGTACACGTTCTACCAACGGATCGCGCCGTTGGTGAGTATCGGCTCCCCCAAAATGCTGTATGGCGATTTCGCTCCATTCAGTCACCGGTTCGTGCTTGTCTTGCAAGAGCTGGCCGCTCTGAAATCGGTGTCCCAGGTTCACGGCGCCAGCGAGGCTCAGGCACAGGACGCCGTACGCGCGGTAGCCCGGATGCAAGCCCGCTACTGGAACAGCATCGACCACCCGGCTTTGTCGACTGTGCCGGACTATTCCAGGAAATTTCGGCGCCTGACCCAACTCGGCTACCAGCTAAACCTGACGCCTACCCTTGATCGTTTCGGCAGCCTGTTCGATCCTGCAATGCGTCGGCTCGCCGGGACCTATGGCATGCGCGTCGCCGATCACCTGTCCGACATATCCAGGGGGCCCAAGACTTTCACCCATGGGGATTTCAGGGTGGACAACCTCTTTTTCGGCGAACCGGGCGCTGATGACATGGTGGCTATCGACTGGCAAAACTGCGGGATCCATTCCGGATTGCGCGACATAACCTATTTCCTGTCCACCAGTCTGACTTCCGAAACCCGGCGCGCGATTGAGCGGGAGGTCGTAGGCGAATATCACGATGCTCTGGTCGACAACGGCGTCACCGGATACTCCTTTGATGACTGTTGGCGTGATTATAGACGGGTGATGCTGAGTTGCCTGATCGGTCCGGTGTTCACCTGCGGCAGCTTGGATCTCAGCGACGAGGGCAGCCGTCGCACCATGGAAATCGGCCTCCATCGCACCCTGGCGGCAATCGAAGATTTGGGCGCGGATGAGTTTCTCCCGGAACGGCCCCGGGCATTCAGCATGGCCAACGCCGCGGCTGCCCTTGCGTCAGGTGCGGTGCGCGTATACCGCCAAATAGGTAATCTGAGCCGCGGTTAGTGCCGAAATTCTCGATGTCGTGATTTCGCATCGCGTTGGAACATTTGCTGACACCAACCGGTGGCGCACCTGGGCAGGTCGTGTTTAGACTGGCCGCGCCCAATCTCGACGGACGGAGTCAATGATGACTGTTGTCGGACCAACGGCCGAACCTGTAGACCTCGAGGCTTTTCGTGCCGAACTTGAGCAGATCATCGCCGGCGGGCACGCCGCGTTTGACCCGGCGTCTCCACGCGAAGCCGATGTCGCGGCCAAACCGGAGCCCGACGTGGAACCACCGGATGAGCAGGTCCCGGCACGGCCTACTGGCGTGGCACCGTACCAGCCTACCATACTTGATCTCCCACCCTGCGAGCGCCCTCGCGAGCGCCTGCGTGAGCACGGGCCGCGCTACCTGAACAACGCTGAGCTGGTCGCAATACTGCTGCGTTCCGGTGTGGCCGGCGAAAACGCGATCAGTCTGGCCATGCGCATTCTCGCCGAGTTTGACGGTCTCGCCGGTTTGGCTCGCGCCGGGTATGCCGAGTTGTGCGGGCTGCACGGACTCAACCACGCCAAGTCCAGCGAAATTATGGCTGCCCTGGAGCTTGGGCGCCGCATCGCTTCCCTTGCCCCCGAGGAACGCGCCCAGATATCCTGTCCACAGGATGCGGCCAGCCTTCTCACTGCGGAGATGGAGCCGCTAGTGCAGGAAAACCTGGTCGTCCTGCTGCTCAACACCCGGAATCAGGTTGTGGCGCGTCGTACAATCTACATCGGCACGGTGAACAGCAGCGCCGTACGCCCCGCTGAGGTCATCCGTCCCGCCATCCGGGAGAACGCTCCTTCAATCATCGTGGCCCACAATCACCCGTCCGGCGACCCGACGCCCAGCCCGGAGGACATTTCAGTAACCCGTGACCTGGCCGCTGCCGGCAAGCTTATGGACATCGAACTGCTGGACCACCTGATCATCGGACACGGCGGACGGTTCACCAGTCTCAAGGAAAAACGGCTGGGGTTCGACTGAACCCGCTCGTTTTACCGTCATTCCGGCGCGAGCCGGAATCCAGTCCGCATGGACCCGCACAATAAGGAGATCACGCGATGAGCGACTACTTCCTCAGCCCCGAGAGCCGGGGCTACAAGGAACTCGCCGAAGGCGCCCGCACCCGCACCTTCTGGGGAGCCCAGATGCTCTTCTCCCTGGTGGAGGTAGAGGCCGGGGCCCTGGTGCCCCTGCACACGCATCCCCATGAACAGGGCGGCATTATCGTGGAGGGTGAGCTGGAGATGGGCATCGGCGGCGAGGTGCGCGTCCTCAAGCCCGGCGACATGTATATCATCCCCGGCGATGTAGAGCACTACGCTCAAGGCCAGGGAACCAAAGCCGTCGCGCTGGACATTTTCAGCCCGGTGCGCGAGGAGTTCAAATACTAGGCGGCGTCTCCGAAGTACTCCGCCACGGCCATAACCAGGTTCCCCATGTGCGGGTGGTCCGGTTCCACGTCCACCCCGATGCCGAACTCTTGCAACTTCCGGGTGCAGACCGGACCCACTGAAGCCACCGCGACGGATTTGTCGAGGCTGGCCCGCAGCGACTCTTCGCGCCCGGCGTCGGCGGCGATGGCGATCAGGTTCGGCACCTGGGGGCGGCTGGTGAAGGCCAGGGCGTCGATTTCCCGCTGCTCCATGCGGTCGATGAGGTCCACTACCGGCGCGGGATCATCGGGCAACCCCCAGTCGTACAGCGTCAGCTCTTCGTAGTCCGCTCGTTGTTCCCGCAGATACGTGGGGAGTTCGGAGTCCGGGCCGCCGTAGCGCTGGAAAATGACCCGTTTGCGGTCCAGTTCCAGGTCTCCCATAGCGGCTATCAAGTCGCTTGAGGTGTACGGCTCCGGCGGCATGATATCGATGGGTATCTTGTGGCGCCGCAGGATGCGACCCGGTTTCGGGCTGCGCGCCACCACGTTGATCTCGCGCAACGCCGCTTCAAACTCCGCCAGCCGGCCCATGCTCTCCGCGATGCCCATCATCGCGTTCGCGCCGACGCCAGTGAGGAATATGGCGGTATCGACGCGCCCCTGGCAGACATCGAGGATAGCCTGCTGCACCTGCGGGCTGTCCTGTAGGTAGTGCTCCTGCATGACCGGCGCGCCGATGGGCACACCGCCGTGCCGACGGATGAGGCTGGCCATTTCGTCGGGCATCCGCGCCTCGACGAAGGCCAGCACTCGACCGTTCAGAGATGCCTTGGCCATTGCGACGTCAGGAAGCCGCTAAACGGCGCACTCGCCTTCGCCGCGCTCCAGCACGTACTGGTTGGTCCGCTCCCAGTCGAAGTACATCTCGCCGCCGCCCTCGGCCTCGTGTCCCACTTCCTGGGCGCGGGCCGCTACCGAGGTCATCTCTTCCAGCCCCACCCGGTCCAGGAAGTCGTTAAAACGCTCGGACTCGTCGGCGCGGTTGTCCTTGTAGTACGTGACGATATCCTTGAGCACCGAGGGCACCAGCTTGGCCGGAACCTTCACCTTGGGCACCCGCGTCCCGATGCGAGAGTCCTCCACCTGATTGTCGCCGTAGTTTCCGCCCAGGAAGAGCTCGTAGGACGGAATCTGCTGACCGTCGACACCCTTGACCGCCGCGCCGTGGAAACCGATGTTGGCGATGTGGTGCAGGCCGCATCCGTTGGGGCAGCCGCTCATCTTGATGCGGATGTCGCCCACGCCCTTGTCTTCGGACAGGCCATTCCAGCCTTGCATCTCAGAGCGCAGCGCCTGGGCCAGTCCCATTGACGCGGTGATGCCCAGTTTGCAGCTGTCCGTGCCTGGGCAGGACACCACGTTGCTGATGTGGCTGTGCCCGGCTTCCGCCAGCTCCAGCGACTTCAACGCCTCCCAGACGTTGTGCAGGTGGCCCGTCGGGACCCAGCGCAGCACCAGGTTCTGCTCCTGCGTGGCCCGCCCCTTGCCGCCGGTATAGTTGCGGACGATGTCGGCCAGCCCGCGGAATTGCTCCGGACTGAGGTCGCCGCGCACTATCTTGATGTACACGACGTGGTAACCGTCCTGCCGCTGCGCCTCCACGTTCGCGGTCAACCACTCCTGGTACTCGGGGTTGCTTTCGTCTCCGTTCCCCGCGGACGGCTGCGCCGGCGGGTCCTCGCGCTGAATTTCCTCCGCGGTCATCAGCGACCGGAAGTCGATTGGCCCGATGTTTGCCAGCTCGGCGTCCACCATGTCCCGGAACTCGTCCAGGCCGATGCGGTCGATCAGCACCTTGAGGCGCGCCATCATGCGGTTTTTGCGCAGCATGTCGGCGTTGTTGAATACCGTCCACACCGCCAGGGCCACGCGCAGGTAGTCGTCCTCTGACACCCACTCGTACAGCGGCTTGGCCAGCCGCGGCATGATCGACGTGCCGCCCCCGCAATAGACCTTGAAACCCTTGCGCTGCTCGCCGTCCACTTCTTTGTATTGGGATACAAACGTGAGGTCCTGGATCGCCGCCGCCACTTCGTCTCGCTGGTCGTTGCCAGTGAACGCGGACTTGAACTTGCGGGGGAAGTTCTGCGTGATGGGGTGGCGGACGCCGAACCGCACGTAGGCCGTCAGATACGGCGTCGGGTCGAAAACTTCTTCCGGACTCACGCCGGCAGTCGGAGCTCCGACGACGTTGCGGACGGTGTTGCCGCACGCCTCGCGGGTGGACAGGCCCACGCTGCCCAGGATGCGCAGCACTTCGGAGGTCTGCTCCAGCGGAATGTGGTGGATCTGGATGTTCTCCCGCGTGGTGATGTGGCCCTTCTTCAGCGGCGCGTACTTCTCGGTGACGTCGCCGAAGCAGTCCAGCATGTCCGCCGAGATGATGCCGCCGGGCAGCTTGACCCGTATCATCTGCACGTCGGCCTGCCGCTGTCCGTACACTCCCTGGCGCAGGCGGAAGGGGGTGAATACGGTGTTGTCCAGGTCCCCGGTGCGGAACCGGTCGACCTCCGCGTCAAAGCGCTGTATCTCATCCTCCATGAACGGGATGATCGCGGGCGCGTCGGCCGCCAGCCGCATACTGGATTCGTGGATTTCTTCCTGGCTAGTGATCTGCGCTGGGCTGGTCACGGTGTCCTCCTCCGATTTCTGGCAATAGAAAACCCACCGTTGCCGTGCGGCAAATCCGGTGGGCGCAGGTGCGAACCCGAAGTTTTCAGTCAGGTCTATCCTGCCCCCGCTGTCGGGGGACAGGTACATGTGCAGATGCAAATCCTTTTGCAAGTACTATGCATTTGCGAAAACTATACTGCCGAGGTCGGGAATTGTCAACGACGGATTTGAGACGAAATTCAGGGAAAATTTTGCCAGCGTGGGTTGGCGATGATCAGCGCAGGGAACGGTCGGATTTTACGCTCCCGGTACCCACGGTATGCCCCAAAACCAGCCACATGACCCGCTCTGCGATGTTGGTGGCCCGGTCGGCGATCCGCTCCAGGTCATGAGCAACCCACAGCAGGTACGTCGCTCGCTCGATATTGCGGGGATCCTGCAGCATGTAGGTCAGCAGCTCCCGGTAAATCTGGTTGTACAGATCGTCAACGGCGTCGTCGTCTTTGCATACCTTGCGGGCTAGCCATTCGTCCCGGCTGGAGTACGCTTGGAGGCTTTCCCGGAGCATGGTCAGAGCCAGTTCGGCCATCCGCGGGATATCGATCAACGGCTTGAGCAGTGGCTGGTCCCCCATGCGCAGGCATATTTTCGCGATCCCCTCGGCGTAGTCCCCCATCCGTTCGAGTTCCACCGCTATGTGCACCGCTGAAAGCACCTGCCGGAGATCACGGGCCGTGGGCTGTTGGGTAGCGAGCATCCCGACGCATTTGTTCTCCAGGGCATCCTGCAGCCGGTCGATCTGGTCGTCTTCTTCAACAATCCTCTGGGCCAGTTCGTTGTTCTGGTTTTCCAGCGCGTCCAGCGCGGAACGTGTTGCCTGCTCGACCAGACTGGCCATTTCGGCGAGATCATCCTCCAGGCTGGCCAGGTCGCGCTCATAATCAGACCTCAGCATTGCGTCGCCTCCTTGTCCTCTTGGCAACCCGGCTCGCCGCTAACCCTGACCCTAACCGGTCCAACGTTCGGTGGGTCGCGCAGCCATGAACTAGCCGAACCGACCGGTGATATACGCTTCCGTGCGCTCGTCGGTGGGGTTTGTGAACAGGGTCCGGGTGTCGCCAAACTCGATGAGATGAGCCACCCGATTTTCGTCGGGCATCAGGAAGGCGGTCTTGTCGGACACCCGGCCCGCCTGCTGCATGTTGTGCGTTACGATCACGATGCTGTATGTCTTCTTCAATTCCTGCATGAGTTCTTCGATGGCCAGCGTGGCGATGGGGTCCAGGGACGAGCAGGGCTCATCCATCAGGATCACGCTGGGCTCCACCGCCAGCGCCCGGGCGATGCACAGCCGCTGCTGTTGTCCGCCGGATAGCGCCAGCGCCGATTCCTTCAAACGGTCTTTCACCTCGTCCCACAGCGCGGCGCCTTGCAGCGATTGTTCCACCACGTCGTCCAAATTGCCCTTGAACCCGTTGATCTTTGGCCCAAAGGCGATGTTGTCGTAAATCGATTTGGGGAAGGGGTTGGGACGCTGGAAAACCATTCCGATCCGGTATCGGATCTGCGTCGGGTCCGATTCCGGAGCGTACAGATCGAAATCGCCAAACCACATCTGCCCTTCCATGCGGAAGATTTCGATCAGGTCGTTCATCCGGTTGATGCAGCGCAGCAGCGTGCTCTTGCCCGCACCGCTCGGCCCGATGATGGCCGTGATTTCGTTTTCCGGCATGTCCATGCTCACGCCCTCGATCACCTTGTTGGAGCCGTAATAGACCCCCACGTCGATGGCGCGGACGGCGGCGCGGGTTTCAACCGAGGTTGCGGCCATTCTGGTTTACCCTCCTTGGTTCCTCTGCAGCCGGTTGCGCAGGAAGATGGCGAACGCGTTCATGCCCAGCAGCATGATCAGCAGCACGACGATCCCCGCGGCCGCCAGTTGGTGGAACTCCTCTTGCGGCTTGGAAATCCACACGTAGATTTGGATCGGCAGCACTGTGAATCGGTCCAACGGGCCGGCCGGAGCGAACGGCACAAAAGACAGCGCGCCCATGATGACCAGCGGCGCCGCCTCTCCCATGGCCCGGCTAACCGCCAGGATGATCCCGGTGAGGATCCCTGGCATCGCCTGCGGCAACACCAGCCTCCAGATCACCTGCCACTTGGTGCCTCCGAGCGCATAGCCGCCCTCGCGTATCGAGGGCGGAACGGCCCGGATCGCCTCTTGGGATGACACGATTACCACCGGCATGATCAGCAGGGCAAGGGTCAGGCCGGCGGCGGACACATTTTTACCGTCGGTTCCCGGAGCAACCATCACGAAGAAGGTCACGAAAATCGACAGGCCCAGAATACCGTAGACAATGGACGGTACGGCCGCCAAATTCTGGATGTTCGTCTGTATCAGCTGTGCGATCCGGCTGCCCCCGGAGTACTCCTCCAGGTATATGGCCGCCGACACACCCACCGTGAAGGACACGAAGACGCAGATCCCCATCACCCAGATGGTGCCCACGATGGCCGGGAACAAACCGGAATTCACCGCTTTGCTGGAAGGGATGTCCGTCAGCAGCGTCTTGATCGAAGTGCCGTCCAGGTTCAACCAGGCTATGGCCTCCGACAGGACGCTGTACAGCAACGCCAGCAGCATTAACAAGGCGACCAAGACAGCCGCGACGCATACGACGTAGAAAACGGAAGCGTTTCGCTTGCGCTTCGACAACCGCTGGCTGTAACCGTGCTCGATTCCGGCTGCCATTATTCGTACACCTCACGGAACTTGGCCACGACGAACTGGCTCAGCAGGTTCATCAGCAGCGTGATGATGAACAGCGTGATCCCCACCGCGAACAGCGCCTGGAATTGGGCCGTTCCCGGTATTGCGTTGTCGCTGAAGTTGGTCGTAGCCATGAACCCGGTCATCGTGTTCACCGGGTCCAGGGGGTTGAACGTCAGGCTGTCATTTTGACCGGCCGCTATGAACACGATCATCGTCTCGCCGATTGCCCGGGACATCGCCAGGATGATTGCGGCGACGATGCCCGACAGGGCCGCCGGCAACACCACCTTCGTGGCTACCTCAACCTTTGTCGCCCCCAAGGCGTAGGCGCCTTCCCGCAAGGCGTTGGGCACCGCCCGCATCGCGTCCTCGCTCAGGCTGGACACCATGGGGATGATCATGACGCCCATCACGATGGCGGCCGACAGCGCGTTGAAGATGCCCACGTCGTCGCTGAACGAGCGCAGGATTGGCGTGATGAAGAAGAGGGCGAAAAACCCGTACACCACCGTCGGGATGCCAGCCAGCACCTCAAGGATCGGCTTGGTAATCGCCCGGAGGCGCGGGTGAGCGTACTCGCTCAGGAAGATCGCGCTCATCAGGCCCAGCGGCACTGCCACCACCATCGCCAGCACGGCGATCATGGTGGTGCCCACCAACAGCGGCCAGATGCCGTAGGACCTGGGAACCAGCAGCGTGCGCCACTTGGTGTCCGTCAGGAAACGGTGCCACTTCACTTTTTCGGGCACGCTGAAGGAGGCGGTTTGCAGTCCGACTCCCTTATCGGGCCCGGCAAGGGTAGTCACCGTCACCTTATGCGACCGTCCCGGCGCGGCGTTTGCAATCACGCAGGACGTCCGGTCCACCGCCAGGCTCGCGCAATCGGAGAGGTCTGCGTTCAGGCTGGGCAGCACCGACACCTCATACCCGGTCGGCTCTTGCCCCACCGCAGGCCGTTCCCAGTTCACGTAGATCAGCGAGTCGGTGGTGGCGCGCACTTCCACCTTCGGGACTATTCCGGGGGCCAGGGCGTTGGGAGCCTCTCCGGCCGATCCCTCGATTGCGCTCGTCGCAACCCGTTCAGTAGGATTGTTCTCGTAGAAGTCCGATGTGAAGAATTGCACCCCCTCGAACAGCAGCACCGACACGATGGCGACGGTGGTCAGCACTGAGACGGACGCCAAAAGAAAAAGCACCCACTTGACGATACGTTCAAGTAGGTACTTGTTGCCGCTGCCCGTGAGCGGTAGCCCTGACGGCGGGATATTTTCGACCGCCGGTTTGGGTCCGATCATCTTGTCGAAAAGCAAAGCGGTTCACCTGTCTGGATGACGAGCGGGAACCTCATCGGGATGCTCGCCTGGAGTATTTGCCCGCTACTTTCCCGGTTGGACACTATTATAATATGCCGGCCGGCCCTTGCCGACAACCCAAGTTTCAGTGATACAAAACATACCGGCGCCGGATAGCACGCGTTGCCGCTGCCCGACGCATTGACAGCCAGGGGGACCACTTGAGCCAAAAACTGCAACTGAGCGTGGTCGACCAGTCGCCGATGCGAGAGGGCAGCAACGCCGGCGTCGCGCTCCGGGAGACCATCCAGCTCGCCATGGCCACGGAGCAAATGGGTTACCGGCGTTACTGGGTGGCCGAGCACCACAACCTGCCCAACTTTGCCGGCACGGCCCCCGAGGTGATGGTCGGCCAGATCGCCGCCCATACCAAGAGCATCCGCGTCGGATCCGGCGGCGTGATGCTGCCCCATTACAGCGCCCTGAAGGTGGCTGAGACTTTCCGAATCCTAGACTCGCTGTACCCCGACCGCATCGACCTGGGCATCGGCCGCGCTCCTGGCAGCGACCAGATCACCGCCGCCGCCCTGGCCTACCCCAGCATGCCCAAGGATGTCCGCCACTTCCCCCAGCAGGTCCGCGACGTCATCAACTACATGCACGACACCCAGCCCGATGATCATCCCTTCAACGAGGTCCTGGCGGCTCCGGAGGAATCGGAGACCGTCCCCCAGGTGTGGCTCCTCGGCTCCCGATACGAATCTGCGTTCATGGCCGCCAAGATGGGCCTGCCCTTCGCCTACGCGCACTTCTTCGGCATGGGCGCCACTGACGGGCCGCAGATCGTCGAATCCTACCGACAGAACTTTGAGGCGTCGGAATACCTGTCGGAACCGTTGGTCAACGTGGGCGTTCAGGTTCTATGCGCCGACACCGAGGAGGAAGCCCAGCGCATCGCGTCCAGCCGGAACCTGGGCCGTCTCCGCTCGGTAACCAACCGGGCCAAGGGCATCCCCCACCCGGACCTGGCCGCCAGCTACAAGTACCTCGCCAACGAGTGGCAGTTCATTCAGCAGTACAGCCGCAATTGCGTCGATGGTGACCCCGAACAGGTCAAAGCCGGGCTGGAACAGGTGGCCGAAGACTACCAGACGCCGGATCTCAGCGTGGTAACCATCTGCTATCACTACGCCGACCGGGTTCGCTCCTACGAATTGGTGGCCGAGGTTTGCGGCCTGGAACCGTTAACTGATTAGGGGCGAATATCATTCGCCCCTGCATCATTGCGGTTATGGCCGCTTGAGCTTTACGCTCCCAGCTTGGCTGCCAGGTCCACGAAACTGTCTGCCACCACGTTGAAGGACGGGTCCGGAGTCGGGTCCGGCGTGCGATCCGGCCCGTGCTCCCGCGGACGCGGCACGAACCCCGTGCGGAGACCAACCTTGGCCGATGCCAGCAGATCGCCCTGGTGCGCCGCCACCATCATCACCTGCTCGGGTTTCAAGCCCAGCAGCTTGACTGCCGTTCCGTAGCTCTCCGGGTCCGGCTTGTAGTGTTGCGCGACCTCGGCGCCCAGGATGCAGTCCCAGGGCATACCGCCGTTCTTGGCCATGTTGGTCATCAGCGCAATGTTGCCGTTGGACATGGGGGCGATCACGAACCTGTTCTTGAGCCGATACAGCCCAGGCACGCTGTCGGACCAGGGACGGAGGTTGTGCCAGAAGTAGGTCACCTCCATCTTTTCGTCATCATCCAGACCGCTGATCTCGAATTCGTCCAGCACTTCGTCCAGGGACATGCGGTGCAGCGCGTCGAGGTTGGTCCAGGGCAGTTCGCCGGTGCGCACCTTGTTCATGTAAGGGCCGTACTTGCTGCGCCATGCGTCCGCGAACGCACCCCAGTCCCGGTCGATTCCCTTGATCCGTCCCATGTTCGCGCACTGCTCGGTGATGCTCGACCGCCAGTCGACCACCGTGCCGAAAACGTCAAAGATGCAGGCCCTGATGTCCAGCCCCAACGGGGTATTCGCCATGATGTTTGTCTCCTTGTCCGGCAGTTACGCCCTGCCGTTGCCGCCGATATCCTAGCACATCCCTCGGATTGTTCTGGACCAGGCACGATAGGCGTGCCGTCGGTATCGCACAGCGCCGACAGTTTCCTGAGTCGATCACTCGCTTACTTCCTCGCCCGGTAAACGCTATAATCCGAACGACATGTCCGGTTCCGCATGCAGGCAGGGGTAGGTGCGAAGATGAAAGATCGTTACGAACAGGAAATCGAGCAATTGCTGAACGAGCTGGAAACCGACGCACCGGAACCTACACCCGCGCCGGCCGACGCTCCTCCGCCTCTGGACGACCAGCCATCTCCTTTCACGCCGCGTCCGCGCCAGTCGAAACCTTTCATCTCCCCCACCAAGCTCGCCATCGCCGGTGGGGTGCTTGCCCTGATCGGCCTGTTCCTGGCCAAGCTGATGTGGTTGTCCTTGGCCGGGCTTGTCCTGATGGCCGCGGCCGTCGCGTGGATGTTCATCCGCCGCATGGGCAACCAGAGTCAACAGTATTGGCGCGGCCGACCCATCGAACCGGAACCCCAGGGGACTTGGCAGCGGTTTCGTCGGTGGCTGTCCCAGTAATTACCAGCCGACGGCTGCTCCGTCCTTTCTCGGTTCGCTTCCGCCGCTGATCACCCCTGACTCCGGATCCCGGCTGATCACCTGACCGCCGCCCATGCCGCCGGCTCCGCCGCGCTGGGGGCCGTGCATCACGTTGACCCGGTGGCCGCGCTGGTGGAGGCCCATCACCACTGCGTCGTCCACGTCGCCTTCCAGCCACACGGAGTCGCCGGCCACCTGGAAGCGCAGGGCGTCCAGTGCTCTCTGGGCGTCCATGCCGAAGTCCACCATGTTGGAGATCACCTGCAGGTGGCCCTGCGGTTGCATGAAGCCGCCCATGACGCCGTAGCTGAGCCACAGTTCGTCATCCCGCGTCGCCATCGCCGGAATGATGGTGTGGAACGGACGCTTGCCGCCTTCCAGCGAGTTGGGATGGCCCGGCCTCACGTTGAACAGGGACGCTCGGTTGTGCATCACTATCCCTGTCCCGGGAATGACCAGGCCTGAGCCGAAGTTTGCGAATACGCTATTGATTAGAGAGCAGGCGTTACCCGCGCCGTCGACCACGCTGATGTACACCGTATCGCTGCCCGGCGCCATTTTCCCATAAGGAGCCGACTCCATCGCTCGCTCCGGGTTGATCAGACCTCGCCGGCTCTTTGCGTACCCCTTGGACGTCCACATTTCGGTCGGCACCTCAGCGCAGCGTGGGTCGGCCAGGTATTCGAACGCGTCGGCGAAACCCAGCCGGGTCGCCTCGATCAGGTGGTGGTATCGCTCCGCGCTCTGTGACCCCATGCCGGCGATGTCGAATCCTTCAACGATGTTCAGCGCCTCCAGCGCGATGATGCCCTGGCCATTGGGCGGACACTCCCAGCACGTCACCCCCCGGTAGTCCGTCTTGATGGGCTCGTCCCAGTCCGAGTGGTGCGACTCCATGTCCCCTTCGGACAGCCAGCCGCCTTGCTCCTGGACGAACTGCGCCATGGCGGAGGCGATGGGCCCGGTGTAAAACGCCTCGCTGCCGCCCTCGGCCACCGTGCGCAGAGTTCGCGCCAGAGTGGGCAGACGCATCAATTCTCCCTCTCTCGGGGCGTGCCCGTTCACCAGCATCTCCTGGCCCGAGGGCAGCGCGGCCAGCTTGTCCTCCTGCTGCCGCCACTGGAAACCGATGATGTCACTGACGGGAAACCCGTTCTCCGCGTAATCGATGGCCGGCGCCAGCGCCTCGCCGAGGCTCAAGGTCCCTTCGCTCTCCAGCAGTACCTCCCAGCCGTGAACCGTCCCGGGCACCGAGATCGACAGCGGCCCGAAAGCCGGCATCCGGGCGTGTCCCTTGGCGTGCAGGTCGTCGATAGACGCCGCTCTGGGAGCCCTGCCGCTGCCGTTCAGTGCCGTTACCTTCTTGTCCGCCGCCTTCCAGATAAGGGCGAATACGTCGCCACCGACTCCGGTGGACATCGGCTCGACCACGTTCAGCGTGGCCGCAGTCGTCACCGCCGCGTCAACTGCGTTGCCCCCGTCCATCAGGACTCTGAGGCCGGCCATGGCGGCCAGGGGTTGGCTGGTGGCAACCATGCCGTGGGTGGCGTGTATCGTGGAACGGCGCGAGTTGAAGAACATTGCAATGGCTCCGGTTTCCGCGATGGCGACGTTTCATCGGAATCGGCTTTCCTTTGTACACCGCCGAGTTCAAATTGACAAGGACGGAGATTCGTGCGAGCATATTGATGTGATACTCCCTGGCGTTCGCTCAGGCGCACGTTAGGTTGTGATTCTTGAGGCGGCTTCTAAAGCCGCCTCAATTTTTGGAGGTTTCACAATGGCAGACCGGGTCGCGATATTCATCGACGGCGCATACCTGGATCGCGTGCGCCAGGATGAATTTAGCGGAGTCCAGATAAACTTCGAGGCCTTCGTTGCCACCTTAGCGACTGGGAATGACCTCCTCCGAGCGTATTATTACGATTGCCCGCCGTATCAAGACAATCCGCCGACTCCTGACCAGCGTACCCGGACGCAAAATCGCCGGAGATTCTTCGTCCGGCTCAACAGGCTTCCCCGGTTCGAGGTACGCTTGGGCCGGTTGGAACGCAGGCTGGGACCCGACGGTCATCCTAGATACGAACAAAAGCGCGTTGACATCCTCCTAGGGGTCGATTTGGTTCAATTGGCGGCGAAACAGCGGATAGAACAGGCAATATTGGTAACCGGGGACAGCGATTTTATTCCTGCTGTCGCCGTAGCAAAATCAGAAGGCGTCTTGGTACGGCTGTTTCACGGGAACAACTGCCATTCGGAACTCTGGCAGGAAGTTGACGAACGGGTGAAGTTCGATCAGGCGTTCATAGATTCCGTGGCGCTGCCGTAGGCAACCTCGCCGGCGGACGCTGACTATCCGTATGGTAAGATACCAACCGCCGTATCAGCTCCCATCATAGGCGGCTCAATCCTAGTATCAAGGTATCAAGCCCCGGCCGGAGGTTCACAACATGGCCATTACCATAGGGCAGCCCGCCCCCGATTTCACCCTGCACGAAAACCCCGCCACGCGCCACAGCCTGAGCGATTATCGCGGCAAGAACGTAGTCCTCGCCTTCTTCCCCGGCGCGTTCACCGGCGTCTGCACCACCGAGATGTGCACGTTGCGCGACAGCATCGGCGAGTTCCAAAACATGAACGCCGAGGTCATCGGCATCACCGTCGACCCGCCCTTCGCCCAGGCCGCCTGGAAGGCCGCCAACGACGTCAACTACACCTTTCTGAGCGACTACAACCGTGAAGTCGTCAACGCCTACGACGTTGCCCTGCCCGGTCTCGCCGGCATGGAAGGCTACGTGGCTGCCAAGCGCGCCGTGACCATCGTCGACGCCGAGGGCGTCGTCCGCTACCACTGGGTTGCCGATGCGCCGGTCAACGAGCCGGATTACGATGAGGTCAAGGCCGCCGTCGCCGCGTTGGGCTGATCCTCGCGCACCTTCGTGAAACTGAGGGGCGGCCCGACGGTCGCCCCTTCTCGTTGCAAATCGTTCGCGGCCTTGCCTGCTAGGCCGGCCAGGGGTGATTGACCAACCTGTCTACCACCAACTCCGTGAGCCGCTCGGCGTCCACGTCCAGGCATACGTCGACATTGGCCTCCCGGCCTGTCAGCCCGTACCAGTCCACCACGGTCTGACCCCGGGTCAGGTCCCTGCCCGTGTCCACGACCACCGGCAACCGCTGCATGGCCATCAAGGACGGATCAATCGCCGCCGCGACGGCCGGCACGTCGTTGTAGCGCACC
>DAOUHZ010000062.1:0-19356 GCA_034428455.1 Dehalococcoidia bacterium
CCGGGCAGGAATGGTGGTTGGTAACTCATTCCTTACCCGGAGTGGCCGTCCCTTTTCAACCCTGCAACGTAAAGTGGGTACGCGTGAGCACCTGCACCTTATTGACCGCCGGGTGTTCCAACAAGAAAGCCTCGACCTCGGTGGGGTCCACATTTTCGCCGCCCACCTTGAGCATATCCTTGTAGCGACCCATGAAACGGATGCTGCCATCGTCGCGCATGGTGGCGACGTCGCCGGTGTGGAACCATCCTTCGTCGTCAATTGCTTCGGCGGTGGCCTCGGGACGCTTGTAGTAGCCCTGCATGACCCCGTAGCCGCGCACCAGCAACTCCCCGGCTGTTGATGGCGGCAACGTGTCGCCGGTCTCCGGGTCGATGACCTTGAACTCGTAGCCGGGTAACGGGTGGCCGCTTTCGATGCAACGGTCGTCTTCTGGCGCGTCCAAGAAGGTTCGGGTGGCGCCCACCCCAACCTCGGTCATTCCCCAGGCCGACAGCGAGGGACACAGTTTATCCTGGGTGAGGCGTGCGGTTGGTTCGCTGGATGCCATGCCTACAGCCAGCAGGATGGTGCGCAGGCTGCTCCGGTCGATCCGGTCAACGTCGGGATGGTGGGTCAGGTCGAAGAAGTGGGTGTCGAACCCGTCCATGACGGTGGCGCGTTCGGACTCCAGCAAACCGAGCACTTCGCCGGCGTCGAACATGGTGGTCAGGACGACGCGCGCGCCGGTGACCCACGACATTAGCGGCCCCTCGTACAGCCCGAAGCAGTGGAACAGAGGCAGGTACATGAGGATTACGTCGCGGGAGGACATGGCCATGCGGTTGGCCGCGTCGGTGATGGTGCGGATGGGGTTGTGGCAGTGCATCACGCCCTTGGGGAACCCGGTGGTTCCGGACGTGTACATGAGCAGGAATGTGTCGTCCGGGCTGACGGCTGCCTCGCGGTGGGCGAGCTCGGAGGCAGGCACCTCGTCGGCGCCGGCCAGCATCGCATCCCAGTTGATCGTGCCGCCGGGGTGGTTCTCGCCCAGGACGATGACATTGCGGAGGACGGGGAAGGCTGACGGACGCAACTCGCGCGCATCACCGGCATCGATCTCCGGGGCGACCTCACGCAGCATGTCGAGGAAATCCACCGGGCCGGAGCGGTCCATCAGGATAAGTGCGGTGGAGTCGGAGTGGTTTACCAGGTATTCCATGTCGCCGGTGCGGAACCGGGTGTTGATGGGAACGAGTACGGCCCCGATCTTGGCGATGGCTCCGAAAAGGAAGAGCCACTCTGCGCGATTGGGCATCCATATGGACACCTTGTCACCGGGTTGAACGCCGAGGTTGATCAACGCGCGCGCGACCCGATCGACTTCGTCGCGAAACTCGTCGAACGTCCACCGCTGACCCTCGTACATGAGCGCCTCGCGCGGGCCGAACCGGCCGGCGGCATCATTGAGCAGGTCTCCTATGGTGTGCTTGGGAAACCAGTCTGGCATGAGTGGGACCCTCCGGTAGGTCAAGCCAATGTCGGTGAGCTGTGATCCAATGGATGAGGATTGCTCGCTCTATTGCAACGCCTTCAGCTCGGGCATCACTTCGGCGGCGAAAAGACGCATGCTGGCTTCGGCGGCATCATAGGGCATGGCGGCATAGCTGAAGGCGCCGACGTAGGTGTCGTGGCCCGTGCGGTCGCGGATCTGCAGGATCTTTTCGTAGCACTGTTCGGGCGTGCCCCAGACTTGGAGGTTGACGAAGAAGTCCACTACCTCGTCGTCGCCGTAATCGAACATCTTTTCGGCGACCTTGCCGTAGTATTCGTAGCCCTTGATGTCTTTGTGGTGGTCGGCCTTGAACTGGTAGTGGTCCATGACCGTGTGCCAGTAGCCGCCGATGTAGCGGCGAGCCATATCGCGGGCGTAATCCGCGTCTTCGTGGCAGAAGGTCCAGCAGGCGACGACGGGGGGCGGGGGGCCGGCGGATGCGGTTCCGTGGCTCTCCTGCCAGGCGTTGCGGTAGTTGGTCAGGTCGCTCTCGACCTCATCCCAGGGCTTCTGCGGTATTACCAGCATTCCCACGCCCAGTTGGGCCATGATGCGGCTGCTCTCGGGGGAGATGGCTGCGGCGTAGGTGCGATCCCTGAAGCTTCGGAAGGGATTCGGCCGGATC
This sequence comes from Dehalococcoidia bacterium, assembly GCA_034428455.1. GTDB lineage: Bacteria > Chloroflexota > Dehalococcoidia > Lucifugimonadales > UBA3495 > Bin87. The sequence continues at coordinate 2,160 of DAOUHZ010000062.1, forward strand.
TCACGACGCGGTTGCTTGATGTACTCGCCGTCGAACTCGCAGAACCCACTTTCGAGACCGGCCAGCAGGCACTCGGCTGACTCGATGAACCTCGTGCGGGACTCATTCATGTCGACGCGGAAGCCATCGTACTCGACCTTGGCCAGGCCACGTCCTACGCCCAGGACGAACCGCCCGTCGCTAAGGTTGTCCAGCATGGAGACCTGCTCAGCGACGCGCATGGGGTCGTGCCAGGGTAGTACGCAGACCATGCTGCCCAGCCGCATGTCGGAGGTGCGACCGGCCATGTAAGTCAGGAACTGGAGCACGTCGGGGCACATGGTGTAGTCGGTGAAATGGTGCTCCACGCCCCAGATCGATTGGAAACCCAACGGCTCAGCCAAGTCAGCCAACCGGAGTTCCTGCCGGTATACCTCGTAGTCGGTGGAGAACTTGGCCGGGTTCTGGAAAATGGTGGCGGCGCCTACGTGCATGATGGCCTCTTTTCAACTGTCGTTGCCTTCGTTCTCCGCTTCTTGATCAGCCAGGAGCGCACTGGGATCCATACCCAGTTCCTCCATCCTGGCCAGGATTTCGGCGCGTCCCTCTTTGCGCCCCTCCCGGCGTCCTTCCCGCCGTCCTTGTTCCAGCAATCGTTGTTTCTGTGGCTCCAGGAGATGTCGGTTCAGAAATTCTGCCAGTACCATGATTCCCCCTGCCAATTCGCCGGCCACCTTGAACAGCGCTGTCCACACGCCGTAGGCAATACCGAGGCTGATCAGTCCGATCATCGCCGTTGTGAGCCGGTCCGGATTGTCAGATATGTTGAAACTATACCAAAATATCGCGGCGTAAATGGCCGCCGCGACTATGGTTTTCAGCAGGTTAGCAAAGAGTCGTTTCACAGAATCGGCCGCACCTTATCGGGCGCGCAGGCGTTCATGACAGCCTGGGTGGATGAGATTTCCGGGCGGGCGGCGATGACGCGAACCAGGGCGACATCTAGGCCCTCGGCCAGCTTGGCGAATGCGGCGGCGGCTCCGTCAGGCTTGCCGTAGTAGCCTACGGCCAGGAGGGCGTCAGACGGGTAAGCGTCGGCAACCTCGTCCATGTCCCCTCCGCGCGAACGGATGGCGTCGGCGCCGGCCAGTTCCTCGGTGTATCCCATGCGCTCGAAGTGGGCGCGGTAGCCGAACTGCCGCTCTCGCTCCGTGGGAACCGCAGCGCCCAGCGGGTAGCCGAGGCAGTTCTTGGCAAAGGCCCGGCGGGCGACGTCCTCGTCCTCGTCGACGCAGATGCGGATGTATTCGACGACCTTGCACTCAGCAGGGTCACGGCCGACGCGCTCCGCGCCCTCGGCGATGCGCTCACGGCTCCAGGCGATCTGCGCGGGAGTGCACCAGTTCAGGCACACGCCGTCGGCGATTTCGCCGGCCAGCCGCAGCATCTCGGGGCCCAGCGTGCCCAGATAGACGGGCGTGTTCGGCGCCGGGCGGATGGCGAGGCGGATGTTGTTATAGTTGATGTGCTCCCCCTGGTATGAGACACGCTCGCCGCGGACCAGGCCACGAACGGTGGTCAGGTAGTCGCGCATGAGGTTCAGAGCGGAAACGCGAGGGAAACCCAGGTCGCGGCGGTTCGCAGGACGGTACGCGCTGCCCGCGCCGATGCCCATGATGAACTTGCCGCCCGTCTGCTGGCTGATGGTGCCTCCGGACATGGCGAAACCCACCGGCGTGCGGTACATCACCGGCGACACGCCGATGCCGGTGGTAAGGCCGCCCTCGACGACTTCGCAACTGGCCTGCCAGCGCCGGGCGCAAACCTGGAATGAGTCGGTGCCGATGTTCTCGGGTGTCCAGATGCTCTCGTAACCCAACTCGGCCGCCTCGCGGGCCAAGTTAGCCTGGTCGTCCCAGTTCATTCCCAGAGTGTGGTCCAGTCCGACGCCGATTTCCATTCCGTTGCCTCCATTGCCAAAAGTCGCAGATGCCCCGGATTGTAACACGCAGGTTTGCCAGGCAATGGTCAAGCTCTCAATTGACTAACGGCGTGATGCCATTGGTGTCCATCAACGTCCTGGCAACTTCAAGGTCGTACATTCGCTGCAGGTTGAGCCAATACTCTGGGGACGTACCCAGCGCCGTTCCGATGCGCAACGCGGAGTCTGCGGTTATGGACCGCTTTCCGTGAACGATCTCGTTGATCCTTCGGGGGGAAACGCCAATCGCCTTTGCCAATCGATATTGGCTAATGGCCAGTTCCTCCAATATCTCGGTGAGATGCTCTCCTGGGTGGATCAAAGCGCTCGACAAGGTTTTCCTCCTCAGTGGTAATCGGTGATCTCGATGTCCATGGCTCCCTGTTCCGTCCAAACAAAACAAATTCGCCATTGGTCGTTGATGCGAATGCTGTACGAACCGGCACGGTCACCACGAAGGCGTTCCAAGTGATGCGACGGCGGCACTCGCAGATCGGTTAGCCGTACCGCCGCTACGACCCTTTGCAACCTCATCCTGGCCCGCTGTTGTATGTCGTGAGGCAGATGCCGCGCGGTTATGCCGTTGAACACATTCTCGGCTTCGTCGTTGGCGAATCGCGGCATAGCACATGGTAACGTCTCACAATAGTAACGTGCAACGCTATTAGTAATTCGCCGGGCAGCAATCGCGGGGTGAGCCAAGGGGTTCCGGCAGGGAATCGCCGGCGCGGTGCTATAATCGGCGCCGGTTTGCGAGGGAGGCTCCAGAGACTTGGCCACATTCCTGGGTGCCCGCGCGAGCGAGACCTTCGGCTCGTTCCGGCGGCGCGACTTTTCGCTGGTGTGGGTATCCGCCAACATCGCCATGGCCGGCCGGCAGATGGAGATCATCGCGGTGCTCTGGCTGGTGCTTGAGTTGACGGGTGATGCGCTGTTAGTCGGACTGGCCGGCGGATCGGCTCTGGGTCTGGCGTTCCTTTCGGTCTTCGCGGGCGCGGTGGTGGACCGGATGCCGCGCCGGTTGCTCATGGCAGCGGGTCACTTCATCGCGGCGGCATTGGCGTTCCTGCTGATGGCGCTGCTGCTGGCGGATGCGCTCGAGGTCTGGATGATCTTCGTGATCATCCTGGGCGGCGGCGCGTTTCGGACTATTGAGCTGCCGGTGACCAACGCCCTGCTGATCGACACGGTACCGCGAGACCGTCTAACCAACGCCGTTGCCATGCTGGGTTTAGGACAGAACCTGACGCAGTTTGTCGGGCCGATTGTCGGCGGTTTCCTCTACACGCCACTGACCCCAGCGGGATTGTTCGGATTCATCGGCGTGCTATATGTAGTCGGAGCACTGTTGGCCCTGATGGTTCGGACGCGCAACGAAACCGCAGGCAACACCACGCCAAAGCAGATCATCATCGGCGTGGCCGAGGGTCTGCGTCACGTCTGGCAGCGCAAGGAACTGTTCATGGCGCTGCTGATCGCCGCCATGTACAACGTGACGGGCTTCCCGTTCACGACGGCGTTGATGCCCATCTTCGCCAAGGAAACCCTGCAAGGCGGGCCGGAGGTGCTGGGCCTGCTCAACGGGGCCATGGGCGCGGGCGCGGTGATCGGCGCTCTGGTGGTGGCCGGCATCAGCAATTTGCGGAGGCAGGGATGGTGGCTGGTGTGGGCGGTGAACGGCGGTTGGCACGGGTCCATGATCCTGTTCGCCGTCGCCGTTCTGACGCTGCCGGGGCTGCTGCCCTTTGGGGCCGTGCTGGTGGTGGCCCTGGCGATCAAGGTGCTCACCGGCATTGGCCGTTCGGTGTCGCTGGTGCTGGTGATGACGGTGCTGATGGGTAACTCCGATCCGGAGTTTCGAGGCCGCATGGGCGGGATGCGCGTGCTAGCCATTCAAGCGCACTTCCCAGCCAGCGCGCTGAACGGGTGGATGGTGACTCAAATCGGCGCGCCGCTGACGGCGCTGTACCTGGGGGTCGCGGGCTCGGTGGCCGTGTTCCTGTGCCTGCTGTCCCGGCGGCTGCGGGAGGCGTGAGGGTTTATTGGCGGAGTACCCACGAGCGCCGGATGATGCCACGCAATTTCGCCAGGTCCTCCGTGGCTGATGCGCCAAGTCTTGCCTCCCGCTCTTCCAAAGATTCGCGGTACTCCGACAACGATGTCAGCAAGTCCTGAACCGCTTCTTCAACCGACGCGCCTTCACCGTATTCCTCAACCGTAAGGTGATGAGAGACAGCAAGCACCTCTTCCCCGGAAGCCTGAATCTCCACCACGAGGTCTGCGGTCAACTCCCAATCATAATCCCACGAGCAATCGGATGGAATGACGTGCAACCCTTTGCCCGGATCAGGACGGTCGGCATAAAGGTTGGATGGTTCAGCCATGTGTCCTCCATGATTTGCTTGGCTATGGTGCCCGGGTTTCCAATGGCACGGCATTACAGCACCTCGCAATGCGCCGGTTCCTTTGCGTCGATGGACAGGATGAACGGGATGATTGCATCAGAGTTCTTGTAGCGTGCCGTCGGCTTGGACAACCAGGGAATCCAGATTGCCGTCAAAGCCGAATCATTTTGTTAATGACATCAGAAAGCACGGTGATCGTACTATTGTAATTAGCGGCCAGAGTTCGGATTTCCTCAATGGCTCTACGCAGTTCGCGGTCAAAACTTCGCTCCACGTGAGGCATCGATTCCAATTCTGAGGTCGTTGCAACCAATTGGTTCCGCTGAGTTATAAACGTGCGCTGGGTTTCCTGCAAGGATGTAATTTGTTCAGTAGCATCAATACCAGATACATGGGCTTGTGCTACTTCAAATGCCGTAATAAACTCCAGGCTAGGCTGAGTTTCTTGGGTAACAGCTGCATACTCATTGTTGATATCATGCAGTCTAGTGGCTAAAACGCCAACATCAAGAGCAATTCGGTTGAATTTATCGCGCAATATCCGATAAGTCGATGAGTTCGGATTGCCCATCATGATCGTTATATCATGAGTGACAGCAGTAAGTTTAGATTCAACATCCTGCGCGTAAGGAATAATAGTTAGCAAAGAGACTGCTAACCTTTCATAGCCTTCCAAAAGGAAAACGACATGGTCAAAGTACCCTTGTCCGTTAATATCAGTTTCAACAGCAGCGGTTGTCAACAGAGGTTCTTGTTGCACCGCATTGAATTGGCGAAAGTCACTGACAGGGTTGCCAAAAGATACTTCGCCCTGCAAGAACTGCCTTGCGTATTGGGCAAGTCTTGCTTTCGTGTCCTCAATGGTGGCGAAATCTCTACTGTATTCCAAGATACGGTATTGCCGGAGATCGAAGGGTACGTCGTCTCTGTCCTGCGTAATGAGGATAACGGGTTTGTTCATCGTGTGGGCTACGCCAATCTCGTAGAACACATTAGGATTTGCACCGGTCAAATCCGCAATTATGAGATCGCAGGCGACGATCCAGTCGATTACATCGCGCAGGATATTTTGCTGGTTCATTATGTCGTCCGCGCGTTTCACGTCGAACCCGCTTTCGGCCAACGTGGGACGTAAAAACCGCTCGTATATGTCGTCGAATGCCGGAGCGAAGGGCATCAGTACGAATGCCTTTGGATTATGCGCTGACATAGTTCTCCTCCTCCTTCATTATACCGCCATGCCCATTTCGCGCAGACGGGCTGCCAGGTATTCCTGCGGGCGGTCGCCCTTGACGCGGTTGCAGTGGGCGCAGAGGAGTTGCAGGTTTTCGATGTGATCCGTGCCGCCGGACGACTGAGGGATGATGTGGTCGACCTCCAGGTGGCGGAACTCGAACGCGGACTTGCAGCCGTTGCAGCGGCCTTCCTGCTGCCCGAACAGGACGTGCTTGTTCTGGCGGTAGGGAATCGGCGCGTTGATGTCGGTGCGGCGGGGTACGTCGGCGCGGGCGGTGACCAGGCGGTTGTGGAAGAGCTCGCCCATGGTCTGCTGGAGACGCATGTTGACCAGCTCGACGGCCTTGGGCGAGATGTCGATGCCGATCCAGCGGCGGCCCAGGTTTTCGGCGGCGACGCAGGCGGTGGCGCAGCCGCAGAAGGGGTCCAGCACCACGTCACCCTCGTTGGACGACGCCTTGATGATGCGCTCCAGCAGGGCGAGCGGTTTCTGGGTGGGGTAGCCGATGCGCTCTTTAGACCAACCCCGGACAAGAGAGATGTCAGCCCAATTGGTGGAGACAGGCGTGCCAAGAGATTCATCCAAATACCGTTTGTACATTGGCACATTGCCGGGTTTGGTCTGGACTACTCGCCCTTCCGCGATTAGTTCTTGCATTCTTTCTAGAGAATACCTCCAGTATCGGGTGACACCCATGACTTCATACTGTGGGTTCCCTTTGGCGGCACCTCCTGGCCCCAACATATTGTCCAGTTTGTACCTCCGCCCATCTGGATCTGAGTATCTGTAGAACCGTTCAACGTAGCCGGGATCCAGAGGACCGTACTGTGAACGGAACACGTTCTGGTCGGTTTTCACGTACAGCAGCAGGTGGTCGTTCACGCGCGCGAAATGTTTCGCTCCCTGACCAGTGTTGCCTTTCGCATCTGATCGTTTCCAGATGATCTCGTTACGAAAGTTGCGGGTGCCATAGATGCTGTCCATCAGCAGCTTCAAGTAGTGGCTGGCGGTGGGGTCGCAGTGCAGGTAGATGGAGCCGGTGTCCTTGAGCACGCGTCGCATTTCCAGCAGCCGGACGGCCATCATGCAGAGGTAGGACTGCATCCCCTTGCCGTGGGTGAGGCCGGCGGTTAGGAGGACCTGGTACATGGCCGGCTGCTCGTCGGCGATGAGGCCCATCCACGCTACGTCCAGGTCGGAGAGGGTCCAGGTGTCCTTGAAAGCGGAGCCGGCGGCGGCGCTGCCCACCGGGGCGGCGTAGTTGCGGTTGGAGTTGAAGGGCGGGTCCAGGTAGATCAGGTCAACCGACGCGGAGTTGAGGCCGCGCAGAATTTCGAGGTTGTCCCCGGTCCAGATGGTGCGGTCGGCGAAGTTGGGGGTGGTCATGGCGCCAGGCGACTGCGGTTCTATTCCGCGAATACCAGCGGTTCAATCTTGTCCACGAAACGCTCCACGTCATTCAAGCTGCCGCCAACGTTCTCGGCGTTGTTCCAGTCCTCATAAAAATTCATGTGGAGGTTGCCGGCCACATCGAACAGTCGCCGGATTTCGACGTCACCAGTCTCGCTGATGAGGTGGGAGATGGCATCGTACAGGGCGGCATGACTTCGGTGCGGCCAACCTCGCTGCTCCGCGATTGCCTTGACTATCTGCGCGGCCGCTCCCCAGCCCTTTTCCGACGCTTGGCGGACATCCCCGCGCGCCAACTCTTGACGACTTTGGGCTAACAGATGCCGGCTGGCAGCCTGATATTTTTGAAAAGTCATGATTGGGCTCGCGGAAAGCGGCGAAAATAGACCAGCCGGATCATCGCCGGGCATGGTTCGGATTTTATCACGGCAACCTCGTTGACCTGCCCGGTGGCGGTCTCTACAATCGCCCCACTGGATTCCTGCTTTCGCAGGAATGACGAAAAGGGTCAAGCAGTGATGACAAAAGAGGTCGAGCGGCAATGACTGAAGAGGTCGAGCGGCAATGACTGAAGAGGTCAAACGGTATTGACGGAAGGTCAAACGGTATTGACGGAAGGTCAAACGGAGGGAACGTTATGACCACAACGAACATTCCAACCGAGGAGCAAGTGCTGGGCTGGTTCGATTCACTGAGCAACTGGGGGCGCTGGGGCGACGACGACGAACTGGGCACGCTGAACCTGATCACGGATGCCAAGCGGAAAGAGGCGGCCGGCCTGGTGCAGGAAGGCATCAGCGTCACCTGCTCGCGCCTGCTGGTTCCGGAGATGGCGGCGGACGTGACCAGCATCCCGCCGCTGCACTACATGGTGTCCACCGGCGAGTCGGCGCCCTCGGAGGGCGGCGGCGGCGCCAGCGACTTTTTGGGCGTGTCGTTCCACGGGCTTACCGTGACCCACCTGGACAGCCTGTGCCACCAGTTCTGGAACGGCAAGATGTACAACGGCAAGGATGCCGGCCTGATCAACAATGCCAACAAGGCGGGGGCCGGCGCCGTTGATGCCGTAAAGAACGGCGTCGTGACCCGAGGCGTATTGCTGGACATCGCCGGCGTGAAGGGCCGGGATTGGCTAGACGCCAACGAGCCGGTGTTCACCGCCGACCTGGAGGCGGCCGAAGAGGCCCAAGGCGTTCGTGTCACGGAAGGGGACGCGCTGTGCATACGGCTGGGCTGGTACAAGCGTCGCCAGGAGGTTGGCCCCCCGACGGCCGCCGAAGGGCGCCCCGGGCTGCACGCGGAGACTCTGCCCTGGCTGCGGGAGCGCGGCGTGTCCATCGCAGCGTGCGACGCGTCCTGGGACGTTGCCCCCGGAGAGTACCCGTATATCGGGCTGCCGATCCACAAGGTGGGGATCGTCGGCATGGGTCTGTGGCTGATCGATGCGGCGAATTTCGACGAGGTCGCGCCGGTGTGCCAGAGGTTGAACCGCTGGGACTTTATGTTCACCGTCGCGCCGCTGCGCTGGCACAACGCCACCGGGTCGCCGGTGAACCCGCTGGCGACGTTCTGACGCCAGGTCACTTCGGAGCCGGAGCCCCAACGATGCTGAGCGAACACGACCAGGCGCACAACCGTCGCGTCTGGTCGGAGTGGCTCCGCCGTTCCGATTGGAACGTTGTACCCAAAGCTGGCGGCGGGACTCACGAAGTCCGGGACGCTTGGGATGTCGGTTACGCGTTGGCGAGGGAATACTGGTCGCTCCTCAACGACGTGGCGGACGCGGCTGAATACGAAGACGACATCGAACCGGCGGTCATGATGGCCTGCTATGGCCTCGGAGACGGAGCCGGGGAGTTCAATCGAGACGATCTGCCCGAATCCATCCGTAGCCGCATTGTGTTCGCGGCCCAAGCGGCCAAGAGCGCGTCGCGCAGCCAGGACAGCATTGCCGCCTACCTCGCGCATAACACCATCGCGGGCCTGCCCGAAGAGGACGAGTGGCACCTGTTTGTGCTGGCGAATTGCCTGGACGACATGTGGCGGAACGATCCATCTCCAATGGCGGGGACGGTGTTCAGCCCGGCTGACATCGCCCGCCTGATCGCGGACATTCTGGATGCAGCCCCCGCATCGCTATTGGAATCGCCGGAGAACTGATACCATCTGACGCCGCATAGAACTCGGGCCACGTCAATCTAATCCAAACAGTGAAATCGAGATACCAATGACTGAGGGAACTGACTACGGGCCGGGTCTCCTTGCCCCCTACCGGGTGCTGGATCTGACCGACGGGCGCGGGCTGCTCTGCGGTAAGATGCTGGCGGACCTGGGTGCGGACGTGGGCCAGGTGGAACCGCCGGGAGGCAGCCCGGCCCGCAGGATCGGCCCGTTCTACAAGGACGAACCGGGTGCTGAGCGCAGCCTGTTCTGGTGGGCGTATTGCGCCAACAAGCGCGGCGTCACGCTGGACGTCGGCAAGGCGGACGGCGCGGCGCTCTTCCGGCGACTGGTGGGCCAGGCCGACTTTGTCATCGAGTCGGCAGACCCGGGCCACATGGCGTCTCTGGGGTTGGGATATTCGGAGTTGCGGGAGTTGAACCTGCGACTGGTCATGGTTTCCATCACGGCTTTTGGTCAGGACGGGCCATACGCGGATTACGCGGCGTCCGACATCGTGGGCATGGCGCTGGGCGGGTTCATGCACCTGACCGGGGACAGCGACCGTCCGCCGCTCCGGGTCAGCATGCCCCAGTTCTACCAGCACGGCAGCGCGGCCGGAGCGGCCGGCGCAATGATTGCCCACACGCACCGCCAGTTGACGGGCGAGGGCCAGCACGTGGACGTGTCCTGCCAGCAGGCGGTGGCGCGAACACTGGCCCACGCGCCGCAGTATTGGGACCTGGAACAGACCATCCTGCGCCGCATGGGAGCTTACCGCGAGTCGGCGGGCGGAACGTTCACCCGGATCAACTGGCCGTGCAAGGATGGCTACGTGAACTTCCAGCCGGGAGGCGGGACTGCCGGCGCGGCCCGCAGCGTCCGCTCCATGCTGGCCTGGATGGCCGAAGAGGGAATGGGCAGCCCGGAGTTGGAGGCGGTCAACTGGGAAGAGCTCGGCTACGGCACGGCCCGGGCGGAGATCATGGAGCAGACGGTGGCCGCCGTGGCTCCGTTCTTCATGACCCACACCCGGAACGAGCTGGCCGACGGGGCGCTGGAACGACGCATCCTGCTCTTTCCGGTGGCGACGCCCAGCGACATCCTGGCGCACCGGCAACTGGCGGCGCGGGACTATTACGACCGGATTGAGCACGACGACATCGGAGAAACGGTCACGTATCCGGGCCATTTCGTGAAGGATCTGACAGACCCTTCGCGCGTAGGCATTAGGCGTCGGGCTCCGCGCGTCGGGGAGCACAACCGGGAGATTCTTGGCGGAGAACTCGGCCTGAACGACCGCGACCTGGCGCGGCTCACCGAGTTGGGTGTTGTTTGAGCACTTGCATGGATATACGGGATGAACCGGACAGAGATAATGCTATCCCTTTCATCCTGTACATCCATGCCAATCAATATCTGGGAAGTGTTCGGTATGGCTCATTTACCATTGGAAGGTTTGAAGGTCCTGGATTTCTGCTGGGTCGCCGTTGGACCGATGACCACCAAGTACCTGTCGGAGTACGGCGCGACTGTGCTGCGGGTGGAGTCGGCCAAGCGGCCGGAGACGCTGCGCCGCGCCGGGCCGTTCGCCGGCGGCGAGTCGGGGGTCAACCGTTCCGGATATTTTGCCAACTACAACGCCAACAAGTACGGTCTGTCCATCGACATGAGCCATACCGATGCGCCCAGCCTGATCCTGCGCATCGCTGAATGGGCTGACGTCGTCACCGAGAACTTCACTCCGGGGACGCTGGAACGCTGGGGCCTGGGTTATGACGAGCTGAGCCGGGTGAATCCGCGCATCGTGCTGTTCAGCGCGTCGATGCTGGGGCGCGGCGGCCCGATGCAAACGCAGCCCGGGTTCGGCGCGGTGCTGTCGTCCCTGGCCGGATACACCAACATCATCGGCTGGCCGGATCGTGGCCCGGTGAATCCTTACGGCGCGTACACCGATTTCGTTTGTCCCAAGTTCGCGGTGTCCGCGATACTGGCCGCCGTGGACCGGCAGCGGGCCACCGGCCGGGGGACGCATCTGGATATGTCCCAGCTGGAAACCAGCCTTCACTTCGGCGGCCCGATGCTGCTGGATGCCGCCGTCAACGGACGCGAACCGGAGCTGGTGGGGAACCGGCATTCTTCAGCGTCTCCCCATGGCGCCTACCCCTGCGCGCCCGACGCCAACGACGAGGCCGACCGCTGGATTGCCATCGCCGCGTTTGACGATGCGCAATGGGGGTCGTTGCGCGACGAGATCGCCGCCGACGGGTTCAATGACATCACGTCGGGAGAGTTCCGCACCTTCCGCGTCCGCAAAGCGCACGAGGACAAGCTGGACGGCATCATCGCCGATTGGACAGTACAGCACGACCGCCATCAGTTGATGCGTCGCCTGCAAGCGATGGGAGTCCCTGCCGGCGTGGTTAACGACACCCGGGACCTGTTCGGGGATCCTCAGTTGCGTCACCGCGAACACTTCACCTGGCTGGACCATCCTGAGATGGGACCTTACGCAACGGACTACACGGAGACGCAGCTTTCTCTAACCCCCGGTCGGTTGGATCGCCCCGCGCCGCTGCTAGGGCAGGACACGGAGCACGCGCTGCGGGAGATCGTGGGGCTGAGCGAGGCGGAGTACCGGGAACTGGCTGACGCAGGGGCGCTGGAGTGACGCTGCGAAATGGCTTTGCCGTTTGAGTTTGCTCTGGAAGGATCCCCGGTATCGCAGCAAACACGCCGCCAATCTCGATTACGCCAGTGGAGTGCTGAAGTACGGAGCACGGCTGAACGCCACTGGGACGGCTCGCCGCCTGCAGCAGGGCCGATTATGGTCAGCATATTCTACGTTTTTGACAGTACGCCGATGGACGCTGATAATGTTCCCAAGCCCATTTTGGACGCGCTGACAGGACTGGTTTATTCCGACGATAGCCAAGTAACTGACCTGATTTGCCGTATACGGCACTGGGACGGGGCTCTGCGTACCACCAGGGTGTCGCCGGTTTTTGATGAATTTCTTCGCGACCACAGCGAGTTCGTTTACGTTCTTGTAAGTGATGCTCCAAATCCCGGGGAGTTGCTATGAATAATGAGTTGTCTATTATCGAGAAGCAGTGTGCTGACCTCATAGCAGCAGAGTACCGTGGCAAAGGTTGTGAAATTTTGCGGGACGTACCGCTGGAGTTCCTGCCCGGCTATCGCGCCGATATGGTAGTCAAGAATGGCTACGAAACAAAGGTTGTCGAAGTAAAAACGCGGCCGTCTCTGGCGGCCAACCCTGGACTCCGGGAATTGGAACGCATCGTCAACTCTCGGCCCGGCTGGAAGTTCGAGCTTAAACTAGTAGGCGAACCGGAAAGGCTGGCCGCGACCGAAAACGCCCAGTCGTTGGACGAGGCCGGCATCCTTGATCGGCTGGCCCAAGCCGAAGCAGCCCTCGACGCCGGGATGACCGAGGCAGCTTTCCTGCTGGCTTGGACAGCCGCCGAAGCTGCCGTCAGAATGATGGTCAAAGCGGAGGGCGTTGCCGTAGAGCGGGCTACCGACCCGGCTTATGTGCTTGGTATGGCTGTTGCCCACGGCGCCATAGACCGAGACAACTATCGCCACCTGCTCAAAACAATGCAATACCGTAATGCCATCGCGCACGGTTTTGACGTTAGCGATTTCACAGGCGAGCTGGTCGCCGAGCTGACGGTGAAGGTCAAGTCCCTGCTGGCCGAGTACCACGAGTGGATAGAATGCGCGGGCGTTGTTGAATGCCCGGCATGATTGCTCTTGGGCTCCTCCTCATACATATCGCCGCCGGTTCGGTTTCGCTGGCGACCGCTGGAGTCGCCTTGGTCATGGCCAAGGGCGGGCGGTGGCACGTGTTGGCGGGTCGGGTCTACGCGGTTGGGATGACGGTAGTGTTCCTGACGGCAGTGCCGCTGGCCGTCCTGGTCAACAGTTCGTTCCTGTTCTTGATTGCCCTGTTCAGTTTTTACCTGGTTTTTGCCGGCTGGAGGTTCGCGCGAAATCGCCAGCGGCGCGCGCATCCGGTGGACTGGATTGCCGTATCGGCCATCGGCATCACGGGATTTGCCATGTGGGGTTACGCGGTCGTACTTGCTTGGGACGGCAGTTCCCAATGGGTAACGATGGTCGTTTTCGGCGGTATAGCACTGGCATTGGGACTGGCGGACGCCAAGTTCCACCGGGACCAACCGGGAGGGCAGCGGCGGGTGGCGAGGCACCTCACCAACATGATGGCCGGCACCATCGCTACGATCACCGCGGTGACGGTGGTCAACGTTGATATGGAGCCGGTGTGGGTGCCCTGGATATTGCCTACAGTGGTGATTACGCCGCTGATTGTCTGGTGGAACGTGCGGGTCCTGCGACGCGCGCGTTCAAGTTGACATCGTCGCAAAGTAACGGCTACATTGGCGACCATCTTGTCCACTCGAAACGTTTAGAGAGGCTGGGAACATGCTCAAAGACCGAGTCCACGATGAATTGCTGTCGCCGGAAAACCTGCGAAACCCGTATCCGTACTACGCGATGCTGCGGGAAGAGGCGCCGGTGTACTGGAACGCCAAGTTCGACACCTGGGTGATCACCTCGTACCAGGCGGTGGTGTGGGCGCTGCGGCATCCCGAATACTTCTCGTCCGAGGTGTTCCTGCGGGACGACAAGCCGCCCAGCCCGCCAATTTCCGAAGAGGACTTCCCGAAGTACAAGTACAACCTCGACTACATGAACAACTGGTTCATACGGAGGGACCGCCCGGACCACCTGCGGATGCGCCGCACCGTCCACCCAGTGTTCAACCCGAAGTACATCGACAATCGCTTCCGGGCGATGGTGCAGAGCATAATCCAGGACCTGCTGAAGGACTTCGATCCTGAAGGCGGGGAGATGGACGTGCTCAAGGACTTCGCCAACGCCATGCCGGTGCTGGTGATCGCCAACTGGCTGGGGATGCCGGCCGAGGACCGCGAGTTCATCCGGACGCTGTCCCGGCAGTTGCTGTCGCTGGATCAGGAGTCCCCGGACCGGCACACGCGGGTTCACGAAGCCATCACCACGCTGAATGATTACGTCAACCCGCTGGTGGAGGACCGCGTCAGCGAACCGTCGGACGACCTGCTGTCGGTACTGGCCATCGGCGAGCGCGAGGGCGACCTGAGCCGGGAGGAAGTGCTGGGCAACACCCTGCTCTTGCTTATCGCCGGCCACCAGACCACCATCAACCTGGTGGGCAACGGCACCATGGCGCTGATGAAGAACCCCGAGCAGTGGAACATGCTCAAGGAGGACGACAGCCTCCTGGTCCGGGCGACGGAGGAGCTGCTGCGGTACGACTCGCCCGTGAAGCGCGCCCCGCGCATCGCGCTGGAGGATATCGAGCTGGGCGGCCAGAAGATCCGCGAGGGCGAAAAGGTGATGACGATCATCAACTCCGCCAACCGGGACCCGATGGCTTTCGAGAATCCGGAGGACCTGGACATCACCCGTTACCCGAACCCGCACGTGGCGTTCGGCGGCGGCATCCACCACTGCCTGGGCGCGAACCTGGCGCGGCTGGAGGGACAGGAAGCGTTCCGTGCGCTGACCCGCAAGTTCCCGCCCTTCAAGTTCGCCAGCGACCCGGACCAGCTGGAATACCACAACCTGCTGAATATTCGCGGCGTGGTGAGCCTGCCGGCCGAGTGGTAGCGGACGTTAACGCACAACGGGCAACGCAAAAGGGGCGGGTTTTCACTCGCCCCTTTCTTACGTGACCGGCTTGGTGAATCTAGGGTTCTACCATCCCGTAGCCGACGTTCTTGACGGTGCGGAAGTAGGTCTCGGGTCCGCTCTCCAGTTTGTAGCGCAGGCGGCGGATATGCACGTCGACGGTTCGCGTGCCTCCGATGTTCTCGACCCCCCAGACGTTGGCCAGCAGTTGGTCCCTCGTGAAGACCTTGCCCACGTTGTCCATCAGGAACTGGAGGAGTTGGAACTCCAGCCAGGCCAGGTCGACGGGGCGACCGTTGGCGGTAACCTGGTAGGTGGCCGGGTTGAGCGATATGCCGCCGACCCGTATGGAGCCGGATGCAATGGACGTGGAGGCGTGGCGGTGGGCGAGGCGAAGGATGCGCTTGATCAGTTCCGCGGGGGAGCAGGGCACGGCGACGAAGTCATCGGAATCTCCATAGAGATCCGGATCGTCCAGCTCGTCGTCGGGGACACAGCGCAGAACCAGTGGTCCGGCGTCGTCATCCGGCTGCACGGGCGCGTCTGCGTCAGGGGATAACAGCAGCACCGCCGGGGAGTCCGCGCCGTAATCGGTATCGGTGTCGTAAGACGCTTCCGGGCCGATCAACTCGATAGCGCCGGTGTCGGAAGCTGCGGCCAAAGCGCCCCGGATCATGTCCCACCCCTGCCCCAACAAGAGGACGCGAGGAGCGACGTCGCCGGTGGGTTGGTAACCTGCATACGTGATCATCGCCGAGCCTCATCCGCTGTAGGGGGATTATTTGGCAGGTCGCTGCCGATGCCCTTATATTGCGCACTGCGGATTAACGGGCAATTACGAACTGATTACGCTTTTGTTACAGGGTAAGCAGCATCAATTGGTACGGCGGCCCGCACTGGCGATGCATGTGGCCGGCATGGCCTGGGCTGTTGATTTTGGAGACTAACGTTGCGATTTCCTCCCCTGGTTGAAGGGCGATTCATCAAGCGGCTGAACCGATTCGCGGCCCTGGTGGACGTGGAGCGCAGGGAGTATCTGGCGCACGTGCCCAATTCGGGCCGGATGGGCGAGCTATTGGTGCCGGGGTTCCGGGTGCTCCTGGTACCTGCTCCGCCGGGAGGCAATCGGAAAACCAGCTTTGACCTGGCGCTGGTGGATACCGGGACGGCGCTATCCTCAGCCGATGCCCGGTTGCCCAACAAGCTGGTCGCTGAGGCATTGACACGGAAGCGCCTGCCGCAATTCGCAGACTACCCCCTGGCTTGGGGGGAGCAGGTCTACGGGGAGAGCCGGCTGGACTTCTTGCTGGAAGGTCCGGTGGGCAGGTGTTATGTCGAGACCAAGTCGGTAACGCTGGTGGAGGACGGCGTCGGCCTTTTTCCGGATGCGCCGACCATTCGAGGCGTGAAACACCTGCGGAGCCTCATGGCGGCGCGGGACGCAGGCCACGAGGCGGCGGTGATCTTCGTGATCCAGCGGGCGGATGCCGAGGCGTTCACTCCACACGACGTTGCTGATCCATTGCTGGGAGCCACCTTGAGAGAAGCGCGCAACGCCGGCGTCGCGGTCTGGGCCTATCGTTGCGACGTGACCGAGCGCAGCATCGAACTCGCCGACGCCGTACCCGCGCTCCTGTGATTTACGGATACGGCTCACTGCGGTACGGATGAACAAGTGCATAGCGCAGAGCACACGTTGATGGAGATATACCATCGGTTGCTGCAAGCTTATGGGCCGCAGGGCTGGTGGCCGGCCAGCAGCCGGTTCGAGATGATTGCCGGGGCGATCCTCACGCAGGCGGCGGCCTGGCGAAACGTGGAACTAGCCCTGGACAACCTGCGATCTGCGGGGATCGAGAGTTGGCCGGCAGTGCACGCGCTGCCGCTGGAGGACCTGGCTGAGTTGGTGCGGCCGTCGGGGTACTACAACGCCAAGGCGCGCAAGCTGAAGGCCTTTGCCGCCCACGTTTGCGAAGGTTACAACGGTGATCTGAATCGCATGTTTGCCGCCGACACGAAAACGGTGCGCCGGGAGCTGTTGGGCATCCACGGCATCGGGCCGGAGACTGCCGACGACATCCTGGTGTACGCTGCCGGCAAAGCGTCGTTCGTCATCGATGCCTACACTGTCCGCATCCTGAAACGGGTGGGAATCGAGCCAATTGGCCGGGACAACTATGACGGCTGGCAGGCCATGTTCCACGCCGGCATTCCGGCGGACGTGCAAGTGTACAATGAGTTTCACGCCCTGCTGGACCGGCACCACAAGGAAGCCTGCGCCAAGAACAACCCCCGATGCGGCGG